>CAIOCZ010000021.1 GCA_903856805.1 uncultured cyanobacterium | reverse complement strand
CGGATCATCTTCTCGATCTTTTTCCAATCCACTCCAAAGGGAGGATTGGAGAGCATGTAATCAAAGAACAGCCCCTCAGGCCATCATTGCTCAGGGTGTTGCCGAAAACGATGTTGCGAATGTCCTGCCCCTTGATCAAAAGATCCGCCTTGCAGATCGCGTAGCTCTCCGGATTGAGCTCCTGGCCGTACATCACCAACCTGGCCAGGGGGTTATGGGCCAGCAGGTGTTCCTCACCCACGCTCAGCATCCCGCCGGTGCCCGGGGTTGGGTCGTAGAGGGTGCGAACGATACCCGGCTTGGTGAGGGCGTCATGGTCTTCGATGAAAATCAGATTCACCATCAGGCGGATGATTTCCCGGGGCGTGAAATGCTCCCCGGCTGTCTCGTTCGACAATTCCGCGAACTTGCGAATCAACTCCTCGAACACTTGCCCCATCTCGGCATTGCTCACCGTGTCCGGGTGCAGATCGAACTGAGCGAAACGCTCGCACACCATGTAAAGCAGCCCAGCCTTGTCAAGCTTGTCCACCTGCAGGTGGAACTCAAAACTCTCAAAGATGTCCCGCACTTCTGGCGTGAACGCCTGGATATAGCTCCGCAGGTTCTCGCCGATGTTGTCCTGATCGCCCATCAGCCGCTTCATGCCCAGGGCTGAGGTGTTGCAGAAGGCCTGGCCCGCCACCCGCAGCAGGAAGGGTTCGGGATCGAGCCCCTGGCCTTCGCGCAGCTCCTTTTCGGCCAGCACCGCCTCCTTGCTGGGCTCCAGCACGCAGTCGAGCCGGCGCAGCACCGTGAACGGCAGGATCACCTTGCCGTAGTCGCTCTGTTTGTAGTCGCCCCGCAGCAGGTCGGCCACGCTCCAGATGAAGGCCGAGAGGTTCTGCTTGCCGCTGGGCTGGGGGCCCAGGGGGACCGGGCCAGCGGCAGGGTGGCCAGGGTCCTTGGGGGGCACCGAGCGAGCCGGATCTTGGCCAGCTTCCTCACCGGAGCCCTCCGCCAGGCTCACCGAACCGCCCCGTCCCCGGCCCGGGCGCAGCTGCCCCGAGGCCAGCAAGGACGCCTTCACGGCTTCATAGGTGGCCTCATCCCAGCCCAACAGCTCCCGCATCTTGCCGTTCCCCGCTGAACCGCCCAGGGCTTCCAGGGCGCCGAAGAACTCCTCGTGCAGCGCCTCCTGATCGGGGATGGGAGCGGGGCTGCCGGACATAGCGAAAGGGGGCGGACGGAGAAAACGATGTAGAAACTCCATCCTGACAAGACAGTGCGGCCCCGAGCCAGCAAAGCCAATCCCGAAGGACCCATTGAGCGATTCACACGCCGGGGTTCAGGTTGTGGACGTGCTGCCAAGCCAAGCGTTCATGAACGGCTCTGCAATCCAAACAACACGACCCTGCGTGATCGTCGATCGTCCGGGCTTGCGTCCTCGGGCCTCGCCCCTGGACCCAAGTCTGTGGGGATTCGGTAACAACGCTTACAAAATTCCGTAAATACGGGAATCCAGGCCAGGGATCTCTACGGTTCAGCCGAAATTCACCTGTCCTTCCCCATGCGGATCGAACGCCTCCTCAGCGCCAGCCTGGCCCTGGCCGTCGCCGGGACCCTCAGCCTCACCGGCTGCTCCCAGACCAAGGAGGCCGCCACCGGGGTCGGTGATGCCGCCAAAACCGCCGCCACCGGCGTGGGCGATGCGGCCAAAGACGCCGCCTCCGCCACCGGTGACGCCGCCAAGACGGCCGCCACCGGCGCCGCCCAGACCGCCCTCGCCCCCGCCATCGGCCCGGTGCTCGATCTGCTGAAAAAAGGCGAAGGCGAAGTGAAGGCCGGCAACCTGGCGGGCGCCGTGGCCACCATGGGCGGTTTCCAAGCCCTCTGGGACAAGGCCTCCCCGGTGATCCAGCCCCTGGCCGGTGACAAGTGGCCCGCCGTGGAAATGGCCGCCAAAACCGCCATCAGCACCTTCGGGGGCGGCGCCAAGCCCGATGCCGCGGCCGCCGGCTCAGCGATCACCGGGCTGATGGGCCCCCTCCAGGGTCTGCTGGGCAAATAAACCCAGCCGGGGCGGCTGGCAGCCCAAACTAAAGATTGCCATCCGCCCCCTCCTGAACCAGGAAACCCTGCTGTTTACACCGGCCGTGCCGGCGGCCAACGCCCTGCGCGCGGTGCTGGCCTTCCCCAGCACCTATGCCGTCGGCATCACCAGCCTGGGCTATCAGGTGGTCTGGGCCACCCTCGCCCAGCGCAGCGATCTGGACGTCCGCCGGCTGTTCACCGACCAGGGGGACCCCCCCCATGCAGGGCAGCGCGGTGGGCAGCGCAGTGGGCAGCGCGGATGGGGGCCCGACCTCGACCTGTTCGGCCTCTCCCTGAGCTGGGAGCTGGATGGTCCGGTGTTACTGGATCTGCTCGAACAGCAACGCATTCCCCTCTGGAGCCACCAGCGTGGCGAGGACGATCCGCTGGTGTTCGGGGGCGGTCCGGTGCTCACCGCCAACCCGGAACCGCTGGCTCCCTTTCTCGATGTGGTGCTGCTCGGCGATGGCGAGCTGCTGCTGCCGGCCTTCGTGGACGCCGTGGCCGCCAGCCGGGACGCCCCCCGCCAGCAACGGCTGCGGGCCCTGGCCCAGGTGCCCGGGGTCTACGTTCCCAGCCTCTACACCCCCCACTACGACGCCGCTGGCGCCCTGCTGCGGGTGGACCCCAGCGACGCCGGCATCCCGGCCACGGTGGCCAAGCAGACCTGGCGGGGCAACACCCTCAGCCACTCCACCGTGATCACCCCGGAGGCGGCCTGGCCCTCCATCCATCTGGTGGAGGTGGTGCGCAGTTGCCCGGAACTCTGCCGCTTCTGCCTGGCCAGTTACCTCACCCTGCCCTTCCGCAGCGCCTCCCTTGATGACGGCCTGATCCCAGCGGTGGAGAAGGGCCTGGGGGCCACCCAGCGCCTCGGACTGCTGGGGGCCTCGGTGACCCAGCATCCCCAGTTCGACGACCTGCTGGGCTGGCTCGATCAGGATCGCTTCGAGGGGGTGCGCCTCAGCGTCAGCTCGGTGCGGGCCGCCACGGTGACGCCAGAGCTGGGGCGAATCCTGGCCAAACGGGGCAGCAAATCCCTCACCATCGCCATCGAAAGCGGGAGCGAACGCCTCCGCCGCGTGGTGAACAAAAAGCTCGACACCGAGGCGATCTTCGCCGCCGCCCGCCACGCCCGAGACGGGGGCTTGAGCAGCCTCAAGCTCTATGGCATGGCCGGCCTGCCCAGCGAAGACCCGGCCGATGTGGACGCCACCGCCCAGCTGCTGCTGGCCCTGAAAAAGGCCACCCCGGGCCTGCGCCTCAGCCTGGGGGTGAGCACCTTCGTGCCCAAGGCCCACACCCCCTTCCAGTGGGAAGGGGTGCGGCCGGAGGCCGACAAGCGCCTGAAACACCTGGCGAAGCTCCTCAAACCCAAGGGCATCGACGTGCGCCCCGAGAGCTATGCCTGGAGCGTGATCCAGGCCCTGATCTCCCGCAGTGATCGCCGCCTGGCGCCGGTGATCGCCGCGGCCCGCGGTCGCCATGACAGCCTCGGCGGCTGGAAACAGGCCTATCGCGCGGTGCTGGCCGGGGAACGACCCGAAGCCACCCCGCCCTCCCTGCCGGATCCCCCCGCCTGGGAGGAGGTGGTGCACAGCACCTGGAGCGAGGGGCGCCGCCTGCCCTGGGACCACCTAGAGGGCCCCCTGCCCAAGGCCACCCTGGCGGGCCACCGCCGCGAAGCGCTGACGCAGGCCACCCCCTGACCCTCAGGCCTCAGAAGCGGGACCGACGCAGCGCAGCCCGGCCAGCAACACCCAGCCCGCCACGTTCAGCCGGCTATCGAAATAGGGGATATCGGTGGCGTGCAGGGTCACCAGGATCAGGGCCGAGGCCCACCAGGCCCGATCGAACAGGGCACCCTGGGCCATGCCATGGCGGGCGGCCCGGATCAGCAGCCACAGCACAAAGCCCACCAGCAGCACCGCCACCGGCAGGCCATGGCTCAGGGCCAGATCGATCGGCAGGTTGTGGGGATGGCCGTGCCAATGGCCGGTGCGCAGCGGGTAGATCACGCTGAAGGCCGCCGCACCCCACCCCAGCCAGGGCCGCTCGGCGATCATCCCCACGGCCACCTGCCACTGGGCCAGCCGGGTGGAGGCCAGGGGGCGATCGGCGCCGTACTTGAGATCGCTCAGCCGGGACCAGATCGCCTCCGGCACCACCTGCCGCGCCGGATGCTGCAGCAGGGACGGCACCCCAGGCAGGGACGCCAGACCGATCACCAGCAAGCCCCCCACCACCAACGGCAGCAACCAGACCCAACGGGCCGGGCCCGCCACCAGCGGCAGGGCCAGCAACATCGCGCCCCAGGCATTGCGCGATTCCGTGAGATAGGTGGCCACCGCCAGGGATGCGGCGATCCCAAGGGCCGCGCCCCGGCGACGGCCATCCAGGCGAGGCTGAAACAGGGCCGCCAGGGCTAGGGGCCAGGCCAGGGCCAACCAGGCGGCGGCGATGTTGGCGTAATCGAACAGGCCCGCCAGGCGCCCGTGCGGGCTGCCCCCCGCCTTGAGGTGCCAGATCACCAGGCCGCCGAAGATCTGGAACGGGCCCTGCCAACCCCACCACAGCTGGCCCAGGCCGGTCAGGATCACCGGCACGGTGCCGGCCAGCAGCGCCAGGGCCGCCCGCCGCCGGGCGGCATCCCCACGGAGATAGGGCTGAAATCCCCAGAACGCCCAGAAAAAGGGCAACCAATTCCCTAGGCCCACCCAGGCCAGCCAGCCGCTCGTGGCCCCGAAGCAGCCCAGCACCATCAACCCCGCCACCCCAAGCAATACCCCATTGGCGCGGTCGGCCAGGGGCGGACGCCGCCGCAGACTGCCCAGGATCAGGGCCACCAACAGCAGCAGCGCCGCCAGGAAGGCACTGCTGGCCAGCAGGCCCAGGCCCAACTGAAAACAACGCCATCCCAGGGGCGAGGCGTCGGGTGGCCGATGGGCCAACAGACGCTGATCGAGGGCGGCGAGACGCATCCGCAGACCGTGCGAGCCACGCCCGCCGAGAAGCCTCAATCAAACACCGCCGTTCGACCGCGGTAAACCATCACCTGGCGACGAAGATGCAGGCGCACGGCCCGGGAGAGGGCCAGCCGTTCGGTGTCCCGACCCTTGCGGATCAGGTCGTCCACCTCATCGCGATGGCTCACATGCACGGTGGCCTGCTCGATGATCGGCCCCGCATCCAGCTCCTCGGTGACGTAGTGGGCGGTGGCGCCGATCAGCTTCACGCCCCGCTCCCAGGCCCGGTGGTAGGGCTGGGCCCCCTGGAAGGCGGGCAGGAAGGAGTGATGGATGTTGATCACCCGGTGGGGCCCGCCGGCGTTGACCCGCTCCAGAAAACGGGGGGTCACCACCTGCATGTACTTGGCCAACACCACCAACTCAATGCCGTGCTCGGCCAGGAGCTCCAGCTGCCTGTCCTCCGCCTCGGCCCGATTGTCCGGACCAATCGGCACATGGACGAAACGGGCGCCGAAGCCCTCGGCCACCGCCTGAAGCTGGGGATGATTGGCCACCACCAACGGCACCCGCATCGGCAGTTCTCCCGCGCGGGTGCGCCAGAGCAGATCCACCAAGGCATGGTCCTGGCGACTCACGAAAATCGCCGCGGTGGTGGTGACATCGGAGAGATGGAGCTGCCCCTCGCCGCCGAGGCGGGTGGCCAGGGCACGCACGGCCGGCGCAATCGCCTCCCGCGGCAGGCCGAAACCCTCCAGCTCCCACTCGATCCGACTCAGGAACAGCCCAGCATCCGCATCGGTGTGGTGATCCGCGTGGCGAATATTGCCCCCGTTAGCCGCCACCCAACCGGACAGCTCACTCACCAGAGCGGGCCGGTCCGGGCAAATCAGCTGCAGGATGGCCGTGGGAGAACGCATGGCGCCAACACCTTGGTCCGCATTGTGCCGAGCGGGGCGGCCATGGCACAGGGTTACAGCGCCCCCATCCCAGAACAGCAACGGCGGCATCCGCCGATAGATTCGGGCCTCCTGCCTCGCCACAGAGCCCCATGGCCGTTGCGTCGACCCTCTCCACCCTGGTCCACAGCCTGCGCCGGCTGGTGATGGTGGCCCTGGTGGTGGTCCTGAGCGTTTCCCTGGCCGCCTGCGGCGGTGCCCAGGCCAAGGTTCCGGGCATCAGCCCGGAAGATCTGGCCACCATCACCCGCCAGGCCGAGGGCTTCCTCTCCGCCCGGGATCGGCTGCCCGAGCTGGCTGCCCTGGTGAATGCCCGCGACTGGACCTTCACCCGCAACCTGATCCACGGCCCCATGCAGGAAGTGGGCCGCGAGATGCTGTACATCAACAAGTTGCTGCCAGCGGTCGAGCGCCCCGAAGCGAATGCCCTGGCCACCCAGCTCAAAACCGCCATGGCCGAGCTGGATGAAGCCGCCCGTCTCCAGGACGGCGACAACCTGCGCAAGTCGTACATCAAGGTGGCCAGCGGCTTCGGCAAGTACGCCCAGGTGCTGCCCGAGTCCGTGAAAGTGGCCCTCAAGCAGGTCTGACCACCACTGCTCCCCGCACGGTGATGGTGCTGGGGGCAGGGCTTGTTGGCGTGGCCTGCGCCTGGCTGCTGCAGCGCCGCGGCCACCGGGTGCTGCTGGTGGATCCGGCCCTGGCCGGACCACCCGACGCAATGTTGCGCAACGGCAGCCGGGCGGCCCTGGGGGTGTTGATGGGGCAGGTGGCCCATCGGGGCAGCGGCAGGGGCTGGCGGCTGCGGCAACAGAGCCTGGCCCTCTGGCGGAGCTGGCGGGCCGACCTCGCCCGCCGCGGCTATCCGATCGCCTATCGCCCTGGCCTGCTGATGCTGGCCGCCAGCGGCAACCAACTGGAGCACCAGCAACGGCTGGCCCTGGAACGGCAGCGGCGCGGCCTGCCCCTGGAGCTGTGGAGCCGCGAGCGGGTGGCGGAGCTGGACCCGGTCGTGCCGGCCGCGGCCCTGGGGGGGCTGTTCTCCCCCGACGACGGCCAACTTGATCCCGGCCAGGCCCTGGACGCCCTGCTCGCCGATGCCAACGCCGCCGGCCTGGGGCAGCTGGCGGACAGGGCCGTGGCCCTGGAGCCCCTGACAGGAGCAGCGGGCGGCTGGCGACTGCAGGGCGAAGCCGGTCATGTTGCTGAAGCGGAGTGGGTGGTGCTGGCCGCCGGTGCCGCCACCCCCGCGCTGCTGGCCAGGCTTGGCGATGGCGGCACCCTGGCAACCACCTGGCCGATGCAGCCGGTGCTGGGGCAGGCCCTGGAGCTGGAGCTGCCGGCAGAGCCCGCCAACGGCTGGCGGCCATGGCCGGGGGCCGTGGTGTGGGAGGGCATCAACCTGATCCCCCGCCCGGATCGTCCCGGGGGGCGGCGGCTGTGGCTGGGGGCCACGCTCGAACCGGGCCGCGAGGCCGATGGCGCCGCCCTGGATCCGCTGCGCAGCCTTGGCGGCCACGCCCCCGCCTGGCTCAAGGCCGCCGTGCCGGTGGCGCACTGGCAGGGTCTGCGCGCCCGCCCCGACGGGCGGCCGGCGCCCCTGCTGGAGCCGATCGCCCCAGGGCTGCTGCTGGCGGGGGGCCACTACCGCAATGGGGTGCTGCTGGCCCCGGCCAGCGCTACATGGGCGGTGGAGCAGGTGGAAGGTAAGCCGCGATGCAGCCAAGCCATGCCTTTTGACCCCAATATGTAACGACGATCACCGATCCCCATGGCTCGCCAGACACCCCGCCTGCGCCGCTCCACCATCGCCCTTGCCGTCAGTGGCAGCGCCCTACTGCTGAGCAGTTGCGGCGGCGGCAGCACCACCCTTAACGGCGCTGGAGCCTCCTTCCCCGCCTCCATCTACCAGCGCTGGTTCCAGGAGCTGTCCAGCCAGGGGGTGCGGGTGAACTATCAATCCGTGGGATCCGGGGCGGGAGTGCGCCAGTTCATGGCGGGCACCGTTGACTTCGGCGCCACCGACGTGCCGATGAAGGCCGAGGAGGTGAGCAAGGTGACCAAGGGCGTGGTGCAGGTGCCGATGACCGCAGGCGCCATCGCCGTTGCTTACAACCACAAAGGCTGCGATCTCAAGCTCAACCAGGGTCAACTGACCGACATCTTCCTTGGCAAAATCAAGGACTACAGCGCCCTGGGCTGTGCTGCCAAGCCGATCAAGGTGGTCTTCCGCTCGGATGGTTCCGGCACCACCGCCAATTTCAGCGCCCACCTCGCCGCCATCAGTCCCGAATGGAAGAACGGCCCCGGCCAGGGCAAAACCCTGAATTGGCCCACGGGCGTGGGGGCGAAGGGCAATGAGGGGGTGGCCGCCCAGCTGACCAAATTGGATGGTGGTATTGGCTACGTGGAAACCGCCTATGTGCGCGAGCCCCTACAAGCCGCGGCCCTCACCAATGCCAGTGGCCAAGTCCTCAAGCCCACCCCGGACGCCGCAGCGGCGGCCCTGGCGTCGATTGATCTGGGCCCGGACCTGATCGGCAGCGACCCCAATCCCAAAGCCGGCTATCCCATCGTCAGTTTCTCCTGGGTCCTGCTCTACAAAACGGGCAATGGCACCAAGCTGGAGGGACTCCAAAAGTTGTTTGACTACACCCTCTCGGCGAAAGCCCAGGAAGGAGCCGGCCCCCTGAGCTACGTGCCCCTGCCGGAGGCGGTGCTGAGCCTGGGTCGCACGGCGGTTCAGGGGCTGAGCAAGTAAGGCCCCAGCTGGCCGGGGAACGGGTTCAGAACCGTTCCCCTCCATTAAAAAAGGCCCCCTGTCGGGGGCCCTTTGTGGTGAATGGGGGCCAGGGCCCCCGGCCTCACTTGCTCTCGGTGAATTCGGCGTCGATCACGTCCTCGGCCGAGCTGGAGGCACCGGCGGAGGAGCCGTTGCCGTTGCCGCCCGGAGCCGCACCGGCCCCCTCAGCACCCGCCTGCTGGTACACCGCGGCACCGGCGGCATAGAGGGCCTGCTGCAGCTGTTCCAGGGTGGTCTTGATCGTGGCGCTGTCGTCCTTTTCGACGGCCAGCTTGAGCTCCTTGACGAAGCCCTCCACCTTGGCCTTGTCCTCGGCCCCCACCTTGTCGCCCAGCTCAGAGAGTTGCTTCTCGGATTGATAGATCAGGGTTTCGGCCTGATTCTTGAGATCAATCTTCTCGCGCCTCTCCTTGTCGGCGGCGGAATTGGCCTCGGCATCCCGCACCATCTTGTCCACCTCAGTGTCGCTGAGGGTGGAGGCACCCGTGATCGAGATGCTCTGCTCCTTGCCGCTGCCCTTGTCCTTGGCGTTGACGCTGAGGATGCCGTTGGCATCGATATCGAAGGTCACCTCGATCTGAGGCACACCACGGGGGGAGGGGGGAATGCCATCGAGGCGGAAGGTGCCCAGACTCTTGTTGTCGCTGGCCATCTCGCGCTCCCCTTGGAGCACGTGAATTTCCACGTTGGTTTGACCATCCACGGCGGTGGAATACACCTCCGTTTTCTTGGTGGGGATGGTGGTGTTGCGACCAATCATCTTGGTCATCACTCCGCCCAGGGTTTCCACCCCCAGGGAGAGGGGGGTGACATCCAGCAGCAGGATGTCCTTGACCTCACCAGCCAGCACGCCGCCCTGGATGGCCGCCCCGACGGCCACCACTTCATCGGGGTTCACCGTCTGGTTGGGATCCTTGCCGGTGACATCCTTGACCAGCTTGAGCACGGCGGGGATGCGGGTGGAGCCCCCCACCATCACGACCTCATCGAGCTCGCTGGTGGAGAGCTTGGCGTCCTTAAGGGCCTGCTCCACCGGCACCCGGCAACGGTCGATCAGCTTGCTGGCCAGCTTTTCGAAATCGGCCAGTTTCAGGGTGACATCGAGGTGCTTCGGACCCTCCGGCGTCGCGGTGATGAAGGGCAGATTGATCTGGCTCTCGGTAGCACTGGAGAGTTCGATCTTGGCCTTCTCGGCCGCCTCGGTGAGCCGTTGCAGGGCCTGCTTGTCCTGACGGAGATCAATGCCCTCGTTGGACTTGAAGCTATCGGCCAGATAATCGACGATCACCTTGTCGAAGTCATCGCCGCCCAGGTGGGTATCGCCCGAGGTGGAGAGCACCTCGAACACCCCATCGCCCACCTCAAGCACGGACACGTCGAAGGTGCCGCCCCCTAGGTCGAACACCAGGATGCGCTCATTGCTCTTTTTATCGAGGCCGTAGGCCAGGGCGGCGGCGGTGGGCTCGTTGATGATGCGCAACACCTCAAGGCCGGCGATCTTGCCGGCATCTTTGGTGGCTTGGCGCTGGGAATCGTTGAAGTAGGCGGGAACCGTGATCACGGCCTGGGTCACGGTTTCGCCCAGATACTTGCCGGCATCAGCAGCCAACTTCCGCAGCACCTCAGCGGAGATCTCCTCGGGGGCGAACTGCTTGTTCAGCACCGGTGATTTGATCTTGACGTTGGAGCCAGCTTTTTCAACGGAATAGCTAACTTCCTTCGACTCCTCATTCACCTCATCGACCCGACGACCGATGAAACGCTTGACGGAATAGAAGGTGTTCTCAGGGTTCATGACCGCCTGCCGTTTGGCGATCTGACCGACCAACTTGTCCTGATTTTTGGTGTAAGCCACAACCGAGGGGGTCGTGCGGAACCCCTCAGCGTTAGCGATGACCGTGGGCTTGCCACCCTCCATCACGGCGACGCAGCTGTTCGTGGTGCCGAGGTCAATACCGACGACCTTTCCCATGGATTACCACCTCCTGGAGTGGATGAAAATCGGACTGAGAGCATCTTCCGCAGGCCCCCTCTCCCCCGGCGAGGCGTGGTTCCCGAACCGGAGCGGTCCGGTCCCGCTCCATCCGCCCTGAATCCACCGCGCGCCAGCGCCCCGTTGCCCCCATGACCAGCCCTGCCCGCCCGCTCTCCGGCCTCACCGCCCTGGTGGGGGTCCTCGGCGATCCGGTACGCCATTCCCTCTCGCCGGCGATGCACAACGCCGCCCTGCGGGAGCTCGGTCTCGACTGGGCCTACCTGGCCCTGCCCACCCCCGCCACCGCCCTGGCCACGGTGTTGACGGCCCTGGAGGCCCTCGATTGCCGCGGCCTCAACGTGACCCTTCCCCATAAGCAGGCCGTGGCCGCCCTGGCGGCCGAGCTCAGCCCCCTGGCGGAGCGGCTGGGCGCCGTGAACACCCTGGTGCGCCGCCCCCAGGGCGGCTGGTATGGCACCAACACCGATGTGGAGGGGTTCCTGACCCCGCTGCGGACGCCGGATCCCCAGCGCTGGCGGGGCGGCCAGGCCCTGGTGCTGGGCTGCGGCGGCAGTGCCCGGGCCGTGGTGGCCGGCCTGGCTGAGCTGGGGCTGGCGCGGCTGACGGTGGTGGGCCGAGATGGCCAGCGGCTGCGGACCTTCCTGGCGGACTGTGGCGCCTGGGCCGAAGGACTGACGGGACTGGCCTGGGGCGCGCCAGAGTCCAGCCTGGGGGAGGCCCCCCTGGCGGAGGCCCTAGCTAGCGCCGACCTGGTGGTGAACACCACCCCGGTGGGGATGGCCTCCACGGGCGATCCGACGGCGGTGGAGCGCCTGCCCCTGACCCCGGCGGAACTGGAGCGGCTCCGGCCCGGTTGCACCGTCTACGACCTGATCTACACGCCACGGCCCACCACCCTGCTGCGCCGTGCCACCGACCAGGGCTGCCACGGCATCGATGGCTTGGAGATGCTGGTGCACCAAGGGGCCGCCGCCCTGCGCCTGTGGAGTGGCCTGAGCGAGGTGCCGGTGGACGCCATGCGCCGCGCCGCCCTGGCGGCCCTGACCGGCGCCCTAGCGTGAGATCACCCCTTAGTTGTCCCCCTCCATGCAAGGCCCCCCGTTCTGGCAGCGGTTGCTGGCGGCCCTGGCCTATCTGTTGCCCTGGTCCGACGCCCTGCCCTATGGCCGCTGGCTGTTCAGCCAGTTCCCGGTCCTGAACTGGACCGCCCTGCCGGCCCTGCCCCTGATGACCCTGCAGCAGGCCATTCCCTTTGGCAGCTTGCTGGTGTTCTTCGTGCTGTTCCTGGCGGTGGCCCGCAACCCACAGGTGCCGTACCTGATCCGTTTCAACGTGCTCCAGGCGATCCTGATCGACATCGTGCTGATGCTGCTGACCCTGGCCTTCGACACCCTGCTGGCCCCGCTCGGCACCGGCTTGGTGCTGCGCACCCTGTCCAACACCGTGTTCCTGGGGGTGCTGCTGCTGGTCGGTTACGCGGTGGTCCAGTGCCTGCGCGGTGAAGAGGCGGACATTCCCACGGTGTCGGAAGCGGTGCGGATGCAGCTGCTCTGAGGGGTCGGGACGAGCGTTGCGATAGGTTCATGGATCCGTCGCTGGTGGGCCCTACGCTCCCCAGCCCCTGGCCGATCCACCCCATCCGTCGGCGGTGACGGCACCGTCCCCCCAACAGGCGACCATGACGCAGCCCTATTACGAAACCATGTACATCCTTCGTCCGGACATTCCGGAGGAGGAAGTCGAAACGCACGTGAACAAATACCGCGATCTGGTGATCGAATCCGGTGGTGAGGTGCTCGACAGCCAGATGCGCGGCAAGCGCCGTCTGGCCTATTCGATCGCTAAGCACCGCGAGGGCATCTACGTGCAGCTGAACCACAACGGTGACGGCCAGCAGGTGGCACCCCTGGAGCGGGCCATGCGCCTTTCCGAGGATGTGATCCGCTACCTCACCGTCAAGCAGGATGGGCCGATGCCGGCACCGCGCACCATGCCCACCAGCGGCACGGAAGCCGCCGCTGCCACCGAACCGGCCGCCGAGGCGGCTGTCCCCGCCTGATCCCGCGGTAGGGAACCAAGCCAAATCATCCGTTCCAGGACCCGGGCTGCTAAGGCAGCCCGTTTTTTTGGTGACAAACGAAGCCCTTGTACGGGCTTGGGCACGGAAGTACAGTCGTGGATGACCATGGCGCGGCGTTGATGGCCGATCCAAGTGACAAGCCAGCCAACGTCAATGCCCAACTCAACGACCAGTTGAATCGGCTGCGACCTCCGGCCGTGCCCCCATCCCTACCCTCCCTCGCCCCTGGCCTGGGCACCACACCGGTGAATCTGCGCTGGCGGTTTGATTCCCTCCCCGGGCCGATCCACCCCTCAGTGCCCTACCCCGGGGTGTCGATTGGTCATTCGGCCTCGACCCAACGGTTGCACGACGAACTCGAGGCCAGCCAGGAAGAGGTGCGGGTTCTTCAGGAAATGCTCGAAGACCTCACGGAAATCTTCGAGCGCAAATTCCGGCAGCGGCTGGAAGGGGTGCTCGCCCAGCACCGCAAGCTGCTAGCCGACAACATCGAACTCCATCAACGTCTCTATGCCCTGGGGGGCCATGGGGCCACGGCGCCTGAGCGCCAGCCCCTGCTCCTGCCGTCCACCACGCCCCAACCGCCCTCCCGCTGGCGCTCCCTCAAATCAGGCCTGCGCCAGGCCCTGGAACGGGGTCGAAACCGCCTCAGCCGAGGCGTTGGCGCGTCGCCCACAGTCGACTCGGCAGACCCCACACATAGATGAAGCCTTCGGCGGCCTTGTGATCAAAACGATCCTCGGCGCCGTAGGTGGCCATCGTGGGGACGTAGAGGCTGTTGGTGCTGCTGCTGCGACCCACCACCGTGGCGTTGCCCTTGTGCAACTTGACGCGAACGCTGCCGTTCACGGCCACCTGCGTGCGGTCGATGAACCCATCCAAGGCGTCCTTGAGTGGCCCGAACCACAGGCCCTGATACACCAGATCGCCCCACTGCATCTCAATCTGACGCTTGGCCCGCAGCACGTCGGCGGCGAGGGTGAGGCTCTCCAGATCCTGATGGGCCCGGATCAGTAACAGCAGGCCGGGGGTTTCGTAGATCTCACGGCTCTTGATCCCCACCACCCGGTTCTCCACCATGTCGAGGCGGCCGAAACCGTGGCTGCCGGCCAAGGCATTGGCCCGACGGATCAGGCTGACCGGATCCAGCCGCTCGCCATCCAGGCTCACCGGATTGCCCTGCTCGAAGCCGATCTCCACGATCCTGGGCTCGGCCGGCGCCGCCTCCACCGAGCAGGTGAGGGCATAGACCTCCTCCGGGGGCTCCACGGCTGGATCCTCCAGCGCACCGGCCTCGATACTGCGGCCCAGCAGGTTGAGATCGATCGAATAGGGGGAGGCCTTGCTCACCGGGGAAGGAACGCCGCAACGCTCGCCATAGGCGATGGTTTCCTCCCGGCTCATCCCCCACTCCCGGGCCGGGGCCAGCACCTTGAGGTCGGGGGCAAGGGAGCCGATGGCCACATCGAACCGCACCTGATCGTTGCCCTTGCCGGTGCAGCCATGGGCCACCGCATCGGCGCCCACCTCCCGGGCGATCTCCACAAGCCGACGGGCGATCAGCGGCCGGGCCAGGGCGGTGCTGAGGGGATAGCGCCCCTCATAGAGCGCGTTGGCGCGGATCGCGGGGAAGGCGAACTCGCCAATGAACGGGGCGATCAGGTCATCCACGATCGACTGGGTGGCGCCCGCCTCCAGGGCCTTGCGCTGGATCGGTTCCAGCTCATCGCCCTGGCCCAGATCGGCGGCAAAGGTGATCACCTCCTCCACGCCCCACTCCTGCTTGAGGTAGGGAATGCAGACGCTGGTATCCACCCCGCCGGAATAGGCCAGTACGACCCGCTTGGCCCTGGACCTGTCGCTCATCACTACCGCTCCTGTGGGAAAGGGGGTTCCTTGGGGACTGATTCTGTCCCGCGGAGGGATTCTCCCCCGTCATCTGCCACGTCGTCCGTGTCTGGCAGTCGCCAACCCACCAGTAACCACACCCCCAGCACCAAGGGGGGCAGGACCACCAAGCTCCACACCAGGTCCAGGCGGGGCGGCAAGGGATCGGGCCAGTGGCGGCCCGCCGCCACAAGCAACGCGCTGCCGAGGAGGGCCAGGGCCCACAACCCTCCGATCTGACGCAGCTTGGAGGACCCCATTCGGGCGGGCAGCTAAGATGGACCATTGTCCTTGATCAGCCGCCGCCTTCGCCTGGACCTACAGGCAGGAGCGTGAACTCCAAGGCTGGCGCTTCACCATCGCCGCTGCGCCCCTCCCCCCCCGCAGCCGATCCGACCACCGTCGATCCGAAAGAACACCCACCCCAATCCAAGCCCTCAGCAGCCGCGGATGAGCAGCCTTGCCAATACCCCTCCGGGGGCCAGTCTTCTGGACACGATCAATCCTTCCCTGACCCGCTACGGGCGGAATGAACCGGCACCCGTGCTGCCCCTGCGGGACGAGCCCGATCTGCTCACCCTGCTGGAGGCCAGCGGTCGCCTCGTGGCGGATGAGGAAACCGCCAGCACGGACGTGAGCACCGTGGAAGAGGAAGAACTCTCGGCGCTGATGGGAGAGAAAGAGGATTACAACCAGGCCGACGAGCAATCTGAAGAAGACTGGGAAGACTGACCCCCCTCCTTTGATGATTCCTCGCGACGGCAGGCTCCCCGCTGCCCTGCTCAGCCTGTTGGTTCTGATGGGCTGTGGGCTCAGCGATGCCTTAGTGGCCAATTCCATGCTGACCCTGCCCCTGGTGGTGTCAGCCCTGATCAGTGCTGGCACAGCCGCCTGGGGGGTTCCCAGGCTGCGCCAGCTCAAGTTGGGTCAGGTGATTCGGGTCGAGGGTCCCCAGGCCCACCAGGCCAAAGCCGGCACCCCCACCATGGGTGGCCTGCTGGTGGTCCCGGTGGCCGTGGTGGTGGCTGGCCTGGCCAGTCCCAGCGATCCCCGCCTGCTGGCGACGGGAGCCGTCACCCTGGCCTTCATGGCGATCGGCGCCGTAGACGACTGGCGCAGCCTCACCAAGCGCACCAACACGGGCCTCAGCCCCCGCGGCAAGTTGCTGCTCCAGGCCGGAGCCGCCCTGCTGTTCCTGGTCTGGGCCGCCGCCGGCCACTGGCTCGGTGGCCAAACTCCCGGCAGCGTGGCCCTGCCCATGGGCTGGATGCTGCCCCTCGGTCTGCTGATCTGGCCCCTGGGCCTGTTTGTGTTCATGGCCGAGAGCAACGCCACCAACCTCACCGATGGCCTCGATGGCCTGGCCGCTGGCTGCGGGGCCCTGGTGTTCACCGGCATGGGCCTGCAGCTGATGCTGCGCGGCCACGGCGGTGATCCGGCCCTGGCGGCCTTCTGCACCGCGATGGCCGGCTGCTGGCTGGGTTTCCTCAGCCAGAACCGCAATCCGGCCCGGGTGTTCATGGGCGACACCGGTTCCCTGGCCATGGGGGCGGCCCTCACCGCCGTGGCCCTGCTCAGCGACAGCCTCTGGCCCCTCTTGCTCATGGGGGGAGTGTTTCTGGCTGAATCGCTCTCGGTGATCCTGCAGGTGTGGGTGTTCAAGGCCACCAAAGGGCCGGATGGCCAGGGCCGACGCCTGTTCCGCATGGCCCCCCTCCACCATCATTTCGAACTGGAAGGACTCAGCGAACAGCAGGTGGTGCTCGCCTTCTGGGGCGTCAGCCTGATACTGGTGCTGCTGGGACTGGTGCTGCTGCCCTGAGCCGCTCCAAGCCCGGGCAGCCCCTTGCCCACCCTGACAACATCCCCCCTTGCCATGGCCTATTTCACCTGGAGGGAAACGGGCTTGACGGCCGACTGCGCCAGTCTTGACGCCATGGCCGCCCGCTTTGAAGAGGCGGCAGCCCTGATGCGCCGCATGGCGAAGGAGGGATTCCAGGTGGAACGCCACCCGGAGGGCCAGCGGATCACCCACCCCGATCCGACCGTGTTCGAGGCCTATGGCTTCATCAGCGAGGAACCGCCGGAAGGGCAACTGACCCGGCGCCAGGAGGCCTCAGAGGGTTCCGTCTGACCAAGATCCTCAGCGGCGCAGGTAGCCCACGAACCACACCACCACGAAGCCCAGGGACGACAACCCCAGGTAGATGAGCGTCCACTGCTGGGCACTCGCCATGTCCAGGCCGAAAGGCAGCTGCACATCAGCCGCCTCACCGGCGGTCATAAGGGCGAGGGGCAGGGCCGAACTGGCGATCATGGCGGCACGGTAAGCGAACGTTGCCAAGATGGCCAGCGACCCTGACCGGCCAGGATCACCCCAGCTCCCTCGCCTCCCCCGCGCCATGGCGTCCGTGACGGCCCCCTTTCCCCGCACCGTGATGCTGCTGGGCAGCGGCGAATTGGGCAAGGAGGTGGCCATCGCCGCCCAGCGGCTGGGCTGCCGGGTGATCGCCGTCGATCGCTATGCCGATGCCCCGGCGATGCAGGTGGCCCAGGTGCGCGAGGTGGTGGCGATGGCCGACGCCGATGCCCTGCGCGCCGTGGTCCGGCGCCACCAACCGGATGTGGTGATTCCGGAAATCGAAGCCCTCGCGGTGGACGCCCTGGCGGAGCTGGAGGCGGAAGGCCTCACCATCATCCCCACCGCCCGGGCAACGGCAGTGACGATGAACCGTGATCGGATCCGCAATCTGGCGGCTGGGGAGCTGGGCCTGCGCACCGCCCGCTATGCCTACGCCAGCCGGGCGGAGGATCTGGCCGCCGCCGCCGCCCCCCTGGGCTGGCCCGTGGTGGTGAAACCGGTGATGAGCTCCTCCGGCAAGGGCCAGAGCGTGGTGACCGCTCCAGAAGGATTGGCGGCGGCCTGGGAGGCTGCGATGGCGGGGGCGCGCGGCGCCGGGGCCCGGGTGATCGTTGAGGAGTTCCTGCGCTTTGACCTGGAGATCACCCTGCTGACAGTGCGCCAGTGGCAGGGACCCACCCTCTTCTGCCCACCGATCGGCCACCTGCAGGAACGGGGCGATTACCAATGCAGTTGGCAACCGGTGGTGCTGGGGGCGGAGGCCCTGGCCACCGCCCAGGCCATGGCCCGCACGGTGACGGACAACCTCGGGGGCGCGGGGCTGTTTGGGGTGGAGTTTTTCCTCTGCGGCGCACCGGGCCAGGAGGAGGTGGTGTTTTCGGAACTGTCGCCGCGGCCCCATGACACCGGCCTGGTGACCTTGGTGGGGCAGAACCTGAGTGAATTCGAACTGCACCTGCGGGCGGTGCTGGGACTGCCGATCCCCGCCATTGAGGCGCTGGGGCCGGCCGCATCCCGCGTCATCCTGGCCCAGGAGCACGGCACCACAGTGCAGTTCGAGGGCCTGGAGCAGGCCCTAGCCACACCGGACACCCAAGTGCTGCTGTTCGGCAAGCCCGAGGCCAGGCCCCAGCGGCGTCTTGGCGTGGCCCTGGCCCGGGGAGCGGATCTGGCGCAGGCCCGCCAGCGGGCCGATGCGGCCGCCGCTGCCGTGCGGGTGCGGGTCAGCCCGTAATCCGGCAAGCCCCCTGGCTGACTGGCAAGTTGGGCCTTAAGGTGCGCCCAGCAACCATTCCCATGAGTCAGGCCCACTCCCATTCGCCACCGCCGCCGCGGCGTCAGCGAGGGCGAAGCGGCAGGACCCGAACCGAGCCTTCGGCGACCACGGTGCCGGATCTGCTCAATCGCCGCCAGGCGCCCCAGCCCGACCCAGCCTCGGGCCGCCCCCGCATCCCCGTCCTGGCCTTCGGCCTCGGCCTGGGCCTGGGCCTGGCCGTCGCGGGGCCGCTTCAGCGCCAGATAGGCCCGTTGTTGGCGGCCCTGATCCAGGCGCCTCAGCACATCGCCTCCCTGGTGGACCCCCTGGGGCTGAACAAACGCCAAGTGCTGGTGATGGGCCGAGATTCGGTGGGGGACAACACCGATGTGATGTTCACCGTCAAGATCCGAGACGGCATCACCCGGATCACCCAGGTCCCCCGCGACACCTTCATCGACTCCAAGGCGTACGGGGTGATCAAGGCCAATTCCCTCTATGCCATGGGGGGCTTTGATGCGGCCCAGTCGGAGGTGAGCCGGCTGGTGGGGACGCCGGTCGATCGCTACGTAAAGGTGAACCTCCACGCCGTGGCCAAGGTGGCGGATGTGCTTGGCGGCATCGACATCGACGTCCCCAAGCGGATGTATTACGTGGACAACGCCCAAGGGCTCTACATCGACCTCTACCCAGGCCGCCAAGTGCTCAAGGGGAACGACCTGGAGGGATTCCTGCGCTTTCGCCACGACGCCATGGGGGATCTGGGGCGGATGGAGCGGCAACGGCTGGTGTTGGGGCAGGTGTTCGCCAAGCTGGCCCAGCCGGCCACACTCACCAAACTGCCGGAGTTGATGCAGATCCTTGGGGATGACATCCTCACGGACCTGAGCCCGATCGAACTCACCCAGCTGGTGTCCACCATGGCCCACACCAAGCTCAGCACCGAACGGCTACCGGGGCGGGCCTATTGGCAGGACGATCTCAGCTACTGGATGCCGTCCTCCAACCACGATCACCCCGCCGGCGGCGAGGACCCCCGTCCCTGATCCCGTGGCCGCCTGGGCTCAGCCGTTCCGGAGGAAGCGGTGGTGATCCAGGCCCTCGATCAGACCCCAGGCCTGGGGACGGGAGGAAAAAAACACCCGACGATGGCCGCGCAGGGTCTCCAGAGCCGGATCGTGGTCGTCCGGCACGACCCCAAGGGGCAGCCCCCGCAATAATTCGCTGTCCCCCTGTTGGCTGGCTTCCACCAGGATTCTGTGCAGCGGCAGATTCCAGCGGAGAGCCACATAGCGAATAGCCTCGTTTTTGGAGGCGGCCAGGGGAAGCACATCCAGATACCAGTGCTGAAACAAATGGGGCCTGGCATGGAGCCCATGGCTCTGGAGAATTTGACGCACCACCGGGAGAATGGCGTGGTCCGGTTCCTCCAATCGATAGCTCACCTTGTAGGGGCCTTGATCGAGCTCCCCCTGGGGCCGCAACCGGGGCTGTAACGACGCCATCGCCGCCTGAACCTCGGCACGATTCCAGCGACGCGCGATGTGGGCCTGCCAGTGCTGATCCGAGTGGTAATCAGGCTCCTGGGGATCAGCGCCCGGCCGGGCGCGATCGAGGGGGCCGCCGTAATGGATCTCGGTACCGGTGCGGGTGATCCACAGCACCGGGTCCGGCAGACGCAAGTCGCCATAGCGCAGACGGGCGGCCTTGAAGGCCCGACCGGTGCAGACCCCGATGGCCAGCTCGCCATCGGACTGCAGGCGGCGCCGCAACTCGGCCAGGCTGGCGAGATCGGGATGGGCCAGGCAGGCATCGAGATCCAGCACCAGCAACCTGGGCCGGGCCGCGGCGGCCGCTGGGGCCGCATCGGCCCCATGGCGGAACCAAAGGCTGGGGGAACTGGCCAAGGCCTCGCGGGTGCTCGTCCCCGCCTCCCCCAGGTACTGGCAGACATGGGCATCCCAGCTGAAGTGACGACTCACGGCCTCAACACCGTTGTCACTCCAGCGGGCCCAGCGGGGGGGATCGCGCAGGCTTTCCTCAATCGCCTGCTGTAGGGCATCGAGATCGGAGACATCGACCAACAGGCCGTTGTCACAGCGGCGCAGGATGTCCTGGGGGCCACCATCATCGGTGGCCACCACCGGCAGCCCGCAGGCGGCCGCCTCCAGCAGAGTGAGACCGAAGGGCTCCGTGAGGGCTGGATTGACGAACACGCCCTGACGCCGGGCGGCCCAGCGGTAGAGCGCCGCAATCTGGCTGCGCTGATGTTGCTTCGGGTAGGCCACCTGGCCGTAGAGATCAAACCGATCCACCAGCTCGAACACTTGTTGGAACACCTCCCGCTGGGGACGGTCCAACTGGCTGGGGTCCTCCCGGCAGCCCAGCACCAACACCAGGTTGTGGTGCTGGCGGAGATAGTCCGAACGGCCGAACACTTCCACCAGGGCAGGGATGTTCTTGCGGTGGTCGGCGCGACAGATCGCCAGCACCGGCGGCTTGGTGGCATCGCGCAGAAACGGCTGCAGCAGCGCTTCGATGGCGGTTTCGTCGCTGTCCGGATCGCTGTCCGCTTTGGGCGGATGGAACTGATGGGCATCCACGCCGGGGGGAATCACCCGGGCCTGGGCCACCCGAAAGCGGCCGTAGCGAGCGTATTGATGCTCCAGTTCCTGACGCGTGCTGGTGACCACCAGGTGGGCGTGGGCGAGGGCGAGTTCCTCGGCGTCGATGCGCCGCGCCATGGCGGATTGCTGATCGATCTGGCGGAGATCCAGACCGGAAGCCAACAGGCGACGACGCTTCTCCCGCCCCAGGGAATGGCCGGTGAACACCAGGGGAAGGCCGAGACGACGGCGCAGGAGGGCGCCGACGAAGCCCGCATCGGCGTAGTGGGCATGGATCCAATCGGGAAGGCGCGACTGGGCCAGCAGGGATTCGGCCAGGGTGTCGGCCAATTCCTCCAAGTAGGGCCAGAGCAGTTCCTTGCGCAGATAGCGGCGCGGACCGAAGGGAAACCGACGGATGGTCAGATCGGGTTCCACCCGCTCCAGGGTCTGGGCGTAGTCGCTGGAAACACGGCGATCATGGATCAACCGGGTGACCACCTCAACCCGCTCCACCTCCGGACGGGCGGCCAAGCTACGGGCCAACTCCAGGACATAGATGGTCTGGCCGCCGGTGTCGGGATCACGGCCGAGCTCCAGGTCATGGCCACGAAACAGGCCATGGAGGTGGAGGTGGAGAAGGTATAGACCCAAGGGGAACCCGGGAGGGTTCCCCCTTCCCTAGCGGGGTCGGGGGGTGTTGCTTGTGACGGGGGCAGGAGGGGAACCGAACCCCCGATGCGGAAGGGTTTGGAAGGCAGGCCTGCCAGGGGGCCCGTCAGGGGGTTGGGCGGGGTGTGGGGCTGGCGGTGGTGGCGTCCACCAGGGGAATGGACGCGTCTCCCCAGCCGCTGGGGGGCAACAGGGCCGGCGCTCCGGAGGAGGGGCGGCTGCCAGCCCCGGCGGCGAAGGCCCCATCGGCCCAGCCGAGCAACAGGGCCCGCAGGGGACCACCGGCGGTGGCGGTGGGGCCGCGCAGGTTGAAATGGTCGCCGCCCTTTGCCACCACCAGCTTGTGGCCCAGGAGAGAAACGGGGCCGAAGCGGTCGATCGCCTCCGGACCGGAGGTCACCACCCAATCCCGACTGCCCGTGACCAACAGCGCCCGCGCCTGCATGCCATCGGCGGAACCGAAATCAAAGAGCAGGTTCAGCGGCGGACTCACGGCAGCCACCGCAATCACGCGGGGATCGCTCAGGGCTGCTTGATCGGCACTGTCCAGGAAACTGCACTGCAGCACCCAGCTGAGGTTGCGGTCGGGATCATTGACGTTGGTGCAACGCTGCATCAGGCGGCCGGAGCTGGGGCGAGCACCGGCCAGCTGCAGGGCCGTGGTGGCGCCCCAGGAATGGCCCACCACCACCACCCGATCGGTGGCCACCGGGCCCAGGGAGGGCACGGCGCCGGCGGTGATGCCATTGAGGACCGCAGTGACATCCAGGGGCCGCAGGCGCAGTTCCGCCGGCCCCGGGGGCGGCACCTCCCCGGAGAGCATCGCCCGCTGCTGATTGCTATCGCTGCCGGGATGGACGGGCAGCACCACGGTGTAGCCATGGCTGGCCAGGTGCTGGGCCCAACCCTCAAAGCTCTCCGGCCCATCCCAGAGGCCGTGGGAAATCACCACCAGATGGCCGTTGCCACCTTGAACCGGACGAATCACCACCACCATCAGGGGTTTGGGGCGATGGGGCACGGCCAGACTGGCCTCCAGGCGCTGGGTAGGGACCGGTCCGGGCTGGGAGAGGAGGGCGGAGCTGGCCACGGCGGGCCGGCTGCTGACGATCTCCAGGCCATGGCGCTGCTGGTTCTGGACCCGCCGCAGACCGCTGATGCCGCGCTCAAGATCGATGGAGGCGGAGCGACCCGGCAGGGACCGCATCAAACTCAGCAGGGTGAGGTTGTTCTTTTCGGCGGCCTGTCGCAGGGCCTGCTCCAAGGTGGGATCACTGGTGATGAGGCGTGGAGGCTTGCCGTCAACGCTGGTGAGGGAAGAAGCCATTAACAGCGCCTGCTCCACCAGCGGGGTGCCGATCGACTGGCGCACCATCGAACTGGTCTGAACCGGCAGGGGGGTGAGGAACAGTTCGCCGATGCGCTTGCCGAGGGCGCCATGGACAGCGCGATCCAGGTCGGCCAGATCGCTCTTGCCACTGAACAGGGCCTCGGGGTTGGCCAGTTCCTCCACCTTCACGGTGAAGGAGAGGTCAAACAGGCGCAGCTCCAGGGTTTCGATGGCGGCGGCGGGCCGGGGGGCCGCCAGGGCCGTCAGCACCAGGCCCCCGGCTAGGCACGACAGGGCAAATGGTGAGCGGGAGGTCGACAGACGGCGGCAGGACACGGGCTGAGCCATCGGGCGGAGGGCCCCCAGTTTGCCGGATGCAGGGGAGGCCGATTCGGTCAGGCCGCCACCAGCTCCGGCGGATGCTGGGCCAACACCTGCTTGAGATAGCGGCCCGTGTGGCTGGTGGCATGCTCCGCCACCTCCTCAGGGGTGCCGCACACCACGATCTCACCACCCTTATCGCCGCCATCGGGACCGAGATCAATTAGCCAATCGGCACAGCGGATCACATCAAGATTGTGCTCAATCACCAGGATTGAATTGCCCTTATCCACCAGCCGCTGCATCACCTCCATCAGCTTGTGCACGTCGTAGAAACTGAGACCGGTGGTGGGCTCATCGATCAAGTAGAGGGTTTTGCCGGTGGCCCGCTTGGATAGTTCCGTGGCCAACTTCACCCGCTGGGCCTCGCCGCCGGAGAGGGTGGGAGCCGACTGGCCGAGCTTGATGTAGCCCAGGCCCACATCCACCAGGGTGCGCAACCGATCGGCGGCCTGGGGGATGGCCGAAAACGTCTCGGCGGCCTGCTCCACCGTCATCTCCAGCACATCGGCAATGGTGTGGCCGCGATAGGTGACCTGCAGGGTTTCGCGGTTATAACGCGCACCCTTGCAAACATCACACTGCACATACACATCGGGCAGGAAGTTCATCTCGATCACGTTCACCCCCTGACCACTGCAGGCCTCGCAGCGCCCCCCCTTGACATTGAAACTGAACTGGCCCACCTGATAGCCCCGCGCCTTGGCCTCCACGGTGGCGGCAAACACCTGGCGAATCGGATCGAAGGCACCGGTGTAGGTGGCGGGATTGGAGCGGGGTGTACGACCGATCGGCGATTGATCAATCACAATCACCTTATCGATCGCCTTGATGCCCCTCAGTTCATCCAATCCGGATGGAAAGGGCACCTTCATCCCCAGCTTGTGTTCCAAGGCAGGGTGGAGCAGCTCATTCACCAACGTGCTCTTGCCACTGCCACTCACGCCGGTGACGCACACCAAGCGCCCCAAGGGAATCTCCAGATCAATGCCCTGCAGATTGTTGCGGTGGCAGTTCACCAAGGTGAGCCGGCGACTGCCCGCATCGCGACGCTCCGCCGGAGTGGGGATGGAGCGGCGACCGCTCAGGTACGCGCCGGTGAGGGAGTCCTCGGCGGCGAGCAGATTGGCCAGGGAGCCCTCCGCCACGATGTGGCCCCCATGGACGCCGGCGCCGGGACCGATATCCACCAGATGGTCGGCGGCCCTGATTGTGTCCTCGTCGTGCTCCACCACAATCAGGGTGTTGCCCAGATCCCGCAATTTGATCAGGGTGGCGAGCAGGCGATCGTTGTCGCGCTGATGCAGCCCGATGCTCGGTTCATCCAACACGTAGAGCACCCCGGTCAGGCCGGCGCCGATCTGGGTGGCCAATCGGATCCGCTGCGCCTCCCCGCCGGAGAGGGTCATGGCGGGGCGATCGAGGCTGAGGTAGTCGAGGCCCACATCCAGCAGGAACCGCAGCCGCATCCGGATCTCCCGCAGCACCAGATCGCCGATCTGAATCTGGCGTGGGCTGAGCAGGGGCTCCTGGCCCTCGCTGGCCCCCACCCCCATCAGGGCCTCGATCCGCTGAAGGGTTTCGGCGACGCTCACCGCCGTGAGCTGATTGATGGTGTAAGGACCCACCTTCACCGCTAGGGCCTCGGGCCGCAACCTCAGGCCATGGCAACTGGCACAGGGCACCAACTCCAGGAACTTCTCCAGCTTCTGACGAATGGATTCGCCACTGGCATCGCGCAATTGCCGTTCCAGAATGGGGAGAATTCCTTCAAACGGCCGGGTGTAACCCTCGCTCTTGCGGTAGCGGCTATCCGCCTGGATCGTGATTGGTTCCTTACTGCCATGCAGCAATACCTGACGCTGCTCCTCGGCCAACTGGTTCCAGGGTGTTTTTAATTCAAACCCAAACGCCTCACCAACACTATAAAGGAGGGAGAAGTAGTAGGAATTATCCTTATCACTCCAGGGGGCAATGGCGGCATACACCGGCAGGCCGGGATCGGGGATCACCCGCTCCTGGGTGAACTTCCGCAGATGGCCGATGCCATGGCAATCGGGGCAGGCACCATAGGGGCTGTTAAACGAAAACAGGCGCGGCGACAGCTCCTCCATCACCGCCCCATGCACCGGACAGGCGAAGTTCTCCGAGAACAGCCGTTCCCGCTCCACCCCCTCCGGCAGGGGCTCGCCGGCCTTGGGCACCACCTCCACCAGGGCCAGGCCCTCGCCCCGCTTCAGGGCGGTGCGCAGCGAATCATTGAGCCGCTCCTGGATGCCCTCGCGGGCCACCAGCCGATCCACCACCACCTCGATGTTGTGGGCGTGGTTCTTATCGAGCTCGATGTTGTCGGCCAGTTCCCGCACCTCGCCGTCGATGCGAACCCGGGCAAACCCCTCGGCCACCAACCCGGACAACAACTTCACGTGGGTGCCCTTCTTGCCGCGCACCACCGGCGCCAGCAGCTGATAGCGGGTCCCCTCCGGGAGCGTGAGGATCTGATCGACCATCTCATCGATGGTCTGGGGACGGATCGAACGCTCGCACTGGGGGCAGTGGGGCTCCCCGGCGCGGCCATAGAGCAACCGCAGGTAGTCCTGGATCTCGGTGACCGTGCCGACCGTGGAGCGGGGGTTGTGACTCGTGGATTTCTGATCGATCGAAATCGCCGGGGACAACCCTTCGATCGCGTCCACATCGGGCTTGTCCACCTGGCCAAGAAACTGGCGGGCATAGGCCGACAGGCTCTCGACATAGCGCCGCTGTCCCTCGGCGAAAATGGTGTCGAAGGCCAGGGAACTCTTGCCGCTACCACTCACGCCGGTGAACACCACCAGCTTGTTGCGCGGAATCGTGAGATCAACGTTGCGCAGGTTGTGCTGACGCGCGCCACGCACGCGAATCACATCCTCAAGACTGCCCCCGGTGAGGGCTTGGTCGAGCTTGCCGTTGCAAGAGGCCGGGATCGGAGCGGAAGACCCGGCGCTGGCGCGGGGCATGGGGGGCCTACGGCAGTGATGGATTCTACGGGGGGTGCCCACCCCGATGGGGCAGCCCCTGGACGCACCAGGCGGCAACCTCGGCCTGGCGCTGCTGGGCGTTGCAGATCCAGAACACTGGTGGCCCCAGCCTCGGGGAACCGTTTGGAATGGATCGCCTTGGAGGCCACCTCAAACCCAAAGGCCGCCTCCCAGCAGAAAGGGCCGGCATGATCGCCGTGGCCTGCCGGAGGATCCCCGGCCACTCGGTCCGGCGAATCAGCCTCTGGCGCGCCGGGGCCTTGGCCTCCGCCCCCACGGGATCTACCGTGTTAGGCCAGGGTGTTGATGGCGCGGGCAACAATAATAATGAACACAAAAATCATAAAAACAGTATGAACAATCTGAATCAATTTTAAGCGAGAGCCAATCACACAATGCCCCTCGGGAGAACCAAAACAGTTGCTGGAGAGAATTGTAAAATAAAAGTAATCGATTGGCTTGGGAATCCAGGTCTCGGTATTCATAAAAAACTTCTCCCTTTCTTCCTCTGGAAAAAGAATGCCAAGGGGAACCCCCGCCCGACCAGTACCAATTGCCTGACGACCGCGCAGGGGATAATCAGCATACCAATACCAAAACAAAAAAATTAAATTAATAGCAGAATATAACGCTATCGATTCGGCAAGTAATTCATAGGACGCTATTTTAAGTCGATAAATGGTAACATTAACCGATACTAGGTTCAGCGTGAGTTGCAACGTGGAAATCAGGCCCAGCCAAAACAACTCCCCACTGGCGATCGGCTGACGCGTCCACCACAAGCGGGGCACCAGGGAAATCAATCGAACCAAAAAAGCGATTAGCAACAGGGAAAAAACCAGGGCTAAACTATTACGAACTAGATCAAAGCCGAAACCAGCGTAATAAGCATGGCGCCAATAGTGGATCGCTATCTGGATTCGAAGCGCCCCATTGATCAGGGCAGCCAGCAGCAAAGCCAGGATGTAAGGCCGACAGATTCGGGCAGGAATATCCACCTGGGCACGGCCGCTCATGCCAGCCTCGGGAACTCCTGTCCCAGCAAACTAGCGGCATAGCTACGGGCTTCTCCGCTGTCCCCACCAGCCAGTTCCGCCAGCTCAGCCTGGCGAGCCTGAGTGTCCCGCAGGTGGGACACCTGGGCATGGGTCTGGCCGTTGTCCACCGCCTTAGCCACCCGGAAATGGTGATCAGCGGCGGCCGCCACCAGCGGTTGATGGGTGACGCAGAACACCTGACGGCAGCTCGACAGGCGCTTCAACAGTTCCGCCATCGCCCCACTGACGCGGCCGCTCACACCACTGTCGATCTCATCAAATACCAGGGTGACGTGGGGATCGGCGGCGGCCAGGCAGGTTTTCAGCGCCAAGAGGAAGCGGCTCATCTCACCACCAGACGCCACCTCCACCAGAGGCGCCAACGGCTGGCCCGGATTGGCGGAGAACAAAAAGCGCACGGCATCCGACCCCTCCTCACCGGGCTCCGCCGGCGCAATCTCCACCGCAAAGCGCACCTGGGCCAAGCCCATCGGCCGCAACGCCTCCATCAACTGCTCCTCCAACCGCCGGGCCGCCACGGTGCGGGCCTCGCGCAGGGCCCCATGGACCCGTTCCCGGTCTCGGCGCGCAGCGATTTCAGCCCGTTCCAGGGCCGCCAGCGAGGCCTCCAAGCCCCCGGGGGCCAGCTGCTCCCGCAGCCGATCGCGCAGGGCAATCAAATCGGCTAACTCCAGCCCATGGCGGCGTTCCAGCGCCTTGAGCTGGGCCATGCGCTCCTGGAAGACCGCCAGGGACTGGGGATCACTCTCCAACGAGGCGCCATAGCGATCGAGGTCCCGGGCCAGCTCCTGCACCGCGGTGAACGCCCCCCCACAAGCCTCCGCCAAGGGGGCCACGGAAGGATCGAGGGCCGCCATCTGCCCCAGTTCCTGGACACAGGCCGCCAGGTGATCCAACGCCGCCGGCGCCGCCTCCTGGCCCTCCAGCAACCGCCCCAGCAGCACCGTGACCCCCTGTTGCAACCGGACGCCATGGGCCAGCCGATCCTGCTCAATCTGCAGGTGCTGGCGCTCCTCCGGATCCTCCAGAACCGCCGCCTCCAGATCCTCCAGCAACTGCTCCTGGCGCTGGCGCTCCTGCTCCACCCGGGCCAGATCGGAGCGGGCGGCGGCCAGGGCCTTGGCGGCCTGCCTCCAGCTCCTCCAGGCCTGGGAGGCTGCCTCCAAAAGCGGCAGCTGGGCGGAGCCCGCGAAGCGATCCAACCAACGGCGCTGCTGGCCCGGACGCCCTAGGTGCTGGGTCTGGCCCTGCACGGTGAGATCCAGCAATAAAGGGCGCAGCTCCACCACTTGGGCTCGGCTGATCACCACGCCATTGAGGCGATGGCGACTGACCGGGCGGCCCTCCTGCAGGCGCCAATCCCGACTCAGCACCAGCCCCTCCTCTTCGGCGTCCAACTGCTGGAGCTCCAACCAGGCCAGCACCGGCGGGGTGAGGGAAAAACTGGCTTCGATCCGCCCCCGTTCACGGCCGCGCCGCAACAGTCGCGCCCCTTGGGCCCCCTGGGCGCCCCCCAACAGGGCATCGAGGGCATCCAGCAGGATCGATTTACCGGCGCCGGTTTCGCCGGTCAGCACGGTGAAGCCGACCTCAAAAGTCAGCTCCAGCTGCTCGATCAGGGCAATGTTCTCGAGGCGCAGACCCGTGAGCACCCCTGCCTCCGGCGAGCGTTGACATGCAAGGCCCGACCGTAGCGGCTGCGGACCCAATCCAACAGGGGGGCCGCAGCCCCAGCAACGCCAAGACAGAATCGTCGCCGCCCCATCCCTGGATCCGGAACCAACGCCGATGCCCCCCGTTGCTTCCGAGGTCACCCGTTCCACCGCCGCCGAGCACGCCCTAGCCGCCATGCGGGCTGCCGTGTTCGGCTCCGACCCCATGGCGCCGCCCGCCCCGACCGAACCCTCGATCCAGGCACCAAGCGATCCGCAAGCCCCAGTGAACGCCAGTCCCAGCGCCAATCCCACCGAGCTCAACGACTTCCTCGAGGCCGCTGGCCTGCTGGAGTACGACCCGGCGGCCATCACCCGCATCTATGCCGGCCATCCCCAACGGCTGGCGCGACGCCTCCGGCAAACCCTGATCCCGATCAGCCTCTATCTGGTGGGTGTGGGCGTGGATCGGTTCCTGGGTCGCCTGAAGGAGCCGGAGCGGGCCCGGGCCCGGGCGCGGGAATGCGCCGAACTCCTGGCCCAGCTGGGTCCGGCGTTCATCAAGGCCGGCCAGGCCCTGTCCACCCGCCCGGACATCATTCCGCCCGTCCTGCTCGAGGAGCTGGCCCAGCTGCAGGATCAGCTTCCCGGCTTTGATTCCGGCCTGGCCATGGCCTGCATCGAGGAGGACCTGGGGGCCCCCGTGGACGAGATCTACGCCGCCCTGGAGCGGGAGCCGATCTCGGCGGCCTCCCTAGGGCAGGTCCATCGGGGGGTGTTGCCCGACGGCCAGAGGGTAGCCGTGAAAGTGCAGCGGCCAGGCCTGCGGGAACAAATCACGCTCGATCTCTATATCGTGCGCAACATCGCCGCCTGGCTTAACAAAAATGTAGGCCTGATTCGCAGCGACCTAGTGGCCTTGATTGACGAACTCGGAAAACGAGTTTTCGAAGAGATGGATTATCTCAACGAAGCCGCTAACGCCGAAAAATTCGCCGAGCTCCATCGCCACAACCCACGCATCGCCGTTCCCAAAATTCACCATCAAGCCACCAGTCGCAGGGTGCTGACGATGGAATGGATTGATGGGGTGAAACTCACCAATCTTGAAAAAGTTCGCGCCATCGGTGTTGATCCAGATGACATGGTTCAGGTGGGGGTCAACTGCAGCCTTCAACAACTGCTGGAGCATGGCTTCTTCCATGCCGATCCCCACCCCGGCAACCTACTTGCCCTAGCCGATGGCAGGTTGGCCTACCTGGATTTCGGCATGATGAGTGAGGTGAGTCGCGAGTCCCGCACCGGCCTGATCCAGGCGGTGGTCCATCTAGTGAATCGTGACTTCACCTCCCTCTCCCAAGACTTCGTCAAGCTTGGCTTCTTGAGTGAACAGGTGAATCTGGAGCCGATCGTGCCCGCCTTCGAAGGGGTGTTTGGCCAAGCCCTGGAGATGGGGGTCAGCCGGATGGACTTCAAAGCGGTCACGGATGATCTTTCTGGGGTGATGTATCGGTTTCCCTTTCGCGTCCCCCCCTACTACGCCCTGATCATTCGTTCACTGGTCACCCTTGAAGGCATTGCCTTAAGTGTGGATCCCAACTTCAAGATCCTGGGGGCAGCCTATCCCTATTTCGCCCGGCGTCTGATGGAAGATCCCGATCCTGAACTGCGCCAAAGCCTGCGGGAAATGCTCTACGACGGCGATGAATTCCGCTGGGAGCGGCTGGAGAGCCTGATCGGCAGTGCCTCCCTGCAGGACCAACTGGATCTCGATGGCCTGCTGGATCAGGTGCTGGAGTTCCTGTTCTCCCCCAAGGGCGGCCTGCTGCGTCAGCAATTGGTGGATGCCGTGGTGAAACGCATGGACGATCTGGCCTGGCGCACCACCCTGCGCCTGGGCCGACAGATGCCGCAACGCCTTCTGCCACCGGGGCTGAGGGAACGGCCCCAACCACTCAACACCGGCCCCCTGATGGACCTCGAACCGATCCGTCAGCTGGTAGCGATCTTGAAAAACCTTCCAGGTTTCCAGCCCCAACTGCTGTTCAAGCGTCTGCCGCGGGTGCTGGGGGAACCGGAACTACGCCGCATGGGCCTGGAGGTGGCCCGGGGCCTCGCCGAACGCAGCATGGTCCACCTGGTGCGCGACCTCCTGGTCTCCCCTGCGCTGCTCAGGTCCCCCTGACCCCGGCCTACAGTCCCCACTCACCTTCCACCCAATCCCGCCGGTGAAGCAAAGGAGCAAGCGGCAACGGCTTCTGGCAATCACCCTCGGCCTAGGGCTGGGCCTTGGAGCACCCGCCTCCCAGGCCGCTGAGAATCTCGTTTTCGTGAGCGGGGCCTTCCGCCGCTCCCTGCCGGTAGCCGACCTGGAGTACCTGGCCACCACGGGCCAGGCCAGGGGGTTGCTGGCCCAGGGCCTGGCCCTCGGCAAGCAGAACCCCACGGAGGTGGCCAGGATGCTGAACGAAAAGATCCCCCTGCCGGTGGCCCTGGTGAGCCGCTTGCTCAACACCCGCATCGGCGAAGCGATCCTGGAACGGCTGGCCCGGGTGATCTTTCCTCTGAACACCCCCTCGGTGGGCATCCCCGCCCTGCGCTCAGCCATGGTGATCGGGATCGTGGACGGGAAGGGGTCCCTCTCGGCGATGTCCTTCCTACGGGCCTATCCAAACGACAACATTGAGGTGAGCATTCCCGCGCTGATGGCGTTGATGCAGAAAGCCAGCTCGATCTCCGATCTGGTGCGTTTCTTCTCCGAATCCCCCCTGGATGGCCTGCGGGGCACCACGCCACCCAAGCCCTGACCGGGGCGCAGCGTAAATTCAAGGCAGCCCTAGCCCTGTTGCCGTGCCCCTGCTCGACGTTCTGCGGCGCCTGGGCCCGCAGCCCACCCTGCAGGACTGGCCAGGGCTGATCAACGCCTATCGCCGCTGGCTGCCGGTTTCCAAGGCCACGCCGGTGATCACCCTGCGGGAAGGAGCCACCCCCCTGATCCCCGCCCCGGTGATCAGCGAACGGATTGGCCGGGGCGTGAAGGTGTTGCTCAAATACGACGGCCTCAATCCCACCGGCTCCTTCAAGGATCGGGGCATGACGATGGCGATCAGCAAGGCCAAGGAAGCGGGCTCCGAGGCCGTGATCTGCGCGAGCACGGGGAACACCTCAGCGGCCGCCGCCGCCTACGCCCGCCGGGGCGGCATGCGGGCCTTCGTGCTGATTCCCGATGGCTACGTGGCCCAGGGCAAGCTGGCCCAGGCCCTGCTCTACGGCGCTGAAGTGTTGGCGGTGCAGGGCAATTTCGACCGGGCCCTGGCGATCGTGCGCGATGTGGCGGATCGCTATCCGGTCACCCTGGTGAACTCCCTCAATCCCTACCGGCTGCAGGGTCAGAAAACGGCGGCCTTTGAGGTGGTGGATGCGCTGGGGGAAGCCCCCGACTGGCTCTGCATCCCCGTGGGCAACGCCGGCAATATCAGCGCCTACTGGATGGGCTTCAATGAATACAAAGCAGCCGGCCACAGCAAGGTGCTGCCTCGGATGATGGGCTTCCAGGCGGCCGGCGCTGCCCCCCTGGTGCTGGGCCACACCGTGGACAATCCGGACACCATCGCCACGGCGATCCGCATCGGCAATCCGGTGAACAAGGAGAACGCCCTCAAGGCCCGCAACGAGAGCAAGGGCGACTTCATGGCCGTCACCGATGCGGAGATCATCGAGGCCTACAAGCTGCTGGGCAGCGGCGAAGGGGTGTTCTGCGAACCCGCCAGCGCGGCCTCCGTGGCCGGCCTGCTCAAACGCCGGGAGGAGGTGCCCCAGGGCGCCACGGTGGTGTGTGTCCTCACCGGCAATGGCCTGAAGGACCCGAGCACCGCCATCGAACACAACGACTCCCACTTCCACACCGGGCTGGATCCGGACACCGCCACGGTGGCCCGAGTGATGGGCTTCTGAGACCAAGCCCCACCGGCTCGGGCGACCCCCACCATCCATCGGCCCCGAACTCCGGTTCGGGGCTTTTTTGATGGCCGGCGCCACCCCGAACCCACCCCTCACCGCCAGGACAGCCACCAAAGCGTCCACCGTGCAGCCGATGAAAAAGCTGGGGAAAGCCCTGGGGTCGTCGGGGGAGAACGGCACCCTCTCCGGAGCCATCGTTTTCCCCAGGGCCGGGAAACCATGGAAAACCGTTGCTTCTCCCCATTTGCCCCAACCCACTCCCCAGGGCTGAACGGCCGCCCAAGCTGTGATCACCGGACCTCTGCGGGGTTTTCCCCGGTTTCCCCCGCCTCTACGACGACGAGCTTTTCTTCTTTCTTCAAGACTTTTCAATCCTTTCGTGGACGGGAGCGGGAAAACATTCAGGGGCCCGTTGCGCTTTGTCCCGCCCTGTGAAACGGTGGGCCGGCGCCATCCCCTCCCCTCCCCTCCAGGCCCCACCCATGAAGCTGGTCTGCTCCCAGGCCGAACTGAACGCCAGCCTCCAGCTGGTGAGCCGTGCTGTGGCGGGTCGCCCCACCCATCCGGTGCTGGCCAATGTGTTGCTCACCGCCGATGCGGGCACCGGCCGGCTCAGCCTCACCGGCTTCGATCTCAGCCTTGGCATCCAGACCAACCTGCCGGCCGCCGTGGAGCGCAGCGGTGCGATCACCCTGCCGGCGCGCCTGTTCAGCGACATCGTCAGCCGCCTCTCCTCCGACAGCCCGGTCACCCTCGATTGCCCGCCCGGGGAGGAGCAGGTGGAGCTCACCAGCCTGTCCGGCAGCTACCAGATGCGTGGCATGCCCGCCGAGGACTTTCCGGATCTGCCACTGGTCCAGAGCGGCGTGCCGATCCGTCTCGATGCCGATGCCCTGGTGCGGGGCCTGAGGGCCACCCTGTTCGCCAGCAGTGCCGATGAGGCCAAGCAACTCCTCACCGGCGTCCACCTTCGCCTCGATGGCAACGGCCTCGAATGCGCCGCCACCGATGGCCACCGTCTGGCGGTCCTGCGGCTGAGCCATCAGCTAGCTGGGGAGGCCCCCAAGGCGTCCAGCCAGGAGTCCACCAACGTGGATGGCGAGCCCTTTGCGGTCACCGTGCCGGCCCGGTCCCTGCGGGAGCTGGAGCGGCTGCTGTCCGGTCGGCCCTCCGCGGAACCGCTCAGCCTGTTCTGTGAGCGGGGTCAGGTGGTGGTGCTCTGGGCGGATCAGGTGCTCACCAGTCGCAGTTTGGATGGCACCTATCCCGGCTACCAGCAGTTGATTCCGGAGGCCTTCAATCGGCGCATCAGCCTGGATCGTCGGGCCTTTGTGGCGGCGCTAGAGCGGGTGGCGGTGCTGGCGGACCAGCACAACAACGTGGTCAAACTCTCCAGTGATCCGGCCACCGGCAAGGTGCAGGTCCGGGCCGATGCCCAGGATGTGGGCCGTGGGTCCGAATCCCTGGCGGCCACCTTGGAGGGGGAGGCGATTGAGATCGCCTTCAACGTGCGCTACTTGCTGGATGGTTTGAAAGCCATGGCGGCCGAGCAGGTGGTGCTGCAGTGCAATGCCCCCACCACCCCCGCCGTGCTGGTGCCCTTCGGTGACGAATCCGCCTTCACCTACCTGGTGATGCCGGTTCAGATCCGCAGTTGAGATGGCGGCCCTGCCGGAGCAGCTGCTGCTGAGTGATCTGCTGCGCCTGCGGGTGCGCTGCGATCAGGGACTGGACCATGGGGCCGGTGTGATGGGTTGGATGCATCCCCCCGTTCACCGCCTGTTGGGGTGGGTCTCCAAGCCCTCCGCCTTCGCCCCTGGCCGGTTGGTGTGGCGCCTGGATCAGCTGCGGGGACTGAGTGAGGTGGAGGCCTTCGTGCGGGGCGAACCGGAGTCCACCGATCCCGCCACCCTGGAGCGGTTGCCCACGTTGATGGAGGCCAGCTTGCTTGGAGTGGGTGGGATTCCCCTCGGCAGCGTTGTGGATGCGGCGGTGGAGCTCCGCAGTGGCCGCATCCTCCACTACCTCGTAGCCCGCAGTGATCCGCGCCTGCCCGGCAGCAGCCGCTGGCGGCTCAGTCCGGATCGGATCCTGGATCAACAGCCCGGTCGGGTGGAGACGGCCCTGGAGCAGTTGGATGATCTGCCCCTGGTGCGGGCCAGTGTGCGGCAGGAATTCCTGCGCCGCTCCCGCCGTTGGCGGGACCAGGTGGGGGAGGAGACGGCACGGCTGCGCCAGCAGGTGCAGCAGGCGGGGGGCCGCTTTGAGGAGAAGATCGAGGGATGGTTGGAGGAGCCGCCGTGGGAGGGGGAGGCCCCGGAGTCGCGGCGGCAACGCTGGCCGGAGGATCGCCCCGATCCCCTCGACGACTGGGATCGCCCCGATCCCCCGCCTCAGCCGCCGCCGGCCCGGCCCCGGGAAGGCCCGCGGGGGCGCGATGCCGGCGAGGATCCCTGGATCTGAGCTGATCCCATTGCATCGGATCTCACTGATCGGATCTGATCGCATCGGATCTCACGGATCGGATCGGAGTTGGATACTGGAAGCTCTTGCCGTGGCGCTTCGGTGGCCCTCTCCCCTAGCCCGTCCTTCCCGGTTGCTGAGGCCTTGCGCAAGGAGGGGCTGAGCCAGGCGGACTACGACGAGATCTGTCGCCGCCTGGGCCGGACGCCCAACCGGGCCGAACTCGGCATGTTCGGTGTGATGTGGTCGGAGCATTGCTGTTATCGCAATTCACGGCCGCTGCTGCAGGGATTTCCCACCACTGGACCGCGCATTTTGGTGGGACCCGGCGAGAACGCGGGCGTGGTGGATCTGGGGGAGGGCCAGCGGCTGGCGTTCAAGATTGAGAGCCATAACCATCCCTCCGCGGTGGAGCCGTTCCAGGGGGCAGCCACCGGGGTGGGGGGCATTTTGCGGGACATCTTCACGATGGGAGCCCGCCCGATTGCCCTGCTCAATGCCCTGCGCTTCGGGCCGTTGGAGGACGAGCGCAACGTGGGGTTGATGGAGGGGGTGGTGGCCGGCATCGCCCACTACGGCAATTGCGTGGGGGTTCCCACCGTGGGCGGTGAGGTGGCATTTGATCCCAGCTATTCCGGCAATCCCCTGGTGAATGCCATGGCCTTGGGGTTGATGGAAACCGAGGAGATTGTGCGTGCTGGCGCCGAAGGGGTGGGCAATCCGGTGGTGTACGTGGGCAGCACCACGGGCCGCGATGGCATGGGTGGCGCCAGCTTTGCCTCGGCCGAGCTCACCGAGGCCTCCCTCGACAACCGGCCGGCCGTGCAGGTGGGGGACCCATTTCTGGAGAAGGGGTTGATTGAGGCCTGCCTGGAGGCGTTTCAGAGCGGGGATGTGGTGGCGGCTCAGGACATGGGGGCCGCCGGTCTCACCTGCAGCTGTTCGGAGATGGCGGCCAAGGGTGGCGTGGGGGTGGAGCTCGACCTCGATCGGGTGCCCGCCCGGGAGCAGGGCATGACGGCCTACGAATTCCTGTTGTCGGAATCCCAGGAGCGGATGTTGTTTGTGGTGAAGCCGGGCCGGGAGGAGGCGTTGATGGCCCGCTTCCGGCGCTGGGGCCTGCAGGCGGCGGTGGTGGGTCGGGTGCTGGAGGAGAACGTGGTGCGGGTGCTGCAGCACGGCCAGGTGGTGGCGGAGGTGCCCGCCAGTGCGCTGGCCGATGACACCCCGATCAACGAGCACCACCTGATCAGTGAGCCCCCGGAGCCGATTCAGGCCCACTGGCGCTGGCGGGAGGCGGAGCTGCCGGCGGTCGGGCCGGAGGGCCTCCCGGGGCCGGAGGGGTGCCTGGGCTGGGCGGAGGTGCTGTTGCGCCTCCTGGATGACCCCACGATTGCCAGCAAGCGCTGGGTGTGGCGGCAGTACGACCACCAGGTGCAGGCCAACACGGTGGTGCTCCCTGGCGGGGCGGATGCGGCGGTGGTGCGGCTGCGGCCCCAGCAGGGGGAGGGCTCCCTCCAGCCGTCCCGGCGGGGGGTGGCGGCGGTGGTGGATTGCCCCAACCGTTGGGTGGCGCTGGATCCGGAGCGGGGGGCGATGGCGGCGGTGGCCGAGGCGGCCCGCAATCTCAGTTGTGTGGGGGCCGAGCCTTTGGCCGTCACCGACAACCTCAATTTTCCGTCCCCCGACACCGCGACGGGCTATTGGCAGCTCGCCCTGGCCTGCCGGGGATTGGCCGAGGCCTGCCGGGTGTTGGAGACCCCGGTGACCGGCGGCAACGTTTCGCTCTACAACGAAACGCGGCTTCCGGATGGAACCATGCAACCGATTCAGCCCACGCCGGTGGTCGGCATGGTCGGGTTGGTGCACGACCTGGAGCGGATGGTGGGTCTGGCCTGGCGCCAACCCGGGGCGGCGCTCTGGCTGCTGGGGGTGCCCTTGGAGGCGGGGGAGGCGCCGCCGGACGATCGGGTGACGTTGGCCGGCAGCAGCTATCTGGCGGTGCTGCATGGCCTGGTCACGGGCCGTCCGCCGCTGGTGGATCTGGCATTGGAACGGCAGGTGCAGGCGTTTCTGCGCCAGGCCATCGGGTCGGGTCTGGTGGAGTCGGCCCATGATTTGAGCGACGGTGGCCTGCTGGTGGCGGTGGCGGAAAGTGCGATCGCCTCGGGTTTGGGGGCCCATCTGGAGCTGCCCGCGGGTGAGGGTCGCCTGGATCGGCGCTTGTTTGGGGAGGGAGGGGCCCGGGTGCTGGTGACCGTGGCAGCGGCCCAGGCGGAGGCCTGGCAGCGGGCCCTGGTGGCGGCGGCCGTGCCCGCGAGCCCGTTGGGGGTGGTGGTGGCGGAGCCGCAGCTACGGGTGAGCCAAGGCCAAAGCCCTGTGTTGGAGGTGTCCGTGGATCGGCTGGCGGGGGCCTTTGAGCAGGGGATCCCCCGCCGCCTGGCCCAGGGCGGCCTTCCCCCCCAGGCTTGAGCCTTCGATGCGTCAGGATCAGGACTCCCCGACGGTGGCCTGCTCCGTGCCGATGGCTGAGCCCGTGTTTCCGGCTGACGCCGCCCCCGCCGCAGGCCCCTCCCCGGAGAGCTTGAGTGAGCGCCCGGATAAACCCGAGGAGGCTTGTGGCGTGTATGGCGTGCTGGCGCCGGACCAGGCCGTGGCCAATCTGACCTATTTCGGCCTCTATGCCCTGCAGCACCGCGGCCAGGAGTCGGCCGGCATCGCCGTGTTCGATGACCGCAAGGTGCGGCTGCACAAGGACATGGGCCTGGTGAGTCAGGTGTTTGACCAGGCGGTGTTGGAGCGGATGCCCGGCCAGCTGGCCATTGGTCACAATCGCTATTCCACCACCGGCAGCAGCAAGGTGTGCAATGCCCAGCCGGTGGTGTTGATGACGCGCCTGGGACCTTTTGCCCTGGCCCATAACGGCAACCTGGTGAATGCCGCCGAACTGCGCCTGGCCCTGGACCACCTGGCGGGGGAATTCACTTCAACCACCGATTCGGAGTTGATCGCCTTTGCGCTGCAGCAGGCGGTGGAGGGGGGGCTGGATTGGAATGCTGCGATTCGTGCGGCGGCCGGTCAGTGCCGCGGGGCGTTCAGTTTGGTGATCGGAACCACCGCCGGCTTGTTTGCCCTGCGGGATGGCCACGGCATTCGCCCTTTGGTGTTTGGGCAACTGGGTGATCCGGAGCAGGGGCAGTGGGTGGTGAGCAGCGAAAGTTGCGGTCTAGATATTATTGGTGCTCGCTATCTCGATGATGTTCAACCTGGTGAGTTAATTCATTTCCGTGCGCGCGATCCCGAGTTGGATCGGCAGCGTTGGTGTGAAGAACCACCCAAGCTGTGTGTGTTTGAGATGATTTATTTTGCCCGTCCAGATAGTCGGTTTTTTGGTGAATCGCTCTATAGCTATCGCGTTCGCATCGGGGAGGTGCTGGCCCGTGAAACTCCCGTGGCGGCTGATTTGGTGATCGGAGTTCCGGATTCGGGAATCCCGGCGGCGATTGGTTATTCCCAGGCTAGTGGTATTCCCTATGCGGATGGCTTGATCAAGAATCGCTATGTTGGACGTACGTTCATTCAGCCCACCCAGGCGATGCGGGAGGCGGGGATCCGGGTGAAGCTCAATCCCCTCCCCGATGTGCTGGCGGGTAAGCGAGTGGTTGTGATCGATGATTCCATCGTTCGTGGCACCACCAGCCGCAAATTGGTTCAGGCCCTGCGGGATGCCGGGGCCAGTGAGGTGCACATGCGGATCAGTTCGCCCCCGGTGACCCATCCTTGTTTTTATGGCATCGACACCGACACCCAGGATCACCTGATTGCCGCCCGGTTGACCCTGGCCGAAATTGAACAGCACCTGGGCGTGGATTCCTTGGCCTATCTCACCAGGACCGGCATGGTGGAAGCCGCCCAGACCCAGGCGGGAAACTTCTGTACGGCCTGCTTCGATGGGGATTACCCCATCGCCATGGATGAGGAGGTGCGGCGCAGCAAGTTGATGCTGGAACCGGCAGGGTTGGCGGCTAAGGGCTGAAGCAGGGTATTGGCAGAGGCAGTTGTCAATCTGCATGCTCGAACCAGTGCATTCGCGATGGAATCACTCATGAAGGAATCGTCCGTTCTAGATATCTGCCTTTTCAAGTGGAGGTATGGCTCCGAAGTCCATAAGGACGTTGATGATAAGGCGAATCACATTGTGGGGTGTTCATTAGGACTAGAAATGCTATTCCATAGTGGCAGGCAAGAAGCCTGCGGCAGCGGAGCAATGATTTGATGGCGGCATGTTCACTCGAGGGGCTGGTTAGGCGTCACTCTCGGAGCCTTGTTCAAACTGCTGAGCTTCCATCTTCCTCCGACGCTCGTCGAGAAGTTCTCCATCAAACATCCAGTATTCGGACCCGCTTGCTGCTGGCGTCTGGTAGCCCAGCGAGTGAAGGACCCTCAATGCTGCTAAGGACGGGCTGAGGACATCACCCTGATAGATAATCTTTCCACCCTCAGAGACAACGGCAGTAATGTTCTCGTCGCGTGAGAAGGTGAGCGTGTCTCCAGGCTTGATTCCCAATGACTCCAGCTTGATTCTGGGGCGACGCGATTTGATCTTATCCAAGGCGACTTGTTCGTCCTTGTCGACCTCAGGGAGGCCTGGCTTGACTTCCTTAAAGTTGCCGATGCTGATGGCAAGGATCACCCGCTCGGGTTCTACCTTGAAGAACTCTCGCTTCGGGTTAATTCGGTTTTCCGAGAACAGTTGATGTAGGATTTTTTCCAGCTTCACGCAGTCATCGACCTCAGCCGCGAAGTAGCACTCAAAGGGTAGATGGACACCTGTTGACGAGTTGAGGCTCGAGATCCGCGTGGAAAGATCTTCGGTTCTCCCGACCTTGACAAGGCCAGGCATCGCTTCATTGGTCAGGATGTAAACAATCTCGGCCACGGTGAAGGGGTTGAGTATGTGAAGATTAACGCTT
>CAIOCZ010000020.1 GCA_903856805.1 uncultured cyanobacterium | reverse complement strand
GCAACGCCATGAGCTCCTGGGAGACTTCGACCTCCAGGGACTGGCGGCCCTCAACCCCGAGCACCGGGCAGGCCGCAGGGCCGCCAAGGCCCTGCCCGCCTCCAGGAGCCAGCCCGTTTCCCTGGCACCCCAGCCCGCCCCGGCGCGCGCTGACGACGCCGTCTCCCCAGTCATGGAGCCCGCCGCATGAGCACCGTTCTCGAACGCCTGGACCACTTGCCCCGGCGCAATCTCACCGTGCTTGCCCTGAAGGGGATCGGCAGCCTCGTTCCTGGCGGCTGGCAGAACCTCACCAGCGCGGATGCCCTGATCGCCGAGGTGATGGGCACGGACGACCCCCAACTAATCAGCCAGGTGCGTCAGCGGGCCGACACCCTGAGCCGGGCTCGCCATGAGGGCTATGGCCGGGCCCTCAGCCTGTATGACGCCGTGAACCGGTCCCAAAAGGCGGCCGGAGGCCTCCGCGTGCTGGCCAACATCGGCGGTGCCCTACCGCTGGTGAAGAACCTCACCAACTTGACCCCCACCAGCGACAGTTTGCAGGCGGTGGATCTGAGCCTGAAAGTGGCTGCGGAAATGCTGGCCTTCACCCAGGTGAATGGCCTGCCCGGGGACAGTTTTGCCGATTTTGCGGCCGCCCTCAATGAATACGGAGGCGAGGCCCGGGTGCGCATGGCCGCCCTGGTGTGCTTTGACGCCCTGCTGCCCCTGGGGGATCAGGCGCTGGAGCGGCTGGATGGACTGCTCGGTTCCGTGGGCCGCGGGGAGCTGAAGCAGTTGCCGGCCTATGGCGCCATGGCTTCACTGATTCCGGGCCGGGGGGACGAGGCCCACCTCAACTTCCTGCGCCAGGGGGTGAACCACTGGCTCGGGTGGGCCGGTGGTTTTGTGCAGGGATTGGGGCTCACCGGTCAGAAGGCCGTCAAGGCCCTGGAAAGCACCATCGGTCCCTGGCAGGGGGGCTTTGAACAGCTGGCCACCTTCCTGGACGCCTTCACCGATACCTACCAACACACCGGGGTCCAGGCCGTTGCCCGCCGGCTTGTGGAGCGGGCCGCCGCTGAAATCTGAATCGGTGCTCTGTATCGGGCCTCTGCATCGGGCCTCTGAATCGGTGCTCTGAATCAGAAACACGAAAAAGCCGCCGCCCTTGCAGGCGACGGCTTTGAGCAACGCTTGACGCGTTAGACGACTAGCCCGTCAGACGACAGGATCAATCGAAGCCAAGCAGGTCGAAGATCTCACGATCCTTCAAGGATTCCGCATTCAAAGGCTCAACATTTTCGAGCATATTTTGGGCCAGCTTTAGGTATTCCTGCTGAACGGCCTCCACTTCAGGGGTGGCCTCCATCTCAAAAATCGTGCACTTTTTCAAGCGCGAGCGACGGATCGCATCCAGATCGGGGAAATGGGCCATGGTGCGCATGCCAACCCTTTCATTGAAGCGATCAATTTGATCGGTGTCCTTGCTGCGATTGGCCACGACACCACCGAGACGAACCTTATAGTTCTTGGCCTTCGCTTGAATGGCAGCGATAATTCGATTCATGGCAAAGATGGAATCGAAATCGTTGGCTGTCACGATCAGGCAGTAGTTGGCATGCTGAAGCGGGGCCGCAAAGCCCCCACACACCACATCACCGAGCACATCAAAAATCACCACATCCGTATCTTCCAGCAGATGGTGCTCCTTGAGAAGCTTCACCGTTTGGCCGGTCACATAGCCCCCGCAACCTGTGCCGGCAGGGGGACCACCAGACTCCACGCACATCACGCCATTGAATCCTTCAAACACGAAATCTTCGGG
>CAIOCZ010000019.1 GCA_903856805.1 uncultured cyanobacterium | reverse complement strand
TCGGCGGTGGTGAGGGCCTCCGGTGCCACCTGCTTGAGGTGGGTGATCAACATGCCGAACTGGGTGCCCCAATCGCCCACGTGGTTGAGGCGCAGCACCGCATGGCCGCGGAAGGCCAGAACGCGAGCCAGGGCATCACCAATGATGGTGGAGCGCAGATGGCCCACATGCATCTCTTTAGCGATGTTGGGGCTGGAGAAATCGACGATCACCGGCAGCCGCTCTGGAGCCTCGGGCACCCCCAGGCGCGGATCGCCCACCCGCCGGCGCACCTCCTCGGCCAACACCTCCGGGCGCAGGGTGAGGTTGAGGAAGCCGGGACCGGCAATCTGGGGCGGCTCGCAGAGGGCGGTGAAGGCCGGATCCGCGCTGAGCTGGGCCACGATCGCCGCCGCGATGGCCCGGGGTGCCTGCTGGAGGGGCTTGGCCAGGGCCAGGGCGCCATTCACCTGAACATCACCGAACTCCGGCTTGCTGGCCGGAGCCAGCTGGGGATCCAGGGGGGTGCCGGCCGCCGTGGCCGCCGCCGCCGCCTCGGGGAAGGCACGCTCGATGGCTCGGGCGAGGCAGGCGTGGAGCTCGGCGGAGAGACGGAGCATGGGCAGATCGGGCGGCCGCAGCGGGAGCACAAGCCAACCACTGTAAGGACGCTTTTGAACTAGAACAACGCCGTTCGTGTGAAATCGTTGTCTCAGGATCGATGCGACAATGACGCCGATTCAATAACGAGTGCATGACAGTCACGGCCGCCTCTATGGAGGGGACGAGGGTCGGTCCCTCTCCCTACCGTCCCGAAATTGACGGCTTGCGGGCCCTGGCTGTGATCGCGGTGATCATCAACCACACCAATGCCAATCGCCTTCCGAGTGGATACCTCGGTGTGGATATCTTCTTTGTGATTTCAGGATTTGTAGTCACCTCATCCTTGGCGAACCATCGCCAGGAATCGGCCCGGGACTTTTTTCTAGGGTTCTATGCCCGAAGGGTGAAGCGGCTGGTGCCCGCCTTGCTGGTGTTCGTGGTGATCACCTCAGGGCTGATCAGCCTGTTCGATCCCGACCCTGGAGAAGCCCTGGGGCTGGGCATCAGGGCCCTGTTCGGGATCGCCAACCTGAATCTCTATGCTGGAGCCACCGACTACTTTGCCAAAGCAACGGAATTCAATCCCTTCACCCATACCTGGTCGCTGGGGGTGGAGGAGCAGTTTTATCTGTTATTGCCGGGGTTGATCTGGTTCAGCGGTTTTGGACGGAGCGGCGGCAAAGGGGATCGGCAGCTGCAGGGGTTGATGACGATTCTGTCGGTGGCCTCACTGGTGGCCTTTCTCTATCTTTATCCCCGCGATCAACCGGGGGCCTACTTCTTGATGCCGGCCCGGCTCTGGGAGCTGGGGGCCGGCTGTCTGCTGTTTTTAAATTTACGAAAGCCTGGGGGGGTGCTGCGGACAATCGCCGCCTGGCCGCCGCTGCTGATCACAGGTTTGCTGCTGGGATCGCTGCTGCTCCCGGTGAACTGGGCCATCCTTGCCACTCCCCTTGTTGTGGCCCTCACCGCCTGCCTGATTGCCGCCCTACGGCCCGGCACCAGCGCCTATGCGCTGTTCACCCACAACAGCGTGGTGGGGATTGGATTGATGTCCTATTCCCTCTACCTCTGGCATTGGAGTGTGCTGGCGCTGAGTCGCTGGACCGTGGGGATTCACTGGTGGTCGATCCCATTCCAAGCCGCCTTGATGGCCGGCCTGGCCTATGGATCCTATCGTTATGTTGAAACCCCCCTACGTCGATCCAGCTGGTCGGGCCAGCCATGGCACACCCTTGGATTGGGCGTGCTGGCGTCTGGTGTTGCCACCGGCATGGTGTTCACCACAGCCCGGTTGGGGAGCAAACACCTCTATCTCGGCAAAACGGCGCCCCAACATTCCTTCGATCCAACCTTGAAGGCACTTCGCAAGGATTGCGCCATCAAAACCAACGGTGAGAATGCCCAGGAGATTCGCAGCCATGGCCAGCGCTCCTGCACCCTTCCGCCCCGCCGGAACGGGGCGCAGCGCATCCTGCTGATGGGCGATAGCCATGCCAGGCAGTATCTC
>CAIOCZ010000018.1 GCA_903856805.1 uncultured cyanobacterium | reverse complement strand
TGGGCCACCATCATCTTCATGGTGGTGATCCACGCGCTGGCGGTGGTGGCCCTGCTGCCCCGCTTCTGGAGCCTGCCGGCTGTCGCGGCCCTACTCGTCCTGTATTGGGTCACCGCCTGCCTCGGCGTCACCATCGGCTACCACCGCCTGCTCTGCCATCGGGCCTTCCGGGTTCCCCAGTGGCTGGAGCGCGTCTTCGCCACCTGCGGCGCCCTCAGCTGCCAGCACGGCCCGATCGACTGGGTGGGCCTGCATCGCCACCACCACAAGTTTTCCGATACGGATGCGGATCACCACGACAGCAACAAGGGCTTCTGGTGGAGCCACATGGGCTGGATGCTGGAGGAAATCCCCGCCATGGCGGCCGTGCCCCGGCTCACCGGCGACCTGGCCCAGGATCCTTATTACCGCTGGCTGAACGTCTGGTTCCTGGCGCTGCAGCTGCCCCTTGGACTGCTGCTGTTCTGGATCGGCAGCGCCACCGGCGTGGGCGGCTGGGCCATGGTGCTCTGGGGGATCCCCCTGCGGCTGGTGCTGGTGTACCACTGCACCTGGCTGGTCAACTCGGCGACCCACTGCTGGGGCCAATCGATCCACGCCAGTGGCGACAAGTCGATGAACAATGCCTGGGTGGCGGCGCTCACCTTCGGCGAAGGCTGGCATAACAACCACCATGCCTACCCCCATTCGGCCCGCCACGGCTGGGGGCCCGGCCAGATCGACCTCACCTGGCAGCACATCCGCCTGCTACGGACCCTCGGCCTGGCCAGCCGGGTACGCCTGCCAAGGGCCGCCAATGGTGGCGTAGGGTGATCGATCGCATTTCTGTTGAACCAGCGGTTCCGTAAGTCATGGCCAAGCGTGTGCAAGTGGTGCTCAGCGAAGACGTGCTGAGCCTTGGTAAGGATGGTGATCTGGTGGACGTGGCCCCCGGCTATGCCCGTAACTTCCTGGTCCCCACCGGCAAGGCGGTGCCCGTCACCGCCGCCGTGCTGCGCCAGGTGGAGCACCGCCGTGCCAAGGAAGCCGAGCGCCAGGCCGCCCTCAAGGCCGAAGCGGTGGCCCTGCGCACCGCCCTCGACACCATCGGTCGCTTCACCGTGAAGAAGCAGACCGGCGGCGATGGTGTGCTGTTCGGCACCGTCACCAACGGTGATGTGGCAGAAGCCATCGAGGCCGCCACTAAGAAGGAACTCGACCGCCGCGACATCCTGGTGCCGGAGATCCACCGCACCGGCAGTTTCAAGGTGCAGGTCAAGCTCCACCCCGAGGTGGTGGCCGAAATCAACCTCGAAGTGGTCAGCTACTGAGCTAGCTCCGCCGGACCCTGCAGGAGGCGCCAAAGTAGGCCTCCCCCCTTTGCCGTCGGGCCCCCGGGGTCCGGCGGCTTTTTATTCATCCCCCGTTTGCCTTCCCCGTCCCTTCCGCCATGGTGAGCCTGCCCAGCCCCGGCCTCTCCAGCGCCGACGCTCCCGATCCGGGGGTCCGCCGCCGCGGCCGTGGCCCCGAGGAGGGCAGTTTCGATGGCCTGCCCAACAGCCTGCCCCCCCAGAACCTGGAGGCGGAGGAGGCCGTGTTGGGCGGCATCCTGTTGGATCCGGATGCCATCGGCCGTGTGGCCGATGTGCTGCAGCCGGAGGCGTTTTATCTCGGTGCCCACCGCGAGATCTTTCGCACCGCCGTGATGCTGCACAGCCAGGGCAAACCCACCGATCTCACTGCCATGACCGCCTGGTTGGCGGACACCGGCCACCTGGACAAGGTGGGGGGCAGCGCCCGGTTGGTGGAGCTGGTGGAACGCACCCTCTCCACCGCCTCGATCGACCAGGTGGCGCGCCTGGTGATGGACAAATACCTGCGCCGCCGGCTGATCCGTTCCGGCAATGAGGTGATCCAGCTGGGCTTCGATCAAGGCAAGCCCATGGACCAGGTGCTGGATGAAGCGGAACAGAAGATCTTCGCGATCAGCCAGGAAAAACCCAGCCAGGGCCTCACCCCCACCGCCGAGATCCTCACCAGTACCTTCAACGAAATCGAGAGCCGCTCCCTCGGCACGGCCATCGCCGGCATCCCGGTGAATTTCTACGACCTGGATGCCATCACCCAGGGGCTCCAGCGCAGCGACCTGATCATCGTGGCCGGCCGCCCCGCCATGGGCAAAACCGCCATCAGCCTCAACCTGGCCAAAAATGTGGCCCAACTCCACAATCTGCCGGTGTGCGTATTCAGCCTGGAGATGAGCAAGGAACAGCTCACCTACCGGCTGCTGGCCATGGAAGTGGGGATCGAGAGTGGTCGCTTGCGGACCGGTCGATTACAGCAGGAGGAATGGCCCCTGCTGGGCCAGGGGATCAACAGCCTCGGACAATTGCCGATCTTCATCGACGACAAGCCCAATGCGGGCGTCCTCGAAATGCGTTCCCTCTGCCGCCGCTTGATGGCCGAATCCGGCAAGGAACTGGGCCTGGTGATGATCGACTACCTGCAATTGATGGAGGGATCCGGCTCCGACAATCGGGTGCAGGAGCTCTCGCGCATCACCCGGGGCCTCAAGCAGATGGCCCGCGAGCTCAACGTGCCGGTGATTGCCCTCTCCCAGCTCAGCCGGGGCGTGGAGGCCCGCACCAATAAGCGGCCGATGCTCAGTGATCTGCGCGAATCCGGCTCGATCGAGCAGGACGCCGATCTGGTGTTAATGATCTACCGCGACGAGTATTACAACCCCGAAACCGCCGACCGGGGCATCACCGAGGTGATCGTGACCAAGCACCGCAATGGCCCGGTGGGCACGGTCAAGTTGCTGTTCGAGCCCCAGTACACCCGCTTCCGCAACCTGGCCACCCCCTGACAGGGGACGCCAGTGCCGCCGCTCAAATCGGCGGCTGGTAAACCACCCCGATCGAATGGCCCACCGAGCGTTCCGCCAGGGGGGAATTGAGCAGTTCGGTCTGCTGGCTGGCGGAATTCCACCAAGCCATCTGGGTGGAGCCGCCGCCATCGAGATTGAGGCCATGGCTGGCCCCGAAGCCCTGGAGCAGTTGGCCCACGTCCCAGTCTGTGGCGCCGATGTAGGTGGGGGAGGGCAGTAGGGGCTTGGTGGGGTCGATCTGCCGGTCGACGGTCATCAGCACCACATAGCGGCCGTCGCTGCTCATCCCCAGGCCGGTGCGGGCGTTCTGGATCACCCGATCGCCGCGCACTAGGCCGTTCTGCAGCACCAGCCCGAATCCCGACACCGCCATGGTGATGGTGGAGGGATCGAGGACGGTCTGGCTGGTGACGGTCTGGAAGTGGGCGCCGGTGATGGAATCCAGCCAGAAGGTGGGGGAGCCGGTCACGCCGTTGGGGCCGCCGGGCACCACCGGCGAACTCACCAGCTTGCTGTCGCTCACCACCAACCCCATCAGATTGGTGGGGACGGAGCGGTAATCATTGCCTGGCAACAGGCTGAACACCGCGCCATTGATGCCGCCGAGCCAAGGAGTGCTGGTGGTCTGGCTGGCCTGGATCGTCTGGCGGGTGGTTAAGGAAAGGGTCTCCTGGACACCATCCACCCAGGGGCTCATCGGGCCGCTGCCGGTGAGCCGCAGGCCAGGGGTGCTCAGGTCAACGCGCAGGGCACTCACGGACAGGGGGCGGGGGCTGTTGAGCGTCACCCGGGTACGCAGCAGGCCAGGGGTGGTCCCCAAGGGAGTGGCCGTGCTCCAGTCGTAACTCCAGTCCCCACTGGTCTTGAGGGTGAACGGGCGGGGCGCGCTGCTGGGGCCCTGCAGGCCGGCGCCGTCCTCCACCCGGGCCGTGAGGCTGTAAGGGCTGCCGGTGGCGCTGGCGGGCAGGCTGGGTGTGTAGCTCCAGGCGAGGGTGGTGCGGTTCACCGCCGCCGATCCCAGCAACGTGGCGCCGTTGTAGACGCGGACCACCTCACTGGCCCCAGGGGCTGCGGAGACGGTGCCGGTCAGGGTGGGGGTGTCGTCGTCGGTGCTGCCGCCCAGGGGCACCGATCCGGTGACGTAGCCCTGGTTGTCGGTGACATCGACGATGGTGGCCACGGTGGTGGGGGCCACCGTGTCGACGGTGAGGTTGTAAGCGGCGCTGGGGGTGGAGCCATTGCCGGCGGCATCGATCACCCGGGCCTTGAAGGCGTAGGTGGTGCCGGGGCTGGCGGGCAGGGTGGCAGGGAAGCTCCAGAGGTTGGTGAGCGGATCCAGGCTGGCCGTGCCCAACACGGTGGCGCCGTTCAACACCTGCACCTGCTCGCCCGGCGCCAGGGGCAGCGACACCCGGCCCCGCAGCAGCGGGGTGGTATCGGCGGTGCGGGCACCGGGCGCCAGGGGGATCGGCGTGCCCGAGAGATCAGCCTCGATCCCGCTGATCGAGGCCAGGGCCGCAGGGGCCAGGGTGTCGAGGCTGAAGGCCAGGGGCGCGGCCAGCGCCGAGCTGTTGCCAGCCCCATCGGTCTGGCGGGCGATCACGCTGCGGGCTCCGTCGCCGCTGACGATGACGTAGTTGCCGGTTCCGCTCAGCCAGCTCAGACCGCCATCATTGGAGTACTGCCAAGGGGCTCCGGCCTCCAGGCCAGTCACGGTCACCCGGCCGTTGGCGGTGATCCGATCGGTGCTGCTGACGCCGGTGTCCTGGAACAGGGTCAGCTTCGGGGCGATGGGGGCCGTGGTGTCGAGGGTGACGCTGCGGGCCGCACTGACCGCCCCCCGCTGGCCGAGCCCATTCACCACCACGACCGTGAATCTATAGAGCTTGCCCGGGGTGGCCGGCAGGGTGGGACTGAGGCTCCAGGTGTTGGTGACAGGGTCCACCGTGGCCGTGCCGATCAGGGCCGTGCCGTTGAACACCTGCACCCGTTCGCCCGCCAGCAGCGACCCCGACAGGCTTCCCTGCAGCACCGGCGTGGCGTCGTTGCTGCGACCGCCCGCCGGGATCGGCACCAGCAGACCGGTGCTGTCGCTCAACAGTTCGGTGATCCAGGCCGTGCTGGTGGGAGCGGCCATCGGCCCAAATCGCGGTGATCCTTACCTTAAGAGTGGTGGTTGGCGGAGATGGTGGTGCCGTCCTCACCGTCCCAGCCCACCAGGGTGTGGGAATCCCGATAGTGACGGGGGGTGCTGAGTAGAAGGCGCCAGGCCTTCCCAGCCGGCTGCAGTTGATAGCGCTCTCCATGACGGGCGATCAGCAGCTGACGCAGCAGCGGGTAGTAGTCGCTGTTGAGTCCTGGGAACAGGTGATGTTCCACGTGATGGGAGAAGTTGAGATGCAACCGATCCAGCCAGGGGGGCACCAACAGCGACATCGTGTTGACGAGGGGATCGTCGTTGATGGCCGTGAGGGGACAGAGAAGATGATTGGTGTAGATGTAGGCCATGGCACCGCCGTAGCCGATCCATAGCGGCAGCCCGTAGCCCAGGACGAGCTTCAGCGGGCTGGGGGCGAGCAGGGCGATCAGGCTGAGGTGCACGGCCACGATCGCAACCAGCTCCAACGCCACCCGCCACCGTTGCTGCCGGCTCAGGCCAAAGCTGGCCGGCGGGAGGGCACAGGTGCGGCGATGGGGAAGCAACACGGCCCCAAGGGTGCGCAGGTTGTGCACCGGCCACGCTCCCCCCATGCCGACCAGAAGCCCGAACGGGGTGACGGTGTTGGAAGGCACGAACTGATGCTGAATCCATTTCCCCCAGGTGCGCTGCTGCCCTTCGAGGTAACTGCGATCCGGATCCGTCAGGCCATTGGTGTGGCCATGGTGCTCCCGGTTATGCACCGCCACCCAGAGGCTGGGGGGCATCCCCAGCAGGCTGAGTCCCAACATCCCCACCAGCCGGCGCTGGAACGGTCCGCGCAGGCCATGGGCGTGCAGCAGGTCGTGGGTGGCAAACAGCAACACGATGATGCTGTTGCCCATCGCCACGGCAAAGGGCAGGAAGGCAGGGAGCCAGGCCGTGGGCCAGTGGTCCAGTCGGCAGGCCATTGTGAAGCCCAGGGCCAGGATCGCCAGGTTGATCAGCACCAGGGCAAGCCGGTCCGGGGCGGCCCGGAAGGCCGCCGCCGGCAACAGGGGTTTCAGGTCCTGGACCACGCTGGGCACGGCGGGGTCGGCAGCGGCAGCTGGGGACGGGAAGAAGCTGATGGCGACACAGCGGTGGCCCCCAGTGCAGCACGCTCTCGTCCCCACCCACCTCCTGGGCCGGGCCATACATTGAAGGGATGCCCCCCTCCTGCGCCTCCACCGACGGCCCTGCGCCCACCGAGAGCTTCGATCTGATCGTGGTCGGCGGTGGCCATGCCGGCTGTGAGGCGGCGCTCACGGCGGCCCGGTTGGGGGTGCGCACCGCCCTGTTCAGCCTCAACCTCGACCGGATTGCCTGGCAGCCCTGCAACCCCGCCGTGGGCGGGCCGGCCAAGAGCCAGCTGGTGCATGAGGTGGATGCCCTCGGCGGCGTGATCGGCCGCCTCGCCGATGCCACCGCCCTGCAGAAGCGCATCCTCAATGCCAGCCGTGGCCCTGCGGTCTGGGCCCTGCGCGCCCAGACCGACAAACGGGCCTACGCCCGCCAGATGCTGCAGCTGCTCCAGCACACCCCCAACCTTCACCTGCGCGAGGCGATGGTCACGGACCTGGTGGTGGAGGAGGACGGCCCGCAGCGACGGATCAGCGGTGTACGCACCTATTTCGGCAGTGTTTATGGCGCTGGTGCGGTGATCCTCACCACCGGCACCTTCCTGGGGGGCCGGATCTGGGTTGGGGACCGCTCGATGGCGGCGGGCCGGGCCGGGGAACAGGCCGCTGAGGGGCTCACCGAGGCGCTGCGGGCCCTCGGCTTCCACACCGATCGCCTCAAAACCGGCACCCCAGCCCGGGTGGATCGCCGCAGTGTCGCCCTGGATCGGTTGGAGGAACAGCCCAGCGATGCGGCGGACCGCTTCTTTTCCTTCGATCCGCTCGCCTGGCAGAGCGGGGAGCAGATGGCGTGCCACCTCACCCGCACCACGGCCGCCACCCACCAGTTGATCCGCGACAATCTCCATCTCACGCCGATCTACGGCGGCTTCATCGACAGCAAAGGGCCCCGCTATTGCCCCTCAATCGAAGACAAGATCGTCCGCTTCGCCGATAAGGACAGCCATCAGATCTTCCTGGAGCCCGAGGGGCGTGACACCCCCGAGCTCTACATCCAGGGGTTCTCCACCGGCCTGCCCGAAGCGCTGCAGCTGCAGTTGCTGCGGACCCTGCCGGGGCTGGAGGCCTGCGTGATGCTGCGACCTGCCTATGCGGTGGAGTACGACTACCTGCCCGCCACCCAACTCAAGCCCTCCCTGGAAACCAAGCGGCTGGGGGGGCTGTTCTGTGCGGGTCAGCTGAATGGCACCACCGGCTACGAGGAGGCCGCGGCCCAAGGACTGGTGGCCGGCCTGAATGCGGCCCGGCAGCTGGGGGGCCAGGAGCCGGTGCACTTTCCGCGCGAAGGCAGCTACATCGGCACCCTGATCGACGATCTGATCACCCGCGACCTCCACGAGCCCTATCGGGTGCTCACCAGCCGCAGTGAATACCGGCTGGTGCTGCGAGGCGATAACGCCGACCGGCGGCTCACCCCCCTGGCCTGGGAGCTGGGGTTGGTGGATCGGCGGCGCTGGGAGCTCTATGAACGCAAGCAGGCGGCGATCGAAGCGGAGAAAGGCCGGCTAGAACGCGTGCGGCTCAAGGGAAGTGATGGGGCGGCGGCGGCGGTCCAGGCCCAGACCGGCGCCGAGATCCGCGGTTCGATCACCCTGGCCGATCTCCTGCGCCGCCCTGGCTTCCATGCCAGCGACCTGGTCCGCCATGGGCTGGCCGATCCCGAGCTGCCGGCCGATGTGCGTGATGGCGCCGAGATCGACATCAAATACAGCGGTTATCTGGGCCGTCAGCAGCAACAGATTGATCGGGTGCGTCGCCAACAGTCTCGCCCCCTCCCGCCCGACCTCGACTACGGCGCCATCGGCACCCTCTCCAAGGAGGCCCGGGAGAAGCTGGCCGCCGTTCAGCCCCACACCCTCGGCCAGGCGGGGCGGGTGCCGGGCGTCAGTCCGGCCGACGTCACGGCGCTGCTGCTGTGGCTAGAGCTGCGGCAACGTGCGGCAACCCCGGTACAGTAATGACACGCTGAGTTACGGTCCGCCGTTGCGTTCCGATCCCCCACGACCACCGCGCGGGATTCCCCGTTCCCGGGCCTACTGGGAGCTGAAGGCGGATCAGATGATGAATCGGCTGTTCGACCAGCCGCAGGCCATCGATCTCGAGGACGCGGGCCGGCCTTCGGCCCGCCCCACGAGCCAGCCCCAGACCTGGATCCCCACCCCATTCTCCCCCCGCGCCACCCCGCTGGTCCGCCGCTCCAGCACCATGGAGTCGGTCGCTCCGGTGCGCCGTGGTGGCCTCAGCACCCCCATGCTGGTGCTGGCCCTGGCCGGGGTTGCGGTGTTCAGTGCCCTGGGAACGCTGCTGTATCTGCAGTACTGGACCCAGATGCAACAAAACCTCCAGCAGGAACGCAACCTGTTGCTGCTCGAGCGCCTGCGCAGCCTCGGTCCGGCCAGTGCTCCGTCCGTAGCCAGCCAAGCCCCTCCTCCCGGTGCCGTGACCCTGCCACCCCCCGCTGGGATGGCGCCGGCGGCCACTGAACTGCCGCCCCTGCCGCCCCCGCCGCCCCAGCCGCCCCAGCCGCCCCAGCAAGCCTGGATCCAGCAACTGCCTGCCCCGGCCCCCAATCAGCGGCCCACGCCCCCCCTGCTGAGCGTTCCCGTGGGTCCCCGCCTTGCCGCCGCCCAAGCACCGGGCCCGTTAGAGACGGGTCCAACGCCCCAGTTGCTGGGGGTGATGGCGGCCCCGGACAACACCGGCGCCGCCATCTTTCAACTGGGAGAAAGCTCCTCCAGCGTCGAAGTGGGCGGCGTGATCGGTGCCAGCGGCTGGCGGCTGCGGTCGATCGGCGCCGACTCAGCCGTGATTGAGCGGGGGGGGCGCCAACAGCGACTGACCGTTGCCAGCGGACGTTGAGGTTGCCCTAGGGTGAATGTCCCGCCATCCGGCCCATGGCTCAGGCCGCCGCCGATCCGCAGGGGATGGCACTACTGAGGTCGCCTCGGGCCGTCTGGCAGGCCCCCTTGCCTGAGGTGTTGGCCGCGAGCGCAGGACGCAACCTGAGGGGGCCCTGGAAGCTGCTGCTCCTGGGGGATGGCAGTCCAACGCGCCATCTCCAATTGCTGCTCGGGGCGCCGGTGGAGGTGGAGCTGATCGCCATGGCTCCGGAGGATCCCAGCCAGGCAGGGGACGCGCCCCCTGAGGTGGCGGAACTGGATCCGCCGCTGCTACGCCGCCAGGTGTGGCTCAACTGCGGCGGGTTCACCCTGGGCTGGGCGGAGAGCTGGTGGAACCTGGCCACGGCGGAAGCCCACCTGCAGGACCGTCGCCAGCCGATCTGGCGCAGCCTCACGGCCGGCCGCGCGGAATTATTCCGCGAAGTGGATGGCCTGGCCCAAGTGACGGCCCCCTGGCTGGAGGAGCGCTTCGGGGGGGCCGGGCCGTTCTGGAGCCGCCACTACCGTTTTTTTCGCCATGGCAAGGAACTCACCGTGATCCGGGAGGTGTTTTCGCCGGCCTTGGAAACCTGGCTCGGCCCCGCCTCGGCCTGACGGCGGCGATCCATTCAAGGAACCGTCAGGCCGTGGACTCCGTTCAGGCGAGCCGCAGGGCCTCGGCCTGCTTGCTGGCCCGCTCCAGCAGTTGGCGCAGGCGCTCCTCATCCGTGTGGCTGAGGTTGGTGCGCAGCAGGCGGGCGTGGGGCGCATGGGAGCGCAGCCGTTCGATCAGCCGATCCGGTGTGGCATCGCGGACCAGCAGGCAGAGGGCGGCGCTTCCGGTCGGCAGCGTTTCCCCCACCTCGCGCAGGAAGCCATCGTTGATGCCGATGTCCGAGAGGGCGCCGGAGGCGGCCCCCACCCCGGCCCCCACCGCGGCTCCGAGCAGGGGATTGAGGAAAAGCAGTCCCACCAGGGTGCCCCAGAAGCCCCCTCCCACGGCCCCGGCAGCGGAGAGGTTGATCGCTTGACGGAGCTGCACCCCGCGCTCCTTGTCGTGCTCCACCACCACGGCATCCTCAATGGCGATCAACTGTTCCCGCTGGATGTCGATCAGTTCACGGCGCACCTGTTCGGCTTCCTCCACCGTGGGGAAGCCCACCACCACCAGGCTGTTCATGGGTTTCGAAGCGAAGGGAGTCGGAATCGGACGCTGTTCACCGTAGGCACGCCACGGCGCCCTGAAACGCCCTGGTTCATGGGGCCAGACGCCGACGGGTGGACCTGGGTAGGGGGCGACCGGGTTGGGGCTCGACCTGAGGGGGCTCGGGGGGCGGCAGCCTGAGGGGATCCTGGGCCTGGCGGCTCGGAACCGACTCGGCCCGCTGCCAGCGGGGCACACTGAAGCTGCCCTCCGTCGGCCAGTCGTCGTCGGAGTCGGAGTTGGCGTCGGAGTCGGAAGAGGTGCGGGCCGGATCGACGGTGCGGGGGACGGTGCGGGGACCAGGCCTGTCGCCACCACGACGGGAGAGGGCCTCCAGGGAGCGTCGTGGTCGGGGGGACACGGAAGGAGGGGACGGCGGCGGGACCTCCGCAGGGGCACGCCGCCCCGCCATCGGTTCGTCTTGCCAGGGTTCGCGCCAGTCGTCCCCATCCTCCAGGAACCAGTCGAGCCGGTCTTCCACCCAGCGGCCCAGGCCGTCCAGTCGGCGGCGGCCCCGGGGAGGCTCCCCAGGCCGCTCCCCAGGGGGTGGCCCAAGCGGCTCAGCCGCACGGCGGCTGCCGGGTCGAGCTCCAGAGACCCCATCCACCAATTGGCGGCCCCGACTTACCCAGCGGTCGATGCGCTGGTCAAGCGGATCGCGATTGCCCTCGCTCATTCACCTACGTTAATCAGCCCCCTCCACGGCGGTGGCCCGCCAGCCAGCGCTCGCGGCTGATCCCCACCAAGGCAATCGTCAGGCCACCCCACTCCAGGGTCCAGAGAAAGGTCGCCATCGGCCCATTCGGAGTCGGCTGAACCTAGACGCTGGCCTCCTCGAACACCAGCAGGCAGCTGGCATGCCACTGCCCACCATGGAGGCGCTCGCAGCAAAACCGGCAGGCCAACCCCTCCCGGCGGCGGCGGTAGGCCGCCGTGAGGCCGCAGCGGGGGCAACGGGCCTGCCAGCGGGCCGTGGCGATCGGCACGGGGAACTGATGGCGCAGGCTGATCGTGAACTGGCTCTGGCGGGTATTGATGGCCTCCATCCGTGCCCGGAAGTGGGGCCCATGGACCTCCCGCACCCCCAGCACCCGATCCACCCAGGCGTGGATCATTTCATGGCAGAGGGTGCTGAGGGTGGCCTCCCGCGGCAGGGGGTCCAGCAGGGGGCGCGACAACACGATTTCGCACAGCGGCTCTCCCCCGCGACTGGCTCCTCGGCGATAGAAACCGGCGGTGCGACTGAGGCGACCATCGCTCCAGCGCAGGTCCACCAACGGTCGCCCCTCCACCACCAGGCTGCCCTCGAAGTGCTCGCGATTGAGCCGGTGGAACAGGGGCAGCAGGGGCTCCAGGGGCATGGCGCCATTGTGCCCAACCCCATTCCGGCGGCGCTGTGTCCTCCATGGCGGGGCGCCGCCCCGAGCGGCGGGATCGTCGGTCAGACTCCGGAGCGCTCCACCACCGCTACACACACCTATGGAATGGGGACTGGCCCGCGAGATCGGCTCCAAGGCTCTGTTGGCCGGGGCCGGGGCCCTGCTCCTGTACTGGACGATTTCGGCGGTGAAGCTGGTGCTTAGCGCCCGCGGCATCAACCCCCTGCTCAAGCAGTTCTTCAACCAGGTGGCCAGCGGCCAGGTGGATGGGGCCTATCTGCTCACCACCAAGAACTACCGGTCCCATGTCAATCGGCAGCAGTTCCTCCGCTTCCTGGCGGGGCTCCAGCTCAACAAATACCGCAATCTCAAGTCCGGTCGGCCGCGGCTCCAGGATGACCAGATGATCCTCACCGTCAAGTTGAAATCGGACGGGAAGGAGGAATTGCCGCTGGATTTCACCTTCGTGAAGGTGGACGAGGCCTGGCGGGTGGACCGGATCCGCAAATTGGCCGAAACCTGAACCCCTGCGTCTGCCCTCTGCCGATCCGCGCATGAGTGCCCCTTCTCCCGGCGGCTCCAGCCCCCTCCCCAGCCCTGACCAGGTCCAGCGGGCCAGCGAGCTGCGCCGACTGCTCAACCGGGCCGCCCATGCCTATTACGTGCTGGATGCTCCGGAGCTGGAGGATTCGGTGTACGACCAGCTCTACCGGGAGCTGGTGGATCTGGAGGCCGCCCAGCCGCATCTCCGCACCAGCGACAGTCCCACCCAGCGGGTGGGCGGCGCGCCGGCCGAGGGCTTCGTCAGCGTGGAGCACCGCATCCCGCTGTTCAGCCTGGATAACGGGTTCTCCATGGCGGATCTGGAGAAGTGGTATGAGCGGCTGTTGCGGGAGCTGGACCGTTTGCCCGCCGCCGGCGAGGCCGTGCCGGCCCTGGCGATGGTGTGTGAACTCAAGATCGACGGCAATGCCTTGGCCCTCACCTATGAGCAGGGGGTGCTGGTGCGGGCCGCCACCCGCGGCGACGGCGAGTCGGGCGAGGAGATCACCGCCAATGTGCGCACGATTCAGAGTGTGCCGCTGCGGCTGGATCTGGCCGATCCGCCCGCTTGGGTGGAGGTGCGGGGCGAAGCCCTGATCCCGGATCCCACCTTCGTGGCCATCAACACCGAACGACAGCTCCGGGGGGAAGCCCTGTTCGCCAATCCCCGCAACGCCTGCGCCGGCACCCTGCGCCAGCTCGATCCCAAGGTGGTGGCGGCCCGCCGCCTCGATTTCTTCGCCTACACCCTCCACCTGCCGGAGGAGTGGCCCGGCGATCGACCCGCCAGTCAGTGGCAGGCCCTGCGCTGGTTGGAGCGGGTGGGCTTCCGGGTCAATCCCCATGCGGCGCTCTGCCCCGATCTGGCGGGGGTGGAGCAGTTCGTTGCCACCTGGGAGGAGCGGCGCCGCGGCCTGGAGTACGCCACCGATGGGGTGGTGGTGAAACTGGAGGATCTGCGCCTTCAGGCGGATGCGGGCTTCACCCAGAAGGCTCCCCGCTGGGCCCTTGCCCTGAAGTATGCCGCCGAGGAAGCTCCCAGCCGCCTGCTGCGGCTCAGCTGCCAGGTGGGTCGCACGGGGGTGGTGACCCCGGTGGCCGAATTCGAGCCGGTGGCCTTAGCCGGCACCAGCGTCAGTCGCGCCACCCTGCACAACGCCGACCGGCTGGCCGAACTGGATCTGCACGCCGGCGACACGATCGTGGTGCGCAAGGCCGGCGAGATCATTCCCGAGGTGGTGCGGGTGCTGCCCGAACTGCGCCCCCCCGGGGCCGAGCCCCTGCAGCTGCCCCCCACCTGTCCGGAATGCGGCTCCACTTTGGTGCGGGAGGAGGGGGAGGCCGCCACCTGCTGCGTCAACAGCAGCTGTCCGGCGATCCTGCGGGGCTCCCTGCGCCATTGGGTGAGCAAGGGCGCCCTCGATGTGGAGGGCCTGGGGAGCAAGTTGATCGAGCAGCTGGTGGATCGGGGCCTGGTGGGCTCGATCGCCGACCTCTATCGGCTCGATGCAGCCCTGCTGGCCAGCCTGGAGCGGATGGGGGCCACCTCCGCCGCCAAGCTGGTGGCCGCCCTCGCCGCGTCGCGCAGCCAGCCCTGGCATCGGCAGCTCTACGGCCTGGGCATTCATCATGTGGGGGAGGTGAGTGCCAAGGCCCTGGCCAGAACCTTCCCTAGCGCGACCGAACTGGCCCAGGCGGCCACGGAGTCGCCGGAAGCGATCACGGCGGTGTTCGGCCTCGGCGCGGAGATCGCCCAGTCGCTGCAGCAGTGGTTCGCCACGGCGGCCAACCAGGCCCTGTTGGCGGACCTGGAGACACTCGGGTTTTCCCTGGCCGCGGCGGCGACGGAGGAGACCGCTGCCGACGGCACGGCCGAGGCCCAAACGCGCCTGGCGGGCCAAAGCTTTGTGCTCACCGGCACCCTGCCCGGCCTCAGTCGCAGCCAGGCCCAGGCCTTGATCGAGGCCGCGGGCGGCAAGGTGAGCGGTGCCGTGAGCCGCAAGACCACCTATGTGGTGGCCGGCGAGGAGGCCGGCAGCAAGCTGGCCCGCGCCGAGGCGCTGGGAGTGGCGGTGCTCACGGAGGCCGGCCTGCGGGCCTTGCTCGAGGGAAGCTGAAGGCCCTGGGGCCGGTGTGGCACCTGTCCCAATTCAGGCCTGGGCGGGCCGACGACGGGCGACGTCATGGAACAATTCAGCCACACCGTTCCTTCGCGGCCCTCCCCAGGCCCCGCGTCCACCGAGCCGGAAACCCCAGCTGACGATGTCCGAAACGCCGGCCTCCGCGGACGCTGCTCTCACCGCCCCTTCCCGTTCTGCCGCGCCCCCACCCATGGTCCCTGGGGGCCAGAGCCGGCTCAACCTGGCGGCCATTCCCGAACCCCTCTGGCGTGAACTGGCTAGGCAGCAGTTGTTGCTGCCCTTGCTCCGTCAGGCCGTCGCCTCCCAGGCGGTGGCCGGGGTGGAACTGAGTGGCGAGGAGCGCACCCAGGCCATCCAGCACTGGACCAATCAGCACAACATCCGCTCGGCGGAACAGCTTCAGGCCCATCTCCAGAACCAGGTGATCACCGAAGCCGATGCCACCTGGCAGGCGGAATTGCCCGCCCGGATCAGTCGCCACTGTCAGCAGCATTTCTTTCATCGCGCGGAAAATCGTTTTTTGGCCCGCAAGAATCAGCTCGATCAAGTGATCTACAGCCTCCTGCGCGTGGAGGACGGGGCCCTTGCCCGCGAGCTCTACCTGCGCATTGCCGAAGGGGAAGCCGATTTCGCCGAACTGGCGGCCACCTATGCCAAGGGACCGGAACGGGCCACGCGGGGGGTGGTCGGTCCCGTGCCCCTGCTCCAGGCCCACCCTGCCCTAGCCGAGTTGCTGCGCACCAGCAAGCCCGGCCAGCTGCGCCCGCCGCTGCAGATCGAGCAGTGGTGGCTGGTGGTGCGGATGGAGAACCTGCGCTCGGCCAGCTTCGACGACGAGATGCAACAACGGATGGCCAAGGAGCTGTTCGACGAATGGGTGGAGGATGAAGTCCGCAAGCTCCTGGCCGAGCACGCCGTGGTGTCCAACAGCCCCGCGATCCCCTCATGACTTCCTCCACCCAGGACCGGCTGGCGTCCCTGTTCGCCCTCGCCCCCTTCGATCGTTTTTCCGCCCAGGCCCGCGCCCAGCTCGGTGAAGCCGCCACCCTGGAACGGTTTGCGGAGGGTCAGACCCTCAGCACCACCGACGCCATCAGCAATCGAGTGCTGGTGGTGATGGAGGGCGAGGCGCGCCTGCTGGGCGAGCGCACGGGGTTTCCGTTCACCCTCGAGCGGCTAGGCCATGGGTCCATCATTGGTCTGGTGTCGATGCTGCGAGCCGAGCCCTGTGAACAGGTGAGCGCGGCCACGCCCCTGGTGGCGGTGGCGATCCCCGATGCGGTGATGTTGAAGCTGCTGCTCAACGAGCCGGAACTTCAGCAGTGGAGCGGCCAGCACCTCTGGACGGCCGAGCTGCATTGCCTTCTCGTGCAACGGGAGGCGGCCCATGCCGGAGGCCTCAACTTTGAGCCGCGGCTCTGGCGTGAACGGCTGACTGTTCTGCGGCAGGCGGTGCGCCCCCTGCTCCCCACCAAGGATCCCCTCCGCCAACTGCGGGAGGGGGAGGAGCTCATCCTCGCCAGTGGCAATGTGCCCGATCTGCCGATCGGCACCAATCTCTCCGAAGCGCGAACGCTGCCGAAGCCCTTGCCCCCGCTGCCCCTGCGCCTGCTAGCGCTCGATCAGGCCGCCAGTGAAGCAGCGCTCGGCAGCGAAGACCGCCCGGCCCTGACCGCTGGCGCTGGCGCCCTCGCCCTGCCCAGCCAGGAGGGTCAGCATCCCCAGCCCACCGGCCTCGACCTGGGCCAGGGCGACCGTTCCCGCGGCATGCAGTTGATCCGTGGCAATGGGGTGCTGGAGGAAACCCTGGCCTGCTTCCAGATGCTCACCAAGCTGCTGGAGTTGCCCTATCGCCGCGACGCGGTCGACAAGATCCTCCGCGACAAGATGCGGCGGGGCCAGAAGCCTGACCTGCAGCTCTGTGGTCAGATCGCCGCCATGCTCGGCCTGCTGGTCACCGGGGCCAAGGTGCCGGCGGCGGCGGCCACCCGCCTGATCACCCCATGCCTGATGGCCTGGAACGACAGCTTCGCGGTGGTGACCGCCAGCAATGCCCGGGGCCTGCGACTGGCGTCTCCCGCGGAAGGGTGGGTGGATCTGAGCCCAGCCGAGCTCGCCGAAACCTATCCGGAGGGGATGGAGGTGCTGCTGATGGAGCGCAGCACCACCACACCGGAGGAGAAATTTGGCCCCGGCTGGTTCTGGCCCGCCCTGAAGCGCTACCGCGGCATGTTGCTGCAGGTGCTGCTGGCTTCGTTTGTGGTGCAGCTGTTCAGCCTGGCCAATCCCCTGCTGATTCAGGTGATCGTCGACAAGGTGATCACCCAGCGGAGCCTGGACACCCTGCAGATCCTGGGGTTTGCCTTAGTGGTGGTCACCCTGATGGAGGGGGTGATCGGCAGCCTGCGCACCTTCCTCTTCACCGACACCACCAATCGGATCGACCTGCGGTTGGGCTCCGAGGTGATTGATCACCTGCTGCGCCTGCCCCTGGGGTATTTCGATCAGCGGCCGGTGGGGGAACTGGGCACCCGGATCGCCGAGCTGGAGAAGATCCGCAACTTCCTCACGGGCCAGGCCTTGATGACCCTGCTCGATGCGGCCTTCTCGGTGATTTACATCATCGTGATGGCGATCTACAGCTGGGCGCTCACCCTGATCGCCCTGGCCGTGGTACCGATCCAGGTCGCGCTGACCCTGCTGGGAGCGCCCCTGTTCCGGCGCCAGTACCGCCAATCAGCCCAGGAAAACGCCCGCACCCAGAGCCATCTGGTGGAGGTGCTCACCGGCATCCAAACCGTCAAGGCCCAGAACGTGGAGATGGTGAGCCGCTGGAAATGGCAAGACCTCTACTCGAAATACATCTCACGCACCTTCGAAAAAACAATCACCGGCACGGCCCTTAACGAAAGCAGCCAAGTGCTGCAGAAGCTCTCCCAGCTGCTTGTGCTCTGGGTGGGCGCCGCCCTGGTGCTTAAAGGCGAGCTGACCCTCGGCCAGTTAATCGCCTTCCGAATCATCAGCAGCTACGTCACCCAGCCCTTACTGAGGCTGTCCTCGATCTGGCAGAACATTCAGGAACTACGGGTCTCGTTCGAGCGGCTTGCCGATGTGGTGGATACCCCGGAGGAATCCAGCGCCGCCGACAAGGCCAATATCCCCCTTCCTTCCGTGGAAGGAGATGTGGTCTTCGAAAACGTCTGCTTCAGCTTCGCTCCAGGCGGCAAGGAGGTGCTCAGCAACGTCAATCTGCACGTTCCCCATGGAACCTTCGTGGGCATCGTGGGGCAGAGCGGCAGCGGCAAGAGCACCCTGATGAAATTGCTGCCCCGTCTTTATTCTCCCAACAGCGGCCGCATCCTGATAGATCGTTATGACATCGACAAGGTAGAGCTGTATTCCCTCCGCCGGCAGATTGGCATCGTTCCCCAGGATCCGCTGCTGTTCTCCGGCACGGTGAGCGAGAACATTGCCCTCACCAATCCAGAGGCCCCCAGCGATGCCATCGTGAAGGCCGCCCGGGTGGCCGGAGCCCATGACTTCATCATGGAACTTCCTTCCGGCTACAGCACGCCGGTGGGGGAACGGGGCGCTTCGCTCTCAGGGGGCCAGCGGCAACGGATCGCCATCGCCCGCACGCTGTTAAGCAACCCCCAATTGCTGGTGATGGACGAAGCCACCAGCGCCCTCGATTACGACACCGAACGTCAGGTCTGCAACAATCTGCACGACACGATGAGCCAATGCACGGTGTTCTTCATCACCCACCGGCTCACCACAATTCGCCGGGCCGACATGATTGTGATGATGCATCAAGGCGCCATCGTCGAAACCGGAACCCACGATGAGCTGATGGCTCTCAAGGGTCGCTATTACGCCCTCTATCGCCAGCAGGAGTCCAGCTGAACATGGCCCGTCCCTCCTTCACGCCGGGCAACCTGTTCCGGCAGGCCCAGGATCGCCTGGAACAGAGCGTTCATTCCGACAACGAAGATGTGGTGCTTCAGCAGTCCCGCTTCTGGGCCCGCAGCATTACCTGGACGCTGATGGGCGTCACGGTGTTTGGCCTCGCCTGGTTGGCCCTAGCCAAAACGGAAGAGATCGTGACCTCGCCCGGCAAGCTCGAACCCCTAGGAGTGGTGAAGGATGTGCAGATGCCGGTGGGCGGCGTCGTGGAAGAGGTGTTGGTGAAGGAGGGACAGCGGGTGAGCAAGGGGCAGGTGCTGCTTCGCCTCGACACGGAAACCACCCTGGATCGCAAGCTCAGCCTCGAAAAATCAATTGCCTACAAGGAACAGCAATTGCGCCTCAAACATGAGGAGCTCAATCGCTATCTTGATGTGAACAGCACCGAACAGAAGGTGCTTTCGGATGGATTAGCGCTGGAGAAGGAGGTCTTAACCCGCCTCGATGTCCTCAACCGCGAGGGGGCCTCCTCCGAGTTGCAGTATCTGCAGCAGCGCAACAAAGTGCAGGAAGTCGAAGGGCAGATCAAGCAATCCAAGGTGGATCGCCTACGCCAACAGGCCATTCTTGAACAAGGTGTCCGCGAATTACAGAGCGAATTAGCCGACCTTCGCTCCAAGCTGATCGAACTGACCGTCAACATCCGCTACCAGCAGATTCGCTCTCCCGAGGCGGGGGTGGTGTTTGAACTCAAGCCCAAGTCCCGTGGTTTCGTGGCCCAAACCAGCGAACCAGTCATGAAGATCGTGCCGTTTGATCGGCTGGAAGCACGGGTGGAAGTCCCGAGCAAGGACATCGGCTTCGTGCGGGTGGGTAAGCCAGCAGACATCAGCATTGATTCCTTCCCCGCCACCGATTTCGGCGTGCTTCAAGGCACGGTGCGTCGGATCGGCTCCGATGCCCTGCCCCCAGATCAACTGAAAACCTTCTACCGCTTCCCGGTGGACATCCGCCTCAATCCGAACACCCTCGTGCCCTGCAATCAGAACAACACCGACAAGGTGTGTTTCCGGCCCACCAAGGGTGAACCCCTGCCCCTACAGGTGGGAATGTCGCTGTCTGCCAATGTGAAATTGCGCAAGGTCACCTATCTGCAGTTGCTGCTGGGTGAGTTCAAGAGCAAGGCCGATTCCCTACGCCAAATCTGAGTCATGGGCACCGGAGTTCACCGCTGGATCAAAACCGAATGTGGCCGCACTCGCTATGCCGAGTTGGCCTCGCGGCCTGGTGTGATCGCCCGGCTGCGGCTGAGCTGGTTCGTATTGATCGCGGCCCTGCGGGACTGGCGACGACCCGCCAACTCCCAGCCCTAATCCGTGGGGGTCTTGAGGGCGTTCTGAGCAACCCTGGTGATCAGTACGGTGACGGCCACGGTGGCACCGATCCCCAGCAACCGCACAATCCAGACTGCGCCATCCGCCTGGCCCGTCAGAACGTCGCCGAAGCGGCTCACGTCACCGGCCAGCTGACCGAGGGCGCAGAACAGCACGGTGCCCGGCAGGATTCCCACCAAGCCAATGGTGTAGTCCCTCAGGCTGACATCACTGAGGCCATAGGCCAGGTTGAGCAGGCTGAAGGGAAAGGCTGGTGACAGGCGGGTGAGCAGCACCAGCCGTAATCCCTGTCGACTCACCGCCTGCTCCACCGCCTGCAGCTTGGGCGCGGCGGCCAATCGTCGGCGGGCCCAGGCGCGCAGCCAGCCCCGGCCCAGCAAAAACACCACTTCGGCCCCGAGGGTTGCCCCCACGGCCACGATCACACTGCCCCAGACGGTGCCATAGAGGGCACCGGCCAGCATCGAGGCCCAAACCCCGGGGAGGAGGAGGGTCACCCAGAGCGCATAGATCGGGATAAACACCAGGGCCCCGAGGGGACTGCGCAGAAACGGCAGCAGGGGCAGCAGTGCATCGGGTGTCGCCATGGGGGAACCCTAGCGATCACCCGTTGTCTGGAGGCGGATACTGGAGGGGGTAACTGAACTCAGCCGACGAACGCGAACTGATTGGCGTTGGACAGACTGAGATGGGAATTGTCAGTGGATTTGACGAAACCGATCCATTCATCGTTGCCCACCGGACGCTCAAACGGTAAGCGATTGGGGTTACGGGCGTAGATCACGTTGCCGACGACACCATCAAAGAGGGCGGTTCCGAGGATGTAGTCACTGGGTTTTCCAGTGAGTTGGATGCGGTCGCCGGCGTTGAAATCCTTGATGTAGGCAAAGTCGGCAGTACCTGGAGTGGTGTTGTTCAAGTCGTCATAAAAGCGGCCGGAAGCATCACCAAGACGGAACAGATCGTTGCCTGCATTGCCAATCAGGGTATCCACCGTGCCCAGACCCCGCAGGGTGGAACCATTGGGGACGCCACTGAGGGTGTCGTCCAAGGGGGTGCCGGTGAGCAGATCACGGGTATCGCTGGGGCCGGTGGTGTTGGGCTCCAGGACGCGTATCGAAATCGCGGGGGCGAGGGGTTTGGTGAAGGCGCCGTCCTGGTAGAAGGTCACCTTGAGGGCCTCCTCTCCCTCGATGGGCAGATCGGCGGCAAGGGTCCGGGTGAGGGTGTAGGTCCCGTCGTTGCCGGTGCTGCCCTTGCCCGTGAGGGAATTCTCCTTGAAGTCGGCGGGGGTGACCCCAGGCCCGGAGAACTTCCAGAAGAAAGGCTTGCCAGCGGCGCTGGCTGCGTTCTCAGCAGTCACCTTAATGGTGATTTGATCGCCTTCGTAAACCGCCTGGGATTGGGGGGTAAAGCGATAGGGACGTTGAGCCTGCAGTCCATCGATCGAGAAACTCAGAATCTCGCGAGGTTGGTTACCGGGCGCTGGCGCGGGGAAGCTGTTTGAGGCATAGGAATCAACACCTCGCAGCGCAACATTAAGGATTCCTTCCTTGGTTACTTCGAGGACGGCGTAGTTAAAGGTATCTGGGGTGAAGAAATCGACCGGCTTGGGATCGTTGAGTGCGCTGGGATCGCCCTCCCTCTTGACATCAAACAGTCCAGGGAAATTCTTGTCCAAGCCAATGGGATTGAGGCCGGCGTTGATCTGAGCTTGGGCCAAGGCATCGGCCAAGGCCTTGATATTGGAGGGGGAGTGATTGGTCACCGTATCGGGTCCGGTGGCCCCCATGGGTCCATCAACAATGCTCAGCGCCCCTGGCAGAGTTTTATAGGAGGCTGGACTGAAGGGATCACTGGCCGGATTGGGCATGTAGGTGAGTTCATTGATCCGACCCTGATGATCATCGCAGGCAAGGAACGCCACATTGGTGATCTTGTTGTCAGCAATAAACTTCAGGAGATCATTGCGCTCTGCGCGATAGCCACCGATCCAGGACTTACCACCATCCAATCCCGATCCAACAGGGCCAATCTGATCGATCGGGCTGCTCATGTTGATAAACGTCCAAGCCGTGCTGTTGGCCTTGGCGGCGAGCAGCTCCTGCTTCAGCCACGCCAATTGGGTTGCACCCAGCATGGTGCGGCCTGGATTATCGGCGCGGCTACCTGTGTCATCGAGGCGAGCGCCGTTGACGATCTTGTTGAGCCGAACATCGCGGAAGCTGCGGTCATCCAAGCTGATCATCAGCACATTTCCGCCCCACTGCTGGCTTCCGTAGAGCTTGAGTTCTCCATCCGTACGTCCATCACTTGGAGTGGAGAGCGTCTCAGGAGTGCGAATGGGCTGATAATCCAGGTAAGCACCGAGCAGGGTCTCAAAGGAAACGGAGTCGTTGATGTATTGCCCGGTGGTGTTGACATCATCGGCAGTGTCCGTGGAACCGTTGAAGTTGAGAGCGCGTAGGCTTAGGGGCGCTCCACCATTAATGATCTCCTTGTTGCCGAGCTCGTGATTATCGAGAGTGGTGTAGTTGCCCTGGGCGGCGAAGAAATCGCGCAGTCCGGGATAGGTTCCGTTCGGGGCGGGAAGGAGATTTTCAAGATATTTGCGATAGTAGCCGTCTCTCAAGGCCTGCACATTGGCCGGCGTTGGATTGGCCTCTGTGGCCGGAGTTGTGGGGGCCGCCGGAGACCCTGAGGAGACGGTCTCATAGATCGTATCGCCATCAAACAAGAAGAAGTCCAGCTTTTGTGGGCCCAGGTCCTGCATGGCGAGATAGGGGCGCATGACTCCATCCACGTCGCCACTGTGGCCGAAGCGCACGGTGCGGTTGTTGGTGGCCAGAGGTGCCGTTTTGAACGTGCCAACCTGGCTTAATTCACCCGCCTGGGCTTGGAATCGGTAGTAGTAGGTGGTGTCAGCACTCAAGCCGGTGGCATCCAGCTTGAGGGTGTAGTCGTGGCTGGCGTTGCTGGTGCTGCCGGTGGTGGTGAACACCGGGGCGCTGAAGCTGGAATTCGTGGCCAACTGCAGGGTTACGGATTCACTCAGGCCGGTGCGCTTCGTGGAATCGGCCGTATCGAAGCTGCGGGTCCAGAGGGTGGCACGGTTGGTGGTGGCATCCCCCGCCGCCACACCATTGAAGCCAGCACTGGCCCCCTGGATGGTCACCACAATGTCCTGACTTGCCGTGCCATCGAGGGATTTCACCGTGAAGGTGTCCTGACGGCTCTGGCCAGCGGCTAGGGCCTGAATGGCGGGCAACGCATTGGCCACGCTATAGCTATAAGCGCCCGATTCAGTGATGATGAGTGTGCCCAGATTTCCATTGGCCGCCACCACATTGGTATCGAACTTGGATTGGGCCGCATCGGGATCGTTCACCGTGAGGGTACCCGACGCGGTAAGCAGGCCCGCATTGCTGGCGTTGGTGCCCTCCTTAACACTGGCGGTAGCGGTTCCGCTGATCGAAGCGATTTCGTTGAGATCGTTAATCGCGATCGAGAACACACTGTCCAGGGCATTGCCTCCCTGTTCAGTGGCCTTAATGCGAATGGAATAGCTGGCTTTGGCTTCGAAGTTTGGCGAAACCAGCAGCTTGAGCTGGTTACCCACAATCTGGAACGAACTGTTGTCTTGATCGCCACTGCCACTGGCGAGAGTGAAGACGCAGGTGTCACCACTGATGGGCAGTGTGGCCGTGAGCAGACCCACCACGCTGTTCGCACTCACATTTTCGTTAATGCTCGTCTGGGTCAGATTCAGGGCCGTGGGAGTTGGGTTGACGTCCTGAATCTGCAGCTGGGCGGCGGGCTGCGTCGTGCCGACCATCGAGCCGGCGCTTGGATTCTGGAGGATCAGATTGGCTGTTTCCACTCCCTCCAGCAGCGTGTCCCCAAACACTTGCAGGCTGACATCCTTAAAGGCCTCGCCGGCGGCAAAGTTGATGGTCTGGGTTGTCCCGATCAGGTCGGGGCCATAGGCCTTGTACGTATCCGGATTGAACAGCGCCAGCAGCTGGCCACCTTCCACCAAGTCGGGGTTGGCATTGGGGTAGTGGGCCTGATCAACCAGCAGACTCCAACCAGCACCAAGAATGTCCTGCATATCAATGATGCCGGAGCTTTCCTCA
>CAIOCZ010000017.1 GCA_903856805.1 uncultured cyanobacterium | reverse complement strand
GGCCATGGCCACGGCGGGGCTGGCCAACTGCCGGAACGGCAACCGATTCCCGGCGTACGGCAGGTGATCGCCGTGAGCAGCGGCAAAGGGGGCGTCGGTAAGAGCACCGTGGCCGTGAACCTGGCCTGCGCCCTGGCCGCCACGGGACTGAAGGTGGGCCTTCTGGATGCGGACATCTACGGTCCCAACGCCCCAACCATGCTGGGAGTGGCGGATCACACCCCCGAAGTGCGGGGTAGCGGCCCCAGCCAGGTGCTGGTCCCGATCACCTGCTGCGGCATCGCCATGGTGTCGATGGGGTTGTTGATCGAAGAGAACCAGCCCGTGATCTGGCGTGGCCCCATGCTCAACGGCATCATTCGCCAGTTCCTCTATCAGGTGGACTGGGGCGAGCGGGACGTGGTGGTGGTGGATCTTCCCCCCGGCACCGGGGATGCCCAGCTCAGCCTCGCCCAGGCGGTGCCGATGGCCGGGGTGCTGATCGTCACCACCCCCCAGCAGGTGTCCCTGCAAGATGCCCGCCGCGGCTTGGCAATGTTCTTGCAGATGGGCGTCCCCGTGCTGGGGGTGATCGAAAACATGACAGCCTTCATCCCCCCCGATGCTCCCGAGCGGAGCTACGCCCTGTTCGGCAGCGGCGGAGGCCAACGCCTCGCCGATGAGGCGAGGGTGCCCCTGCTAGCCCAACTGCCCATGGAAATGGCGGTGGTGGAAGGCGGCGATCGGGGGGTACCGGTGGTGCTGGCGGCCCCCCAGTCGCTCACGGCCCAGGCCTTCCTGGCCCTCGCCAATGAATTGATTAAAAGCTGTGCCCTGAGCACGGCCCTGGTCTGAATCGATGGCTCCGCCCTGGCTGCCCCACGGGCCCCACAGTCACCCACCCGGGCCGGGGACCCGATGGCCGGATTCTTGAGCATCCCGGCCCTGGGTGAATTACGTCGCTTGCTCGGCCAGGACGTCCCCCCTGGCCATGGCGATGAGGACGGCGTGCGGCGCCAATGGTGGGCCGCCCTGGCCACCCTGCAGGAAGACCTGCTGACCACCTCCGCCTCCCCCCAGGGAGTCTGGCTGGCTTCCCCCTTACCGGCGCTCTACGAACCGGCCCTGCTCCAACGCCTCCAGGGCTGGGTGTGGGCTCCGCCGGACCTGAGCAATCTGCTGCAGAGTTCCGCCCCCCAACTGCCCGGTGGTCCCGCTGGCGCCGCGAAGACCGACGGTGCCGACGCCCTGATGGGACTGCGGCGGCTGGCCCTCCTCAAAAACGACGGCACCGATCCCTTGTTGATCGTGATCACCCCCCGGCTGCAGGTGGGCCTTGCCCTAGAGGGTCCGCCAGAGGGACGGCGCCTCCTGGTCCGCTTCGATGCGGCGGTGCTGTCGTCCGCCCTGAAGTTGCTCGACAGGCGGTTGCAACAGCAATCCCCAGCGGACGCCCGCCAGCTGCGCCAGGCCTTGCAGGCGCTAGGCAGCCTCGACAACGACCCCGGCCTGGCGCTGCGGTTCTGGCCCTTGCTGGCCCAGCGGCTGGCGTCGATGGCCCCCAGCGTCACCCTTCAACCGATGCTGCACCCCCGCCGCCGGCACCAGGAAACGGCCACCAGTCCCGAGCCCAAGGACGAAGAGCTGGCCCTGCTGGAGGCCCTCACCCATGAGGTGCGCACGCCTCTGGCCACGATCCGCACCCTGATCCGGTCGCTGTTGCGTCGCAGCGATCTCCCGACCGTGGTGCGGCAACGCCTGGAACAGATTGACAGCGAATGCAGCGAACAGATCGACCGCTTCGGGCTGATTTTCCTAGCGGCCGAGCTGCAGCGCCAACCCGGCAGCGGCCAGCCCCTGGCGGCCAGTGATCTGGCCCGCACCGACCTCAGCCAGCTGCTGCACCAATTGGAAGAGCTCTGGCAACGGCAACTGCAGCGCCGCGATCTGAAGCTGGAGCTGACGATCGCGGCGGAGTTGCCGCCGGTGCTGAGCGATCCCAGCCGGCTGGCCACCATGCTCGGCGGGCTGATGGATCGCTTCAGCCGCAGCCTGCCCAGTGGTCGCCTGGTGCGACTGAGCCTGCAACCCGCTGGAGCCCGCCTGAAACTGCACCTAGCCAGCGATGAGCCGGAGGCCCCAGCCGGGGGCCCATCCACCGCGGCCGTAGAGGGGGTGGAGCGGGTGGGTCCGGTCCTGAGCTGGAATCCGGCCACCGGCAGCCTGCAACTGAGCGATCAGGCCACCCGCCAGCTATTCCACCGCCTGGGGGGCCGGCTCACCGAACGGGGGGGCACCAGCCTGACCGTGTTTTTCCCGGTCTGCCGCACCTGAACCGGCCCCGGGCAGCCGGGGCGGTTTGTTGACGGGTGTGAAGACTCCGGCAAACCGACGGAGGACGCCAAAAAGTCGGTGCTAGCTTCCGCCTGAAACGGTCTTCGAGCCATGTCAGCAGCGGCCCTGAGCGGTCAACTTCCCAAGTTCATCGGCAGCACGGGCGGCCTGCTGAATGCCGCCGAAACCGAGGAGAAGTACGCCATCACTTGGACCAGCGGCAGCGCCCAGGCATTTGAACTGCCCACCGGTGGTGCGGCAGAAATGAATGCCGGGGAAAACATCATGTACTTCGCTCGCAAAGAGCAGTGCCTGGCCCTCGGCACCCAGCTCCGCACAAAATTCAAGCCCCGCATCGAGGATTACAAGATCTACCGGATCTTCCCCGGTGGAGACACTGAATTCCTCCATCCCAAGGATGGAGTGTTTCCCGAGAAAGTGAATGAAGGCCGCGCTATCGTGGGCCACAACCCCCGCCGTATCGGTCAAAATCCGGATCCTTCCACCCTCAAGTTCACGGGCAAGAACACTTTCGAAGCCTGATCACCCCTTGGTCAGCACCTATAACTACGGGGCTAGGCGCCCCGTTTTTTTTGCCAGCCTGTCGTCCTGATGTCGGCTTCTGAGCGCACCGCCGATCACAACGCCTTTCGGGCTGAAGCCTCCCGTGGAGACGACGGCTTCGCAGGCTGCAATCTGATTCCGGTCTGGAAGCGCTGGCCCGCCGATCTGGAAACACCCCTCACCACCTGGCTGAAGGTGGGCGCCGAAGCCAATCACGGCGTGTTGCTGGAGTCGGTGGAAGGGGGGGAGCGGATCGGCCGCTGGAGCTTCGTGGTGAGCAATCCGCTCTGGACCCTCACCTGTCGGGGCGAGGCCGCCGAGCGCCGCTGGCGCCATGGCCAGGTGGACAATCTGACGGGCAACCCCTTCACCCTTCTGCGCCAATGTCTTGGCGACATGCGTCCCGCAACGGTGCCGGGCCTGCCTTCGGTGGGGCAGGTGTTCGGATTCTGGGGTTACGAACTGATCCGCTGGATCGAACCCACGGTGCCGGTGCATCCCACCGATCCCTCCGGGCCTCCGGATGGGTGCTGGATGTTGGCAGACAGCCTGCTGGTATTTGATCAGGTCAAGCGCCAGATCACGGCCGTGGCCTACGCCGACCTGCGCGCTGGCGCGGACCCTGACGAGGCCTGGTACCAGGCCTCGGCCCGGATCGCCGCCCTTGAACGGCGCATGCATGCTCCGCTACCAATGGGCGTCACCCCGCTGGACTGGCACGACAGCCCCGAAACCGAACTGGCGACCACCAGCAATCGGGAACGGTCGGAATTCGAAGCGGCAGTACGTACGGGTCAAGAGCACATCGCCGCTGGCGACGTCTTCCAGTTGGTGCTGAGCCAGCGGCTTGAGACCACCATTGCCCGTGACCCGTTCGAGCTGTACCGAAGCTTGCGGATGGTCAACCCATCCCCTTACATGGCCTTCTTCAACTTTGGGGGCTGGTATTTGATTGGCTCAAGCCCCGAGGTCATGGTGAAGGCCGAAACCGATGCAGGCGGCACCATCCAAGCGTCGGTCCGGCCCATCGCTGGCACCCGCCCCCGCGGCAACGACGACCAGTCCGACGCGGCCCTGGCCGCAGACCTGCTGGCCGATCCCAAGGAACGGGCCGAACACGTGATGCTCGTGGACCTGGGCCGCAACGATCTGGGGCGGGTCTGTCGGGCCGGAAGCGTCCGTGTCGGTGATCTGATGGTGATTGAGCGCTACTCCCACGTCATGCACATCGTCAGCCAAGTGGAGGGGCAACTCGATCCAGTCCACGACATCTGGGATCTGCTGATGGCCTGCTTCCCCGCTGGGACGGTGAGCGGGGCGCCGAAGATCAAGGCGATGCAGTTGATCCACGCCCTGGAACCCGATGCCCGCGGTCCCTATTCCGGCGTCTATGGCGCCGTGGACCTGGCGGGGGCGCTGAATACGGCCATCACCATCCGCAGCATGGTGGTGCTGCCGGCGCCGGCCGGCCAATGGCGGGTTCAGGTGCAGGCCGGCGCTGGGATCGTGGCCGATTCCCAGCCGGCTGCAGAATTCCAGGAAACCCTGAACAAGGCGCGCGGCATGCTGAAAGCCCTGGCTTGCCTGCAACCGCAATGAGCCCGACGCTGCTGCTGAAGGGCTTTGAGGTGGAGATGTACACCGGCAGGGCCGATGCCACCGTGGTGGGATGCGCCGCCGAAGCCGCGGTGGCCCTGGAGGGCTTCGTCACCGAACCCGACAACCGCAATCTCGAATACACCACCCCACCCGATGCCAGCTATCAACGGCAACTGGCGCTGCTGCTGGAACCGCGGCGGCGCCTGCGGCGCTGGCTGACCCCCCGCGGTCTCACCCTGCTGCCGGACAGCACCCTCAGCCTGGGGGACACGCAGCGGTTCGAGCGCTCCGATCCAACCAACCCTTACCACGACTACATCGCAACCAGCTATGGCACCCGGGTGGTCACCGCCAGCGTGCACATCAATCTGGGCATGCAGGCGATGGAGCCCCTGTTTGCGGGCCTGCGGCTGCTGCGGTGCGAAGCCGCCCTGCTGCTCGCCCTCAGCGCCAGCTCCCCCTTCCTTGATGGCGCGGTCACGGGAGCCCATTCGCAACGCTGGCTGCAGTTCCCCCTCACGCCCCCGCTGGTGCCCCTGTTCACCAGCCACGCCCATTACGTGCAATGGGTGCAGGCCCAACTGGCCGCCGGCACGATGCGCAACGTGCGCCACCTCTGGACCTCCGTGCGGCCGAATGGGGATGACCGCCCCCACGATCTGAATCGACTGGAGATCCGCATTTGCGACCTGATCGCCGATCCGGCCCTGCTGCTGGCCGTCACCGCCTTTGCCGAACTGCGCCTGCACCAGCTCCTGGCCGATCCCCCAGGGCAGGATCCGCTGCACACCAGCCGGCTGGATGCCGAGGCCTTGGCGGCCCTCGCCGACGCCAATGACCGGGCTGCAGCCCGATCCAGCCTGGACGCGGAGCTACGCCACTGGCGCGACGGCTCACCGCTGCGGGCCGGCGACTGGATCAGCGCCAGCCTGCAGGAGCTGGCGCCCCTCGCCGACGCGTTCGGCCTGCAAAGCACCCTGGCACCGCTCCACGAGGTGCTCACCCGAGGCAATCAGGCGATGCGCTGGCTGGCGCGTCACCGTGCCGGCGAAAGCATCGCCTCCATCCTCACCGACGAAACCGAGGCCCTCGCCCAGCGAGAAAACACGCTGGAGGCATGGCTTGCGACAGATCCTGCCGGCACTTTGGGATGATCATGAATCGTTCGTCTGCCTTGCCGGCCCCCATGCGGCAGCCCTCGTCTCAGCCCCCGTCTGAGCCCCCTGCCGCGGCCCTGATGCCGTTGCCCCCGGGCGCCGATGGCCCCCAGGCCCCGCCGCCCGCCACGACCGAACCGCCTGCTCGGGTCATCCGGCTCCTCAGCGAACGGCTGGAGCTGGTGGAAGACCTCTGGCAAACGGTCTTGCGCAGCGAATGCCCACCGGAGCGTGTTGAGCGTCTGCTGCGGCTCAAACAACTGAGCGGACCGGTCACGGCCAGCCTGGAACCCGAAAGCGATCCTGGGGTCGACACCGCCGGCATCGTGCAACTGATCCGCGAGATGGACCTGGCGGATGGCATCGCCGCCGCTCGAGCATTTTCACTTTATTTTCAACTGGTAAATATCCTCGAACAACATATCGAGGAAGACAGCTATCTCGACAGCATCAGAAACGCTCCCGTTGTACTCAGCAGCGATCCGTTCTTACCCCCCCTCGCCAGCCAAAGCGATCCAGCCACCTTCCGCCAATTATTCGAACGGCTCCGTGCCCTGAATGTGCCCCCAGCCCAGCTGGAAACGCTACTAAGGGACCTAGATATTCGCCTGGTCTTTACGGCCCATCCCACCGAAATCGTGCGCCACACGGTGCGCCACAAGCAGAGACGAGTGGCCACCCTGATTCAAAAACTGCAACACAGCGCCACCGTCAATCCCGACGATCGGGACCGGCTACGCCATCAACTGGAGGAGGAAATCCGCGTTTGGTGGCGCACCGACGAACTCCACCAGTTCAAACCATCCGTTCTGAACGAAGTCGATTACGCCCTGCACTATTTCCAACAGGTGCTCTTCGACGCCATGCCCCAATTACGGCAGCGGATGCGGGCCGCCCTCAGCAGCAGCTATCCCGACGTGGTGCCCCCACCCGATTCCTTCTGCACCTTCGGCTCCTGGGTGGGTTCCGACCGGGATGGCAATCCCTCGGTGACGCCGGAGATCACTTGGCGCACGGCCTGCTATCAACGGGCCCTGATGCTGAAGCGCTACATCCAGGCGGTGGAAAACTTGCGCGATCAGCTCAGCATTTCGATGCAGTGGAGTCCACCCAGCAAGGCGCTACTTGAATCGCTGGAAATGGATCGGCTCCGTTTTCCCCAGATCTACGATGAACGGGCAACTAGCTATCGCAAAGAGCCCTACCGCCTGAAATTAAGTTACATCCTGGAGCGGCTGCAACTCACCCAGCTGCGCAATGAGCACCTTTCCCTGGCGAGCTGGGAAGTTCCCGCCGATGCCGTGAGTAGCTCCCAGGAGCTGCACTTCAGCTCCGCAGAGGAATTGCGCACCGACCTGGAACTGCTCAAGGAAAGCCTGGATGCCACCGGCCTGCGCTGCGAGGCCCTGCGGGATCTGCTCACCCAGGTGCACATCTTTGGATTCACCCTGGCCAGCCTGGACATCCGCCAGGAAAGCACCCGCCACAGCGACGCCCTGGATGAGCTCAGCCGTGATCTACAGCTGCCCGTGGCCTATGGCGCCATGGAGGAAGAGGAACGAATCAGCTGGTTGCTGAGCGAGCTGCAAACCCGCCGGCCCTTACTGCCACCAACGGCCCGCTGGAGCGACAGCACCGCCGAAACCTTCGCCGTGTTCCGGATGCTCCAGCGTCTCCAACAGGAATTCGGGCCGCGCATCTGCAGCACCTACGTGATCTCGATGAATCACACGGTGTCCGACCTGTTGGAAGTGCTGCTGCTGGCCAAGGAGGCCGGCCTCGTGGATCCGCTCGCCCGCACCGCCCAATTGCTGGTGATCCCCCTGTTTGAAACCGTGGAGGATCTTCAGAAGGCACCAGCCGTGATGGAACGGCTGTTCCGCGACCCCTTTTACCGGCAGGTGCTCGCGAGCAATAGCGACAACGGCCAACGGCTTCAGGAGGTGATGCTGGGGTACTCAGACAGTAATAAAGATTCCGGCTTCCTCTCCAGTAACTGGGAGATTCATCGCGCCCAGATCGCTTTACAGCGACTCGCCGATTCCCATGGCGTCGCCCTGCGCATCTTTCACGGGCGCGGCGGGTCGGTGGGTCGGGGCGGTGGACCGGCCTATCAAGCCATCTTGGCCCAACCCAACGGCACCCTCCAGGGGCGGATCAAAATCACCGAACAGGGAGAAGTTCTAGCCTCCAAATACTCCCTGCCGGAGCTGGCGCTCTACAACCTCGAAACCGTCACCACCGCGGTACTGCAGAACAGCATGGTGAGTGCCCCTCTCGACGACACCCCGCCTTGGAATGCCCTGATGGAGCGTTTGGCGGCTCGCTCCCGCGATCACTACCGCGCCCTGGTGCATGACAATCCCGCCCTGGTGGCGTTCTTTGAACAGGTCACCCCGATCGAGGAAATCAGCAAACTGCAGATCTCCAGCCGGCCGGCCCGCCGCAAGAGTGGCGCCCGTGACCTCTCCAGTCTGCGGGCGATTCCGTGGGTGTTCGGCTGGACCCAGAGCCGCTTCCTATTGCCCAGTTGGTACGGCGTGGGCGCGGCCTTGCAGGCCGAGCTCGACCAGGATGGCGAGCAGCTCGAATTACTCCAACTGCTTTATCAGCGCTGGCCCTTCTTCCGAATGCTGATCTCCAAGGTGGAGATGACGCTCTCGAAGGTGGATCTGGATCTGGCCCACCACTACGTGCAGTCCCTGGGGCGCCCGGAAAACCGAGAGGCTTTCGACGCCATTTTCGAAGCCATTGCCAAGGAATTTGCCCTCACCTGTGATCTGGTGCTGCGCATCAGCAACCACACCCGTCTTCTGGATGGGGACCCGGCCCTGCAGCTCTCCGTCGATCTACGCAACCGCACGATCATCCCGCTGGGCTATCTGCAGGTGGCCCTGTTAAGGCTGCTGCGCGATCAGAACCGCCAGCCCCCGATGAGCGAAGGCAGCTCCAGCGGGGATGGCCGTACCTACAGCCGCAGTGACCTGCTTCAGGGAGCCCTGCTCACGATCAACGGGATCGCCGCCGGCATGCGCAATACGGGTTGACACCTCCCTGGACAATCTCTCCTCTCTCTTGATCCCCTTTCGCAGCCCAGCCCCTACACCACGCCTGCGCAAGGGCTATCAGCTCTTCAGCGAGCCGGACCTGACCTGGGCCGAATTGGATCACTTGCTGCTGGCCTGCGGCGAATCCAGCCGCTCCCCGGAGCGCTGGCAACGGGTTTTGGAGCGAAGCGCCTGGCATCTGGCGGTGCGTGATCCCGACGACCGCCTGGTGGGTTTCTTGAGGATCACCAGCGATCAAGCCCTCAATGCCAACCTGTGGGATCTGATCAGCGAGCCCAGCGACCCGGCCCGTGAGGAGGTGCTGGTGGCGCTGGTGGAGGCGGCGCTGGGACGGCTGCGACGGGAACTGGGGGGCTGCAGCATCTCCCTTTCGGCGCCGCCTGAAGCCTTGAAGGCCCTCGCCAGGGCCGGTTTTCTGGTGGATCCGGGCGGCATCCGGGCGATGGGACTGAAACTTTCGGCCGCCAAAAATCGGCCTAGCTCCTGAGATGGATCCGGCGGGTGGCTGGACCAAAAAGGGGCACCCCCGTTCCGGCAGGGGTGGGTCTGTCAACGAGCATGGAGGGACTCGAACCCCCGACCCTCAGAACCGGAATCTGATGCTCTATCCAACTGAGCTACATGCCCAAGCTCAGGTCCGGAGCATGGCGTGATCACTCACGCCCCACCGACCGTTCCTGACGGATCCACCTTAGCGGCCGGTGCCCCCCCCCCCATCCGGCTGAAACGCCTGGACTTTCACCAGTTCCGCAACATCCGCCACCTCAGCCTGGAACTCACCCACAACCGACTGCTGGTGACCGGCCGCAACGGAGAGGGCAAGTCCAATCTGCTGGAAGGGGTGGAGTTACTCACCAGCCTCCGGTCCCATCGCTGCAGCCGGGATGGGGACCTGATCCGCCATGGAGAACCGGCCGGCCGGCTCCGCGGCCACACCGACGGCGGCGACATCCTGGAGCTGCAGCTGCGTCGCCGGGGTGGGCGCCTGGCCGAACGCAACGGCAAAGTCCTGGAACGCCAGCTGGACCTGCCCGGCAGTCTGCGGTGCGTGGGATTCAGCGCCCTGGATCTGGATCTGGTGCGGGGGGAACCGGCCCTGCGCCGCCAATGGCTCGACCGGGTGGTGTTGCAGCTGGAACCGATCTACGGCGCCCTGCTGAGCCGCTACGGCCGGCTGCTGCGCCAGCGCAGTCAGCTGCTGCGCCGCGGCCTGGCCGGTCACCAGCGGGCGGCCCTCCTGGATGTGTTTGATCAGCAGATGGCCCTTGTGGGCACCAGGCTGCACCGGCGCCGACGCCGTGCCCTGGGGAGGCTGGAACCCCTGGCATCGGCCTGGCAGCAGCGGATCGGCGGCGGAGCCGAACCCCTGCGGCTGGAGTATCTCAGCGGCACCCAACTGGAAGGGGAGGAGGCGGAGGAGCCCTGGCGACTGGCCCTGGAGGAGCAGCTGCGGCAGCAACGCAGCGAGGAGGAACGGCTGGGTCAGTGCCTGGTGGGTCCCCAGCGCGATGACGTCGCCCTGTTGCTGGCCGATCAACCGGCCCGCCGCTACGGATCGGCAGGCCAACAGCGAACGCTGGTGTTGGCCCTGAAACTCGCGGAGCTGGAGCTGGTGCAACAGGTGGTGGGTCAGCCGCCGCTGTTGCTCCTCGACGATGTGCTGGCCGAACTCGATCCAGGCCGCCAACGACAGGTGTTGGAGGCGGTGGGGGAAGGCCATCAGTGCCTGGTGAGCGCCACCCACCTGGGAGCCTTCGACCCGGGCTGGCGGTCCGCCTCGCAGGTGGTGGAGCTGCGGGGCGGGGAAATTTATGGGTGATGCGCGACGAAAAACAGGCTCGACGCACAAAAACTCTTAAGAGGGCGTAGGGTGTTGAACTGTTCGCTGGATCCTGATGACCCAGAGCCTGCCCTGCCTCCACCCGAACCCGGGATGGAACGGAGCCGCCTCCAAGCCAATCTCCGCCCCACCTTTTACAACCACAGATGCGGTTGGGAAACACTGCATCCTCGAGCTTTACGACTGCGACAGTTCCAGGCTCGACGACGAAGCTTTCCTAAGGGACACCATCACGACAGCAGCGAAGCGTGCTGGTGCCACCCTCCTCAACCTGATCACCCACCGTTTCGAACCCCAGGGTGTCACTGGACTCGCACTTCTTGCCGAGTCCCACATTTCGATCCACACCTGGCCCGAATCGGGCTACGCCGCGGTCGATGTGTTCACCTGCGGAGACCACACCATGCCGGAGCTGGCCTGCCAGATCCTGGCCGAGGAATTGGGTTCCCTCCATCACAAGCTCACCAGCTTCCGCCGCGAAACTCCGATGTCGATCGGCGGAAGTGAACGGGACCCGCTGTTAGCGATGGCCTGACTTCAACAACCAGGCCAAACATGTTCAGGAGGGTCTGTGCCCTCCTTTTTTTGTGGCATGGTTTTTGTGGAACGGTTTTGGTAGAAGCACCTCAACGGGGGGGGAGGAGCCCACTCCCTGGCTGGTCAAGTCAGCCCGTCCTGGCATCGCGCAGGGCGCGGTTGAGCTTGCCACTCACCAGCCCCTCCAGGTCCAGCCCCACCGCCTGAAACCCCAGCTCCGCGAAGGCCATCACCAGCTCCTGGCGCAGCTCCCCCGTGGCCAGGGCCAGCAGCAGCTCCGGCAGCTGGGTGGAGGGCAGCTCGATCCGAGCCGTCTCCCCCTGGCTACGCACACGCACCTCGCCATAGCCCCGCTGCCGCAGCCAGTCTTCCGCCGCCGCCACCCGCTGGAGCCGGCCCGCCGTAATGGGATCCCCATAGGGGAAACGGGACGCCAGACAGGGCTGGGCCGGCTTATCCCACCAGGGCAGTCCCAGCGCCCGGGAGAGACGACGCACCCCGGCCTTGTCCAGGCCCACCTCCGCGAGCGGCGATAACACCCCCCGCTCGCGGGCGGCACGGAGACCCGGGCGGTGATCGCCCAGATCATCCAGGTTCACCCCATCCAGCACCACGGCCCCAGCGGCGGCGGCGGCGATCGGCGCCAGCCGCTGATGCAGTTCCCTCTTGCAGGCGTAACAACGGTCCTCCGGATTCGAGGCATAGGCCGGATCCTCCAATTCAGCGGTGGCCAGCTCCTGGTGGCGCAAGCCCAACCAGGCGGCCTGCTCCCGTGCCTCCCGACGCAGATGGGGCGCCAGGGCCGGAGAGACCCCCGTGATCGCCAGGGCCCGCTCCCCCAGCCGTTCCACCGCCAGGGCCGCCACCAACGTGCTATCTACCCCCCCGGAGTAGGCCACCACCACGCTCTGCAGCCCATCCAGCCGCTGCCGCAGTTGCTCCAGGGACGCCTCCAGGTCGCCGGGCAGCGATTCAAGAAGGGTGAAGGGCGCAGGGGTGGTGGTCATGGAAGCAATCCTGGCAATCCCAGCCCATTCCTGGAGGAGCCGACCAGGCTGGGTAGCATCCTGGTCCGATCGGCCGGCCGATGTCCCCGTCCAGCAGCCCCACCCAGACCCCTCAGCGGGGCTCAGGCCGGGGAATCGGCATTCGCACCGCCGCCGGCAGCGATGAACGGGCCCTGGGCCAGTTGCACGTCTACGACGGCGATGGCAAGGGCAAGAGCCAGGCCGCCCTCGGGGTGGTGCTGCGCACCATCGGCCTGGGAATCTGCGAACAGAAGCGCACGCGGGTGTTGCTGCTGCGCTTCCTGAAGGGCCCGGGTCGGGCCTACGACGAAGACGCGGCCATCGAAGCCCTGCAGCAGGGCTTCCCCCACCTGATCGACCAGGTGCGCACCGGGCGTGGTGACTATTTCAGCGCCGAACAGGTGACCCGCTTCGACCGGCAGGAAGCCCAACGGGGCTGGGACATCGCCAAAGGGGCGATCGCCAGCAACCTCTATTCGGTGGTGGTGCTCGATGAGCTCAATCCCGTCCTCGACCTGGGACTCCTCGAGGCGGCGGAGGTGGTCGGCACCCTCGCCACCAAACCCTCCGGGATGGAGGTGATCTGTACGGGACGGGGAGCACCGCCGGAGCTCGTGCGGCTGGCCGATCTGCATTCGGAGATGCGGGCCCACCGGCGCCAGGTGGCCACGGAGGACGAGGACGGGCTCGTGGAACGGGGTCTGGACGGCATCGAGATCTACACCGGCGAGGGCAAGGGCAAATCCACCAGCGCCCTGGGCAAGGCCTTGCAGGCCATCGGCCGTGGCATCAGCCAGGACAAAAGCCATCGGGTATTGATTCTGCAGTGGCTCAAGGGCGGCAGCGGCTACACCGAAGATGCGGCCATTGCCGCCCTGCGGGAGAGCTATCCCCACCTGGTGGACCATCTGCGCTCTGGGCGGGACGCCATCGTGTGGCGGGGCCAACAACAGCCCATCGATTATGTGGAAGCTGAACGGGCTTGGGAAATCGCCCGCGCTGCCATCGCCAGTGGGCTCTACAAAACGGTGATCCTCGATGAACTCAATCCCACCGTGGATCTGGAGTTGTTGCCGGTGGAACCGATCATGCAAACGCTGCTGCGCAAACCGTCAGAAACCGAAGTGATCATCACCGGGCGCTGCAAAAGTCGCCCGGCCTACTTCGATCTGGCCAGCGTGCACTCCGAGATGGTATGCCACAAGCACTATGCCGAGCGGGGCGTGGATCTCAAACGCGGCGTGGACTATTAGCGTGGCATCCAACAAATAACGACTAAAAGGGCATTTCTAAAGTATCCCTTTGATTTTATTCCTCCGATGCCAGCGCTGCTGCTAAGCGACGACGAGGTTTAACCACTGCAGAGCATCGCCAGCCCCCGATCCCTACCCCATTCAATCGCGCAGCATGCCCAGATCGTTCTTGCCTGCGGTGCTGGGGACTACGGAAGCTCCTCCGGCTGCGCAGGCTCCGGCGGACGGGAGGAGAGGTAGCGACCCAGCAGCAACCCCACCACCAGCGACATGTACATCGTGCTGGTGAGGCTGAGCAGAATCACAAAGCGCTGGCCCAGCGCGTTGGTGGGCAGAACATCGCCATAGCCGAGGCTCGCGATGGTCACATAACTCATGTAGAAAAGCCGATCGAGCAGCTCCACGTGATTGCCGAACTGACCGCTCGTGAAGGTCCCCGGGTGGAGCATTTCAATCGAGGTCGCCATGACGCCACCGGTGATTCCAAGGTGCACGTAGCCGGCGGCAGCGGCGCTCAGGACCGCCAGATTCACCCGCGGTGCCACCGCCAAGAGGCGCAACAAACGATACGCCGACAGGATCAGGAAAAGGGAGGCCAGCTGCATGTACAGCAGCGGCAGCACACCCACCGACCGAGTCAAGAAGGACAGCCAGGTGGTCAGCAGGACCGCCAGACCCAGAGCCCGGAACCACTGATCCGACAGATGGGCTCGGCCGCCGCCGACCGTACTGGGCAGGGTGCGCAACGACTGCAGCACCAGCAGGCTCAACACGAGCGGTATGACCAGCCGCTGCGGAGCCGGACCATCGATGTTGGCCCAAGGCATCACCAGCACAGGCAGCAGGCTCACCACCAGATACCGGGGATACTGGCGCTCTAGCGAAAGCAGGCGCTGACGCCGTTTAACGGCAGCCTCTGGATTCCCTGCCTGCCTACCCGCCATCGACCGCTCAGTAGCGAGGAACGGAAGGATCGACATCTTGACTCCAGGCGTCGATGCCGCCGGCCACGTTGATGCCTTGAATGCCGTGGCGCTTGAGCGCAATCAGGGCCTTGGCGCTGCGGCCGCCCAGTTTGCAGTGCACATAGAGGGTACGTCCGGCCGCGAGGTCACGCACCCGTTCCACGGCAGTGCCGTTCTCGATCTGATCGAGGGGAATCAATTCCGCGCCGGGGATCACGGCGATCGCCGCCTCCGGCGGGTTGCGAACATCGATCAGCGCCAAGCCGCTGGTGTCGCCATCGAGCAAGACCTTGAGCTCCTTGACAGTGATGCTCTCCACGGCCCCGGCTTCCTCCTGGCCGGGAGCGGTGCCCCCCACACCACAGAACTCCTGGTAATCGATCAACTTGTCGATCACGGGACGCTCCGGATTGGGTCGGAGCTTCAGCTCGCGGAACTTCATGGCGAGGGCATCGAACAGCAGCAGTCGGCCGCTGAGGGTGGTGCCGATGCCGGTGATGATTTTCACCGCCTCAGTGGCCTGGATCACGCCGATGATGCCAGGCAAGACGCCCACTACCCCGCCTTCGGCACAGGAAGGAACCATTCCTGGCGGCGGCGGCTCGGGAAACAGATCGCGGTAATTGGGACTTTCCGCATTCAGGTTGAACACCGTGGCCTGACCTTCAAAACGAAAAATCGAGCCATACACGTTCGGCTTACCCAACAACACACAGGCATCATTCACCAGATAACGGGTGGGAAAGTTATCGGTGCCATCGCAGACTAGGTCGTACTGGGAAATAATATCAAGGGCATTCTCACTCGTGAGCGCTGTTTCATAGAGATCCACCTGACAATGGGGATTGATCTCCAAAATTCGGTGTTTTGCTGATTCGATCTTCGGCTTGCCCACCCAGCTGGTGCCGTGAATCACCTGCCGCTGCAGATTGCTGTGATCCACCACATCAAAATCAACGATGCCCAACCGCCCAACACCTGCCGCCGCCAGGTAGAGCAGCAGGGGCGATCCCAGGCCTCCGGTGCCCACACAGAGCACCGAGGCGGCCTTGAGCCGCTTCTGGCCCTCCATGCCCACCTCCGGCAGAATCAGGTGCCGAGAAAAGCGCGCCACCTCATCGGGACTGAGCTGGATGCCGCTGGTGTCGGGAGGAAGCATGGCTGGTCTGGAGGGAGGGGCCGACGAGTGGCGCTGCCGCCACACCTCAATCCACCATTCTCCATCCCAACTGCCAGGTTTCGGGCGGGATTGTGTCTGCCAGCCACCAGCACGCCAGCCCGGGCGCAACGCCAGGGCCATGGGCCCGACTCGCGGCGGTGGGAAGGCCGTGGATCAGCATCAACGTGGGGGCCAAAGTGAGGGCCCGGTCGGTGGCGGAGGGTTCCGGCGCACTGGCCGGATGGCTATGGGCCGCCCCCAACACGTCCAGACCCTGGGCGCGGGCCCAGCGCTGGGCCTGCAACTGCTCGCGGGGATCCAGGGCAAAGCGATGATCTCGCGCGGCCACCGGCTGCCAAACGTTCAGGCAGGGCCAGATCGAGCGCAATCGCCAGCGGGCCGCTGACCGCTGGCCGAGCAGCAGGGCACATCCTTCCTCCGGCGATGGCGCCCCCAGAACGGCCAACAACTGCGTCAGCGCCTGCCGATCGACGTCAATCCCTACTGGCGTGATCGGGTCCACACCCGATACCTTATGCAACGTTCCGACCACACGTGCGACTCCATGAGCGAAATCCCAACCGACGCCAAGGAGACCACGGCGACTCCCGACACCACTCCCGACACCATCGACAACGGCTTTGATTTTTCGGCGCGTTACAGCGACATTCTTGGCAAGGTGAACCAGACCCTGGACAAGGTGGACTGGAGCCAGGCTGGCAAGGTCGGTAAAGCCAGCGGCATCCTGCTGGCCGTGATCGTGGCCCAAGTTCTGATCAAAGGCGTGCTTGACACGATCAACCTGCTGCCAATCGTGCCCGGGCTGCTCGAACTGCTTGGACTTGTCGTTGTGGGCAACTGGAGCTGGCAGAACCTCACCACCAGTGAGAAGCGCTCGTCCGTGATAGACAAACTGACCTCCCTGCGTCAGGAATATTTCGGCTGATGGACTGGCCCTTCCGCTCAGGCGGGAGGGCTTTTCAGCAGGCGTTCGATCGAGGCCTGGGCCTGCTGGACATAGCTGCCGCCGAACAGGTTGGCGTGATTGAGCAGGTGATAGAGGTTGTAGAGCTCCACCCTGCCTTCGTGGCCCGGAGGCAGGGGCCAGGCAGCTTGATAGGCGTCAAAGAACGGCCGCGGAACGCCACCGAACAATCGAGCCATGGCCAGATCCACCTCCCGATCGGCCCGATAGACAGCCGGATCGAACAGGGCGGCCCGACCATCAACCAGCACCCCGGCGTTGCCACTCCAGAGATCCCCATGCACCAGGCAGGGATCGACGGCGTGCTGGTCCAGCCACTCCGGCACCCCCCGCACCACGGCCTCCCCCCCTCGCAGTCGGATCCCCCGACGGGCGAGGGCCCGCAGCTGGGGCTCCAGACGCTGCTCGGCAAAGAACAGACCCCAGTGCCCATGCCAGCCGTTGGCCTGGGGGCCTGCACCGATGAAGTTATCCGTGGCCCAGCCAAAACGCAGTTGGTCCTGGCCCGGGGCAGGCTGCAGGCTGCGGCGATGCAGGGTCGCCAGGGCGCGGCCGAGGTCGACCCATCCCCCCTCCCCACCGCCCAACTCCAACCAGGGCAACAGCAGCACGGCCTGGTCCTGCACAGGAGCGAAGGCCAACGGAACCGGCACCACCAACCCGTAGGAATCGGCTGCATCACTGGCTGCCACCCCAGCCAGGGCGATCAACCCCTCCGCCTCCGCCTGAAACAGGGGCCAGGCCTCCAGCCGGTTGACCTTGGCAAACAGGCGGGAGCCGTCCTCGAGCTGCAGGCACCAGGCCTGATGGATGCAACCGCCCCCCACCGCCCGCCAGCTCTTGGAGCGCTGCCCTACCTGCTCGGCCACGAAGGCGGCCAGGCCCTGCGGGACGGGAACCGTGGCCATGGGAACCGGCGGCGATCGGACCAGCCCTGCCAGCATGCCCACCGCCTGCCCCCACGGCCCGATGTCCCACCAGGAGCCACCCCTCGACGCCCTGGTGGTGGGAGCCGGCATCGCCGGCCTGACGGCGGCGGCCCTGCTGGCCCGCGCGGGGTTGCGGGTGACCCTGCTGGAGGCGCACCACCAAACCGGCGGCTGCGCCGGCACCTTCCGCCGCGGCCCCTACCTATTCGACGTGGGGGCCACCCAGGTGGCGGGGCTGGAACCCGGCGGCATCCATGCCCGCCTGTTCCGTCACCTGGGGGTGGAACCACCGGCCGCAACGCCCCTGGATCCCGGATGTGTGGTGGATCTCGGGGACGGCCGACCACCGGTGCGGATCGCCCGTAATCCGGAGGCCTGGCGCGCGGAGCGCCAACGGCAGTTCCCCGGCAGCGAACCGTTCTGGCGTCTGTGCTCGGCGGTGCATCAGGCCAACTGGGCCTTCGCGGGCCGCGATCCGGTCCTGCCGCCCCGCTCCTGGTGGGACCTGGGCCAACTGCTAGCGGCGATCGGGCCCGCGACCCTGGCCAGCGGCCTGCTAACCGGCGCCACCATGGCCGACCTGCTGAAACTCTGCGGCCGCAGCGGCGATGGCCGCCTGCGCCAGTTCCTTGACCTGCAGCTGAAGCTCTATTCCCAGGAACCCGCAGATCGCACGGCGGCCCTCTACGGCTGCACGGTGCTGGCGATCGCCCAGGAGCCGCTGGGGCTCTGGCACCTGCGGGGGTCGATGCAAGTGCTCAGCACGGCGCTGGAGCAGGCCCTAGCCCAGGCCGGCGGCAGCCTGCGGCGCCGCCACCGGCTGCTGCGGTTGCAGCCACCGGAACGGCCGGGCGAACCCTGGCAAGCGGAGGGCCAGGGCCCGGACGGGGGCAGCTTCCAGCTCAGGTCCACCGCCGTGGTGTCCACCCTCCCCCCCCAGACCCTGCCAGCGCTGCTGGGGGACTCCCTGCCCATGGGCTATCAGCGCCGGCTGGCGGCCCTGCCGGAACCAAGTGGCGCCCTGGTGTTCTACGGAGCCGTGGAACGGTCCTGCCTGCCCACCCACTGCCCTCCCCATCTCCAACGGGCCTGGAAACGGCCGGGATCGCTGTTTGTGAGCGTGAGTGACGAGGGCGATGGGCGGGCCCCGGCCGGCATGGCCACCGTGATTGCCAGCGTCTTCACCCCGGCCCGCCCCTGGTTCGACCTGGAGGAGGGGGCCTACCAGGCACGCAAAGAGGAAGCCCGTGCCGGAATCCTGGCCGGATTGGAGGCCCTGCTGGGGGTGACCAGCGCAATGTGGCGTCACACCGAACTGGCCACACCGCGGGGCTTCGCCGGCTGGACCGGACGCCCCTGGGGCTATGTGGGCGGCCTGGGGCAGCACCCCCGCCACTTCGGCCCCTTTGGCCTGGCCAGCCGCACCCCCCTGGCGGGCCTGTGGCTCTGTGGCGACAGCCTCCATCCCGGCGAGGGGACCGCTGGGGTCAGCCTGTCGGCCCTGATGGCCTGCCGACAGCTGTTGCAAGCACGCGGAACTGATCTCCAGCTGCCAGCCTGACGACCAGACACCGCCCCTGCGGCTCCGCTACCGACAAGCGGGAGGGCGTTGCGGGATGCTTAACACCCTGTTGTGTCCTGCCGTGCCAGTTGTTGTCATGTCCGAGCCCACCACCACCAGCCAGGTCGGTGGCCTGGTTCACCAGCCCCAATCCGAACCCAAGAAACGTCGCCAAGCCAAGCGTCGAGAGGAGAGCCTAGGCAGAGGTTTCGGCAGCGCTGGGCCGGACCAGGCCGAGCGGGGGGAAAAGGGCCGCAAACGGCGCGGTTCGGGGTATGGATTGAGCGATCGCATGCCCCTGGGCAAGCACCCCGACCTGGACGCCATCGCGGCGCGCCAACTGCTCAGCCTGCCCCGCTCCGGCCGACTGCGTCCGCTGGACGTGAACCGGGCCTGGAAGCTGGCGGCCGCCGATCACCACCCCGACCGTGGCGGGGAATTGGAACGGATGCAGGCGCTCAACAACGCCCGGGACCTGCTGCTGGGTCGTACGCCCAATTGAATGGACTCACCAGCCTGGACCCGAGGGCGGGGCACTGGCCGGACTGCGCTGCAGGAACGTCGCCACGGGCAGCCGCTGCCGCTGGTCGTAGCCCACGGGCAGCCAGAGATCGCCGGCGCTGGTCACGAAATGAATCTCCCAGTTGTAGAGACCCACATACGCCCGCGGATCATCCCGAAGTAAGGAGGCATAGAGCAGAACGGCGCGGCCGTAATGGTCACTGTTGTTGTAGCCCCAGAGGCCCTTGCGGATATCCCGCAGTCCACCGCGACGCACCAGGTAGCGGGCGGCGGCGTGAATGGCGGTTCGCGGGTCACGGATGTCCCCCCCCTTGCCAATGCCCGGTTCAGCCCAGGTGGTGGGCAGGAATTGCATCGGCCCTCGGGCATCGGCCACGGAAATGCCGTCGATGCGACCCATGCCGGTTTCCACCAGGTTCACCCCCGCCACCACCTCCCAGGGAATGCCGGTCTCCTGGGAGGCCTCGCGGTAGTAGCGCAGCAAATTGGCGGCCGGCTCGGGCTGGATGATCCGCCAGGCGGGCACGGCGGTAGGCCGGGAGCCCCCCCGATGCATGGCCAGGAATTCCCGGCGTGCGTCCACGTGGCGCTCCACCACGCTGCGCCAAGGGGTGGGGATCAGCGGACGCACCTGGCGGTCCAGCGCCTGCTCGCGGGCCAACACCCGATAGATCACCTGCTGCTGATGGCCCAGGGTGGGCAGATCCGCCGCCGGGGTGGCCGGATCGCGCAGAGCCGCCTCCACCTGCACCAGAAGCTCCGCCACTTGGCGGGGATCGGCGGGGACCAGGGGATAGGTACGACCATCGGCGGCCCTGGGCAGGCCAGGGGTCGTCGGCAGCACCGGCACCGTGCTTGCCGGTGCTGCAGGTGCTGCTGGTGGAGTAAGGATCAGCGCCTCCGCCAGGGCGGCGCCCCGGGGCGGATCGGCAGCCCGGCAGGCCGGCAACACCAAGCCAAGGCCAACCAGAACGGCCAGGGGCACCCCCCAGGGTCGTCCCCGCTGGAGGCGCTGGGGCTGGGGGGGCTGGGGCATGGCGGAACGAAGCCGATGCGGCCAGTCTGCGCGGACAGCCGCCAAGAGAGGCGGCCCGCCGCCGACAGCCGACAGGTGCCCCATGGCAGCCACGGAACTCCGCGGGATCAGCTGTGGCGATCCAGCAAGTTGATCTGCCACAACACCTCCTCCAGGGCCTCCGCCGCCGTGATCCCCGCCCAGCGCTGGGGGTGATCCGGGCTGATGCAACTGGACAGGGGGGCGAGGCTGGTGCCGGGGCGCGCATGGCAAAACTGGACCACGCTGTAGCGCTCCTCACAGGCCCCGGGGGCGGCGACCACCCGATGCCAACCGGCAGGGATGAGGCCATTGCTGAGCCGCTCCAGCATCAGGCCGCTGTTCAGGATCACCCGTCCCTCCGGCGGGCAGGCCTGGCGCCAAACCCCATCGACCAGCACCTCCAGACCCGGCGCGGAGGCCCGGGGCAACGCTGTGATCAAGTTGATGTCGGCATGGGCGGCGGCCCACTGATGCCCCCCAAGCGGCGCCGTGGCCATCGGGGGATACCGCAGGGCGCGGGTGAGGGTGGGGGCGTCCTGGACGATGGCGTCGAAAAACAGCCCATCGAGCCCCAGACCGAGGGCGATCACCCGCAGCACCCGTCGCTGCAGATCGGCGATCGCCCGGTGGAAACGCTCCAGGACCTCCGTAATTCCAGGCACCACCGCCTCCGGCAACTGCTGCTCGGGGTAGAAGGTGGGATAGCGACGCCGCAGGGGGTGGTCCGGCGCCAGCGGCAGGGACCAGTTCAACATCTCCTTCCAATCCGCCACCGCGCTGTGGGCGGCCGTTTCCACCAGCGGCCCGGTGTAGCCGGTCTGGCCACTGGCTCCTGGCACCGAAAAGCGCTGCTTCTGCTCGGGCGCCAACGCGAAGAACCGGGCGAGCATGCCGTAGGCCGTGTCCAACAGGTCTGGGGGCAGATCGCTGGTGGTGTACAGAAAGCCGGTGGCGAGGCTGCGCCGCACCCCGTCCACCACGGCCCCCCGGGCGCGATCATCCCCGCGCTCGAAGGCCAGCAGATCCACATCCAGAATCCCGTCGTCGGCCATAGCCCGCTGGTTCGCCAAGGAAACGAAGGGGTCTTGAAATTGAACCGCACCCTGGAGGAGGGGCAACGGAACGGGCGAAGGCCTCAGAGGAAGGGGGGCCTCAGCTGTTGACAGGTCGCCAGCTCCTGCTGAAGCACGTCCCATTCCCCCGCCCGAACCAGCGTTTCCAGATCCGTGATGGCTTCCCGATACCGCTCCAACGCCGCCAGCAGGGCACCCTGATTGCACCTGGCCATCAGGGCGCCCAGCTCGGGATTCCCCCCCCCCACCCGGCTGGTGTCGGCGAAACCGCTTGAGGCCAGCGCCCGCACCAACGACGCCAGCGGCGGAGCGGCGGCGGTGGCGCGGTCGGCGGTCTGCAGCAGGGCGGCGCTGACCAGAACAGGGAGATGGGAAATCAGGGCCACCGCCCGATCATGGGCCGCCGCCTCGCAGGTCAGCCAATGGGCCCCCAAGGCCTCCGCCAACTCGCGCACCGCCACCAACGCGGGAGCCGCCGTGGTGGCGTCAGGGGTGGCCACCCAGGGGCGGCCGCGGAAAAGATCGAGCTGGCCCGCCTCCACCCCCGCATGGACGGTTCCGGCCATCGGATGGGAAGCCACGAAGCGCCCCCCCAACCGTGGGCCCCAGCAGGCCACCACAGACGCCTTAACCGAACCCACATCGGTAACCACCGCCGCCGCCGGCAGGGCGTCCACCAGGGTGGGATCGGGAGCGAGAAGCCGATCCAGGGGCAGAGCCAACACCACCATCCCGCAATCGGCCAGCACCCTGACGTCCGTACTCACCTCCGTGGCCAACCGCCGCTGACGGGCGCGCTCGGCGGTGGCCGACCGATGCACCCAGGCCCGCACCTCAGCGCCCCGGGCCAGGAGATCGAGGCCGAGCGAGCCCCCGATCAGCCCCAGACCCACAATCCCGACCGGTTGGCGCTGCCACAGGGCTGTCATCGTCGCTGCGGTTCTGTCCAAGGCTCCCTTCCTACGATCCCTTGATGTTGGAAGCCAAAGCCCATCAGCAACTGAAGGCACTGCTGCAGCGGGAGGGAGGCCAACGCTGGCCCCACCACCTCAGCCTCAGTCGCCTGGTGGCCCGCGGTCTACGGCGCGGCGATCACACCCTGGTGCGCCTGGCCCACGGCACTGATCCCAGCTGGTGGATCAGCCTGTTGGTCCCCCTCGCCCTGAGTCCCACCCCCTTGGCCCTGGTGGTGAGTGATGAGCGGCGTGAGCGGTTGCTGCAGCAGGAATGGCCGCGCCTGCGGGCTGCGGGGCTGAATCTGGCCTGCTGGGAAGGACTGGAACCGGCCCCCGCCACGGGCCTGTGGTTGCTCAACCATCGCGAATTGCTGCAGGTCTGGCGGCTCGGCCACCTGGTGGGCCGCCGATTAGTGATCCCTGAGGCCGAACTACTGGACAGCGCCCTGCGGGACGCCATGGCCGTGGTGATCCACCCCAGCGACTGGGACCAACTGCGGCGCGCCCTGCCGAGCGTGGAATCCAGTCTGCTGGAACTGCATCAACGCCTGACGCGACGAATCTTCAGCCATCGGCTTCACGGCCAGCAGCGGGTCCCCATGGCCGCGGAGGACGAAGCGCCCCTACGCCATCTGCTGGCGCTGGCGCCCAGCCTGCCGCCCCCCTGGCCCCAGTGGCTGGCAGCCCAAGGACCGGGCTGGTGCGGTTGGGCCGACGTGGATCCAGCCCGACTCCATTGGCGGCTTCATTGCCAACCGCTCGAGCCCCTCCAAGAGTTGAGCGAACTGGTCCTGGTGAACGGAACCGTCTTGGTGGGCGAATTGGCCAGCGGCCGGATCAGCGCCGAGCTACCGGCCCCGGTCTCCGGCCTTGGCCTGGAGCCCCGGGTTGTTGTGGAGCTGGCAGATCCGCCCCTGGCCGAGCCCCTGCCGCTCTACGCCCCCATGCGCCAACCCCTGCCCAATACCCCCCACTTCGCCGATCATCTGCTCGATCACAGTCGACGCCTGGTATTGGGCCAACGCGGTCTCACGATCGTGCTGATTGACGATGTGGGGCTCAGGCTTGGCTTGGCCAGCGGGCTTGCGGCCGACTTCGGCAGCCGCGTCGCCCACGAAGTCAGCGTCCCCGACGCCAATGGCGTGCTCTGCTGCAGTTGGACTTGGTGGCTGGAGCATCAGGGACGCCTGCCCCTACCCGGCCAAGTGGTGATCGGGATGCTGCCGATCGCCAGCCTGGAGGATCCCCTCACCGCCGCGCGCGTGGCCGCCCTGCGCCAGGTTGGCCGCGACTGGTTTCGAGAGCTGTTGCTTCCAGAGGCACTCAATCGACTGCAACGGGGCCTGGCTGGCCTGCGTCGGGGGGGCGGTCGCGTTGCCATCCTGGATGGACGCCTGCGCGGTCGCAGTTGGGGGCGTCAGGTGTTCATGGCCCTGGAACCCTGGGTGCAGCTGGCCCGGCTGCTCCCCAGCAACGACGGACAGGAGCAGGATCAAGCCACCTAACCTCAGCGTCTATCCATCCAGGAGCGCCGATGGGGGAAGCCAAACGCCGGGCCATCCAGGGCTTGCCGCCCCGCCAGCCGAAAGCTGACAAGCCCGCCAAGCCAGGGGACACCTCCCCACAGCTGAGTCGTTGGCTACCGCTCACTCGCAACCAGGCCGATCGCTTCGTGGCCCTCACCACCCGCGGGGCCTGGATTGGCATCGGGGCGCTGGTGCTGTTCTGGGTCACCGTGCGCTTCATCGGGCCCGCCGTCGGTTGGTGGACCCTCTCCGACGGCTGAGGGCTGAGGGCTGGGTGATCCCAAACGACTTGTTCTGACTTGGATCTCCACACAGAGCCTCGGAGCTCCGCGGAAATCGGAAGAAAACCTTAGGATTGGCGGACCCCCTTGCGGTGGCCTGATGTTTACGCGCCTCGCTGAGCAGTATCGCTGCGTTGTCCACGATCTGGTTCTCAGCCTTCAGGCCCTTTCCACCTGCCTCAAGCAACGCGGCCACATGGCCACCTGCTACGTCTGCAGCGACGGAGGCGATGGCCAAGGCACGTCGTTTGTGGCGGATCTGGGGGAGAATCACATGGTGCGTTTCCTCGTCTCTGAATTCGGCATCAGCTGGGTGGAATCCCGCGATGGCCATGAACTCGTGAAGCTGGAAGGGGCTGACGCTATTGAAGAACTGCAACGGGTGGCCCTAGTGCTCCAGAGCCCCGTCCTGCACGAACTAACCGGAGAAGAAGCTGCCGCCGAGCCGCGGACGGACGCCGCAGCCTGACTGCGCCCCTTGCTCTAAGCGGCCGGCGACGTTTCCACGCCCCCCTTCGTCGTTAGGGTCTCTGCCTCTTCATCCAGGGCCGCCGCCGATTCAGCAGCGGCCTTGCCGGCGGCAAGCTTGGCGGCCGCGGCCAGCGGCTTCATCGAATTGGCTGT
>CAIOCZ010000016.1 GCA_903856805.1 uncultured cyanobacterium | reverse complement strand
GTTGGTCGCGGATGTGGCGGCTGTTGTCGATTTTTTCCAACGTCAGCAGCATCGTTTCGATCTGGGCTTTGCAGTTAATCAACACACGGCACTGGGTGGAACCGGGTTCGTAGGGCATGGGGGGGAGGTCGACCAGGCCAAAGCACCACGGCGCGGCCGGCTGTGTTGTCGCAACGGTTGCAGTCCTCACCGAGAACGGCGCCGCACCGGCGCTGCAGCCGAGCCGCCGCCGCTGGCCCGGCCATCCCGTCGTGCCCCCTGGGAGGGCCGGGCGGCGCCGCCGCGATCACGTCGCCCGCGGCCGCCGCTCAGGTCCAGGGGGGGGGCGGACAGCACGGTGGGCTCGTAGCCAGCCACCTCGGCCCGCGGTAGCGGACCGCCAATGACCCGCTCGATCGCCCTCAGCAGTTCGTGTTCCTCCGCGGCCACCAGTGAAATGGCGTGGCCGTTCTGGCCGGCCCGGCCGGTGCGACCGATGCGATGGACGTAGTCCTCGGCCACGTTGGGCAGGTCGAGATTCACCACCCGCGGCAGCTGGTGGATGTCGATACCCCGAGCGGCGATATCCGTGGCCACCAAAACCCGCACCTGGCCCGCCTTGAATCCCGAAAGGGCCCTGGTACGGGCCCCCTGGCTCTTGTTGCCATGAATGGCGGCGGCTTCCAGGCCCTCCTTGCAAAGCCGCTCCGCCAGGCGATTGGCCCCATGTTTGGTGCGCGAAAACACCAGCACCTGTTGCCAGTCGTTGCTGCGGATCAGGTGGCAGAGCAGGTCTCCCTTGCGGTCCATGTCGCAGGGGTGCATCAGTTGTTCCACCGTGGTGGCGGCCCGATTTTCCGGGGTCGCCTGCAGCTGGATGGGCTGCTGCAGCAGGCCGGTCGCCAGCCGGCGGATCTCCGGTGAGAAGGTGGCCGAGAACAGCAGGTTCTGACGACGCTCTGGCAGCAGGGAGAGGATGCGACGGATGTCGCGGATGAAGCCCATGTCGAGCATCCGATCGGCCTCATCCAGCACCAGGATTTCCACCCGGTCCAGTTGCATGGCCTTTTGCTGGTGGAGATCCATCAACCGACCGGGGGTGGCCACCAGCACATCCGTACCGCGTCGCAGCCGCTCGATCTGGGGATTGGGGCTCACCCCACCGAACACCACATCCGCCCGAAGATCGAGATAGCGGCCATAGGCCACCACACTGTCGTGGACTTGGGCCGCCAGCTCCCGGGTGGGGGTGAGCACCAGCGCACGCACAACGCCTTGGCGGGCATGGGCCCCGTGGCGCAGCCGTTCGAGCATTGGCAGGGTGAATCCCGCCGTCTTGCCGGTGCCGGTCTGGGCGGCGGCCATGACGTCATGACCCGCCAGCACCGCGGGGATGCATTGGCGCTGGATCGGTGATGGACTGCTGTACCCCTTGCCTGCCACCGCCTTGAGCAGGGGTTCGGAGAGCCCCAAAGCAGCAAAGTCTGCGGCCAGCCCGGCCACGGGCGGAGTAAGGGTGCTGCCCCCTAGGGCCGCAGGCTCAGACGGGGCACTGGGGTGGGGGCTGGACGGGGTGTGGGGCTTGGAGGAAGGCGTGATCGGATCGTTGCCGCAGATGCTCCAGCCTAGGAGGGGACGGCCGAGCGGAAATGGGCACAGTCCCCGCAGGGACCCTCCGGCAGAACGGCGCAGCGAAGTAAGGGCGTGCGGGCGTTGAAGTGGCAGCTGGGGTCACCGATCACCCAGCGACCGTTCCACCAGCGCGCATCGGGGGGTTGGCGCTGGGCCTTCACCTGGAGGGACACCGTGGCGAGCTCGTAGCGGCCGGCCTTCAGGCCATAACGGTGGCTTCTTTGCAACACCAGATAGCTGGCCTCCTGCACCTGCAGCCAGTGGCCGGGCTGGGGGACTTCGGCCAGGCTCTCCACCTCGAGAACCGTGATCAGTCGATCGCTGTCGATCTGGCGCAGTTCAATGCGCAGAACGGAACTGATCACGGCGAGGGATCGGTGCCCGCGTCGGTGGGTCGGCGCTCCGAAAACCCCCACAGAAACAGGCCGGCCACCACCAGAAGCAAGGCCCATTCCGGCGGATCCAGGTCGGGCAGGGCAAGGCGCACCAGCAGGCGCAGCCCCACCAATCCCACGGCCAGGTAGCCGGCGGTTTCGAGATGGCGAAACAGCTCCAACCAGCGGATGAAGAGTTCGGCTGTCAGCCGAAGGGCGATCACGCCGATCACCCCGCCGGCCATCACCAGCCCCAGGCGATCGGTCACCGCCACAGCGGCAGCAACGCTGTCCAGGGAGAAGGCCAGATCGGTGAGGGCCAGGGTCACGACCACCCCCATCAGGCCAGTCTCCAGGGCAGGGGCCTGGCCGTCGGTGCCGTCGCTGACGGCCGGGTTGGGGAGGGTGCGGAGATGGTTACCGCATAGCCAGAGCAGGTAGCTGGCGGCCAGCACTTGCAGGGGCCAGAACTGCAGCACCCAGCGGGCCCCCAGGATCAGCCCCATGCGAAACACCAGCGCCAATACCAGGCCGAGGTTGAGGGCCTGGCGCTGCCGCTGCGGATCGTGCAGGCGTCGCGAAATCGCCGCCAGGGCGATGGCGTTATCGGCGGAGAGCACGGCCTCCAGGGCCACCAGCAAAGGCAGCAGCAGCAGCACCTCACTCCATTGATCCGCCCCCTGGAGCAGGGGCGTCAGGGACGACATGGATTCGGCTTCCATCGCTCTTGCCTCTTCATGACTGACCGGCGAGGCAGGGCGTCGGCGGGGGGACGACCCGTCACTCTAGAAACAGGCGTTCTTTGCTCATGGGTCGATGCAACTTCAGGCCCGTCTGGTTCATGCCGAAAGCGGTCGGCGCGTGGTGGAGGTCAGCGCCCGGGATGGTCAGCGCCTGATCGGCAGTGCCCTGGGGGAGGGCGAAACCGCTGAGGAGGCGGAGGACCGGGCCCTGGCTCGCCTCCAAGCCCGGTTGCAGTCGAGGCCTGGGCTGGATCGGCTGCCAGCGGGATCGGGGCCGTCGGCCGTAAGCCCTCCCCCCTCACCCCCGGCGCAGCCCCTGCCTCCCCCGGGGCCACCGCCCCCAGGGCCAGCTCTGCCCCTAGTCCCACCTCTGGACGCCGGGACCACTCCAGCCCCAACCGCTCCAGCTGCCACCGAGCCCCCGGTCGATCCGGAGGATTGGAGTGGTGAGCTGGTGCACCTCGACCGCCAGCTGCAGCGGCTGGGCTGGGGGCGGGATCAGGAGGGCGTGTTTCTGCAACGGGCCTTTGGCCATCCCAGCCGGCAGCGCCTCACCACCTATGGCGATCTGATGGCCTACATCCGTGCCTTGGAGGGCTTGGAGCCCCTGGCGGATCCGGCGATGGTCCCCGTCCCGCTGCGTCGCCAGGATCTCCTGGCCCAGTGCGATGCGTTGCTGGCCCAGCTGGGCTGGTCGGCGGATCAGGGGCGCACGTTGCTGGGCGACCACTTCGGTGCCAGTAGCCGTCAATCCCTCTCGGATCAGCAATTGCTGGAATTCAACATGCTGTTGGAGGGGCAATGGCTAGCCGATGCTGGCGACGCGGGCCCAAGGGACCCCTAATCTGCCCTTACAAGCAAACATTGGGCGGGAGCGTTCGGGATGACTCTCAAAATTGGCATCAACGGCTTTGGCCGCATCGGTCGACTGGCCTTCCGTCGCGCCTTTACGTTCGCCGACGTTGAAGTGGTGGGGATCAACGATCTGATTGATGTTGATTATCTCGCCTATATGCTCCGCTACGACTCCACCCATGGCCGCTTCGATGGGGAGGTGGCGGTTGCGGACGGTTCCCTGATCGTCAACGGCCGAACGATTCGGATCACGGCGGAGCGGGACCCTTCCAACCTTCGTTGGAATGAGGTGGGCGCTGAGGTGGTGCTCGAATCCACCGGTTTCTTCCTCACCGATGCCACCGCCCGGCACCACCTCACGGCCGGCGCCCGCCGGGTCGTGATGTCAGCCCCCTCCAAGGACGACACCCCGATGTTTGTGATGGGGGTGAACCACGCCACCTATGCCGGCCAGGAGATCGTTTCCAATGCCTCCTGCACGACCAATTGCTTGGCGCCGATGGCCAAGGTGGTGCATGACAACTTCGGAATTGCCAGCGCACTGATGACCACGGTCCATGCCACCACGGCCACCCAGAAAACCGTCGACGGCCCTTCGGTGAAGGATTGGCGGGGTGGACGCGGGGCGGCCCAGAACATCATTCCCTCGTCCACTGGTGCCGCCAAGGCGGTGGGCAAGGTGATCCCGGCCCTGAACGGCAAGCTCACCGGCATGGCCTTCCGGGTCCCCACTCCGGATGTCTCCGTGGTGGATCTCACCGCCAACCTCGAGACCGCCACCACCTACGAGGCCATCAAGGCGGCCATGCGGGCGGCGTCGGAGGGCCCGATGCGGGGCATCCTCGGTTATACGGAAGATGAGGTGGTCTCCACGGATTTTCTCGGAGATTCCTGTACGTCAATTTTTGATGCGTCCGCTGGGATTGCCCTCACCGATCGGTTCGTCAAACTCGTGGCCTGGTACGACAACGAGTGGGGCTACTCCTGCAAATGCATTGATCTGATGCGTCATATGGCCGCTCACTGAGTCAGTCGGCAATGGCGGGCCACCAAGGTCCTGCCCAGATCACGCTGGTGCTGATTGGCATAGGCCTCCCGTTCCATGGTCTTTTCAGCCTCGGACACATCTCGATAGAGCGGATCGCGCATCTGTTCCGCCACGCTGGGCGCCATCTCCTGGGGTAGGCCCAGGGGCTCGGGTCGGGCGGCGATGCTGCCGGCCGAACAGCTCTGGGCGACATGAATGGCTTCATGGTTCAGCACCTTCGCGAATTCCACCGTTCCCTTGGCCACCACCAGGGGTTGGATCCGCAGCGTTCCCCAGTTGTGATCCCATTCGCCGGCCGCCCCCGATTTATGCGGTTGGTCCATCACAATCCGCACGCCCGCCCGATCCAGGGTGGTCAAGAGGGCCAGGATCGAAGCACGTTCGGCGTCGTAGGTGGGCGGATTGTTAATCAGCGCCTGGAGCTGCGCCACGCTGAGATCGGGATCGCCAGGTCGCCGTTGGTAGAGATAACGGGTGCCCCCATCGGGCAGGGGTTCCACGGTGGGCAACCACTGACGATCACCCTCCGCCAGTTGGTTCACAAGGCCACTGGCCACCAGGTCTCGGGGACGCTGGCGAGCGTTCCTGGCCGGCATGAATCGCTCCAGGAGCGGGGGTAACGGTTCCAATTGCACCGCCAGCAGGGCGGCCCGATCCATCAGGTCGGGAAGCGCCGTCATTGTCAGACCGGCCAGGACGACCCCCACCGCCAGCAGGGGCCCGCGCGGCAAGCGATGACGCCGTTGCACCCGTTCGCCGCAGCGGCCGCAGCGATGGCGGCCATGGCGGCGCCGGACCAGGCGCAGCGGCAGACCCTGGCAACAGGGACTGGAACAGCTGTAGCGGGCCAAGCAACAGAAACGCGCTTCTCTCCTCCAGCATGTCTGGCGGCGAAGGCTTGCGAAGATCAGAGCCCATCGTTTTGCCCCCCATGCCCCTCTCCGCCCTGGTGCGCCAACTGCAGCAGGTGCCCCTCACCGGTGAGGTCCTGCTGCGGTCGCAGCGGGAGGAGCGGCTCCTGCTGAGCGGTGCTGGGCGGCTGGCCCGTGCCCTCGTGGCCAGTGCCCTGGCGGGGGCGGCTGAGGCGCCGCTGTTGGTGATTGTGCCGACCCTGGAGGAGGCGGGCCGCTGGGCGGCGTTGCTGGAGCTGATGGGCTGGCCGAGCAGTCAGCTCTATCCCACCAGTGAAGGCTCCCCCTACGAGCCCTTCGATCCCACCAGTGAGATCACCTGGGGGCAGTTGCAGGTATTGGCGGAATTGCTGGATCGGGAGGGAGGCGGACGTTTTGCCGTCGTGGCCACTGACCGGGCGCTCCAACCCCACCTCCCCCCCCCCCAGGTGTTGGCCGACCGTTGTCTCACCCTGCGCAAGGGCCAGTCCGTGGATCTAGACGATCTGGCCGACACCCTGGCCCGCCTGGGTTACGAGCGGGTGGCCACGATTGAACAGGAGGGCAGCTGGAGCCGTCGGGGCGACATCATCGATGTGTTTCCGGTTAGTGCCGAGCTGCCGGTGCGGTTGGAATTGTTTGGTGAGGATCTGGAAAAGTTGCGGGAGTTTGATCCGGCCACCCAGCGCTCCCTGGATGCGGTCGATCTGGTCCGACTCACCCCTACCAGCTACGGGCCCCTGGTGGCCGAGGCCCTGCGCGATCGCATGCCGGAGGGCCTCGAGCAGCTGCTTAGCCCTGCGGCCCTGGATGGACTGCTGGAGGGGGGAACCCCTGAGGGTATGCGTCGGCTGATGGGGCTCGCCTGGGACCAGCCCGCCTGTTTGCTGGATTACCTTCCCGACGCCACCCTGGTGGCCATTGATGAGCGGCGCCATGGGCTCGCCCACGGACAACAGTGGGTGGACCATGCCAGCAATCACCACGCGGACGTGCTGAAAGAGTTGGGGGTGGAGGGTTTGTTGCTGCCTCCCACCCTGCACCGCCTACCGGCGGAGGCCCTGGCGGCGGCTGAGGCTCGACCAGGTTTCGATCTGGCGGAGTTGCATGAGAGCGATGGCCACCCCAACCGCTTCGATCTGGCCAGTCGGCCCGTTCCCTCCCATCCCAATCAGTTCGGCAAGTTGGCGGGGCTGATCAATGGCTATCGCCAAGACAAAGCCCGGGTCTGGTTGGTGTCCGCCCAGCCGTCCCGGGCCGTGGCCCTGCTGGAGGAGCACGACTGCATCAGCCGTTTTGTGCCGAATCCGGGGGATCTACCCGCAATTGAACGCCTGGTGGAGCAGGGAACGCCGGTGGCGCTCAAGAGTCGTGGCACCGCCGAACTGGAGGGGCTGCACCTACCCGCCTGGCGGCTGGTGTTGGTCACCGATCGTGAATTCTTTGGCCAGCACAGCCTGGCTGCCAGTGGCTACGTACGGCGGCGGCGACGGGCGGCCAGCCGCACGGTGGATCCCGGCAAGATGGTGCCCGGAGATTTTGTGGTCCATCGCAATCACGGCATTGGCCGTTTTCTGCGGTTGGAGAAGCTGGCGATCAGCGGCGAATCCCGCGACTACCTCGTGGTGCAATACGCCGATGGGCTGCTGCGGGTGGCTGCCGATCAGCTAGGCAGTCTGGGCCGCTATCGGGCCACGGACGCCAGCCCACCGGAGCTGAACCGTATGGGCGGTACGGCCTGGAATAAGGCTAAGGAACGGGCCCGCAAGGCGGTGGCCCGGGTGGCGATGGACTTGGTGAAGCTCTACGCCGAACGCCACAAGGCGGCGGGCTTTTCTTTCCCCCCCGATGGTCCCTGGCAGCTGGAACTGGAGGACTCCTTTCCTTACGAACCCACGCCGGACCAGCTTAAGGCGATCACTGAGGTGAAACGGGATATGGAAAAGCCCCAGCCGATGGACCGCCTGGTCTGCGGAGATGTGGGTTTCGGCAAAACCGAGGTCGCCATCCGGGCCATTTTCAAGGCGGTCACCAGTGGCAAACAGTGTGCCCTGCTGGCTCCGACCACGGTGCTTGCCCAGCAGCACTGGCGCACCCTCAGTGAACGCTTTGCCCCCTATCCCCTCAAGGTGTCGCTGCTCAACCGCTTTCGCACCACCAGTGAACGTAAAGCGATTCAGGATGGCCTGGCAGCTGGCAGCGTTGATGTGGTGGTCGGCACCCATCAACTGCTGAGCAAGGGCACCGGCTTTAAACAGCTCGGGCTGCTGGTGGTGGATGAGGAACAGCGCTTCGGCGTTCAGCAGAAGGAGAAGATTAAGGCCCTCCGCAAGGATGTGGACGTCCTCACCCTGAGTGCCACGCCGATCCCCCGAACCCTTTACATGAGCCTGTCGGGGGTGCGGGAGATGAGTTTGATCACGACGCCCCCGCCCCTGCGACGGCCGATCAAGACGCACCTGGCGGCCCTCGATGAGGAGGCAGTTCGTAGTTCTATCCGTCAGGAGCTCGACCGTGGTGGCCAGGTCTTTTACGTGGTCCCGAGGGTGGAGGGGATCGAAGATGTGGCCTCCCAGCTCCGGGCGATGCTGCCGGGCCTCCGACTGCTGGTGGCCCACGGTCAGATGCCGGAAGGGGAATTGGAAAGCGCGATGGTGGCCTTCAATGCCGGTGAAGCTGATGTGATGCTTTGCACCACGATCGTGGAGAGCGGTTTGGATATCCCCAGGGTGAACACCATCCTGATCGAGGATGCCCATCGCTTCGGTTTGGCCCAGCTCTATCAGCTCCGGGGCCGCGTTGGGCGCAGTGGCATTCAGGCCCACGCCTGGTTGTTCTATCCCGGGGACGCCTCCTTGAGCGAAGCGGCGCGGCAGCGGTTGCGGGCGATCCAGGAGTTTGCCCAGCTGGGCAGTGGCTACCAGCTGGCCATGCGCGACATGGAAATCCGCGGCGTGGGCAACTTGCTGGGGGTGGAGCAGAGCGGTCAGATGGAGGCGATCGGCTTCGACCTCTATATGGAGATGCTCCAGGAATGCCTGGCGGAGATCCAGGGTCAGGACATCCCGGCCGTCGATGACACCCAGATCGATCTCAGCGTTACCGCCTTCATTCCCGCCGACTGGATCAGCGAGAACGAGGAGAAGATCGCCGCCTATCGCTCGGCGGCTGATTGCACGAGCCAGGACGCTCTCCTGGAGTTGGCCGCGGGCTGGACGGATCGCTATGGACCGATCCCGGCGCCAGTGCAGAGCCTGCTCCTGCTGATGGAACTAAAGCTGCTGGCCAGGCGCTGCGGTTTTGCACGCATTCGACCAGAGAAGCCCAACATTGTGTTGGAGACTCCGATGGAAGAGCCCGCCTTTCGGCGGCTACGGCAGGGCTTGCCCCAGCATTTGCATGGCCGACTTCTGTATCAGGCCGGGGCCGGCAGTACCGCCCGGGTGGTGGCACGGGGGCTGGGTGGACTGCCAGCCGATCGCCAGCTGGCCGAACTCAAGGCTTGGTTCCAGGCCATGGCCGCCCATCTGCCCGCCGGCGATGGGGTCAGCGCCGTCGAACGTGAGCAGCGCCAACAGGCCTTGGATCAGGCGGTCTTGGTGGTGTGAGGCCAAGTGGCTGACTTTCCATTGGGCCGATCGTGATAAACTCTTGGACTGCGCAGGAAACTGCGTAGTGATGGTCCCAGAGGGGCAACGAGCGATCCGAGAAGGAGAGCAAGGAGCGCTGAGGGGAGCAAAGAGGCGATGCGTTAGTGTCGCAGAGGAC
>CAIOCZ010000015.1 GCA_903856805.1 uncultured cyanobacterium | reverse complement strand
GGGGCTGCCTCGTTCGGGGCTGCCTCGTTTGGTCCCTTGGCCTTGGCGATGGTCCCTGACTGGCGCGCTGGATTTCATCCCTAGGGGTCCTCGATGTTGAACCGTTGGCGCGCCCTGCCCCGTGAGGTGTGGCTGGTGGGTGGGATCAGTCTGGTGAATGACAGCGCCAGTGATCTGATCTATCCCCTGCTGCCGCTCTACCTCACATCGGTTTTGATGGCCGGTCCAAGGGCCCTGGGGCTGATCGAAGGAATCGCCGAAGCCACCAGCGCCCTGCTGAAGTTGCTGTCTGGCGTGATGAGTGATCGCAGCGGTCGAACTCGCCCCTGGATCGTGGCGGGGTATGGCACGGCGGCCCTGGCCCGGCCCTTGATCGCGCTGGCCAGCAGCTGGCCCCTGGTGTTGGTGTTGCGGTTCGCGGATCGGGTGGGCAAAGGATTGCGTAGCTCCCCCCGGGATGCCCTCCTGGCCAATGTGGTGCGTGAGGATCAACGGGGCCTGGCCTTCGGCCTGCACCGGGCGATGGACAATGCCGGGGCCGTGATCGGGCCGTTGGTGGCGGCCGGACTGCTGGCTCTGCAGCTGCCGCTGCGGCAGATCATTGCCTGGTCCGTGGTGCCAGGGGTGCTCTGCACCGCCCTGGCGTTGATGTTGCGGGAACCCCGCCCACCACGCGTCGCCCCGCCCGAGCCCATGGTCTGGGAGTTTTCGGCAGTGCCGATCAAGCTGCAGCGCTATCTCTTGATCGTGGCCCTGTTCAGCCTCGGCAATAGTTCCAACCTCTTTCTTCTGCTCCGTGCCCGTGAGTTGGGCGTGCCCCAGCCCCAGATCCCCCTGCTGTGGGCGTTGATTTCAGCGGTGGCCATGGTGGGCTCCACGCCCCTGGCGGCCTGGTCGGATCGGGTGGGGCGCAAGCGCATGCTGGTGGCGGGCTATGGGCTCTATGGCCTGTTCTATCTGTTGATTGGCCATCTCCAATCCACTGGGCTGTGGGTGGTTCCACTGTTCGCAACCTATGGACTGTTCCTCTCGGCGACGGAAGGGGTGGAGAAGGCTCTGGTGGCCGATTTGGCGGATCCCCACCACCGCGGCACAGCCTTCGGTTGGTTCCATCTCACCACCGGTTTGATGGTGTTGCCGGCATCGTTGGGCTTTGGTTGGCTCTACGAAAGCGTTGGGTCCCGCATCGCCTTCACGGCAGGGGCGGTCTGTGCCCTTGGCGCTGCCCTGGGGCTATCGCAACAGGCACTGCCAAGGGGGGCCAACAGAGGCGTCAAGGGAGATCTGAGTTGAGGCCCCAAGATGATTACCCTTAAATCGAATAGAATTTCGTATAATTATCTGGTTGAAGTGCGCCATTCCCGTCCAATCAGGCTCAGCGCTCCAGCAGCTGCCAGAAGCTCCACTTCAGGGCCGTGGCCTCCCGCAGCCGCCCCTCGAACGTGATGTGGGGTTCCAGCCCCTGCCAGTCGTCGATGCGGGCGTCGAGCCGCTCGCATTGGCGCAGGTGTTCGGCGGCGTAGCGGTAGCGCTTGCTGCGGCCCATCACCAGGGCAAACACCACCATGGCGCGCAATAACACACTGGCCGCCACCGGATGGTCGGCGCTGAGGCGTTCGGCCGCTGGCTCGTAGATCTCGTAGGCATCGCCATCCCACGCCTCCCGTTGGGCGATGACATAGCGGGCCGCCCGCGGCAGGGCGGGCCAGAACACCAGGAACTGCAGCGCCGCCAGGGGCATCAGGTGCTGCTCCACCACCGCAAAGGCCCGCTCCTCGGCCTCCACATCGGCGAAATCATCGAGCCGGTTGAGGTAGTCGCGCAGCAGGGGAATCGAGAGGGTTTGGCAGAACACCTGCCAGCGGTGCTGCTGGGCCTCCTCGCTGCGGCCCAGGGCCTCCAGCACGGCGATGCGGGTGGCATGCCACTCCTCGGCCTCCATGATCCGGGTGGCCTTGGCGGCGCCGTCGAGCACGGCCAGGGCCTGCTCGGCGCGGCCGCCCCTGAGCAGCTGGCCGGCCACCTCGGCGGCGGTGTCGGGCCAGGTGAGCTGGGAGGGCTCGAACAGCTCCAGGTAGGCATCCAGATCGCCCCGGCCCTGGGCGAGTTGCTCCCGCGTGAGGCGACCCAGGGCGCCGCGCTTCAGCAGGGCCTGCTCCAGCTCCTGCAGTCCCGCGGCCCCCAGCAGCGGCACCAGGGAGGGGATCAGTTCGTCGCACTGGCCGTAGCCGTTCTCCTGCAACAGCTCGGCTGCGTGCTCCACCAGCGCCTCGGAGCCGGTGGCCGCCGCCGTGGCGAGGGTCGCCAGGGTGGGCACCGCCCGCTCAAATAGACCCATCACGGTGCCATTGGAGTCGGAGCAGCGGTCCAGCACCCCCTCGGCCAGCTCCAGCAGGCGCACCTGCAGCTCCACCGCCAGCGCCGGTTCGGCCGTGGCAATCGGCCCGCTGATCGCCTGCTGCTGGGCCTCCAGATCGGCCAGCAGCGCCTTGCGTTTGGCGGAATCGATGTAGGTGGTGGAGCGGGCGATTGCCGCCAGCCGTTTGCGCACCTCCCGGGCCGCCGCCTCGGCCCCGCCGGCGGCCGCCAGGGCCAGCCGCAGCCGCCGCTGGATCACGGCATTGCCCGCGCTCACCTCAATCAGCAGCTCCGCCAGGGCCGCCACGCCGAGGCTCTCCAGGTTCTGGGCGTTGAGGGTGCGCTTGGCGGCCATGGCCTCAGGTGGCGTCCCCTGAGCATGCCGGAAATGGGACGCCAGAGGCGGGTTTCCGGAGGCGAGAGGCGCAGGGTGCTTTGGGGTGGATCAGGTCGCTTTGCCAGCAAGACCATCAAGGGCCTCACCCACCGAGGCTGCGGCCTGCTGAACCTTGTCCTTGAGGGTGCCGGCGGCATCCATCAGCTGGGCCTGCACCTGTTTGGCCTCCCCCTCCGCCGTCATGCGTTCGTCACCGGTGATCTCACCGGCAGCGGCCTGCAGGCGTCCTTCGGCATCTTTGGCGGTGGACTTGATCTTGTCTTCGAGACTCATGGAATTCTGGCAATGGGAGCAGGAAGCACGTCCCCGCCTGCCAAGAGTGATCAGGACGCCCCCCCAACGCAACGGATGTTGCGAATAGTCATTTCAGCATGACCCCACAATCCTCTGGGAACACGTAGGTCCGGGAAAGACCCAGAGAATTCGCGACAAACCGGCTTACTGGAAGGGAGGTCAAAGCCCCAACGGGCCGACCATTCGTCAGAGGAGATCCGTAGACATTCTATGGTTTAAAAATCCATGCATTGCGGTGACTTAAGATCAGGAGTCAGAGTTTTTATCTCCATGATCCTCAAGCGCATGGGCGGCCTTGTTGCTGCCGCTCTCGTGGTCGGCACTGCTCTCCCCTCCCCATCCCTGGCGGATACCGTCTCACGGGCCAATGGCCGTTGCTCACTGAAGGACGATGGTTATGAAGCCTATAATGGTTACTGCACTGTGAAGCAGATGCAGAACAGTGGCATCATGAGTTTTGTGGTTGAGCTGGAGAATGGCAATCGCTTCCGTTTCGCCGGTCCCAATCGACAACAGCTCCATGTTGAAACCCATTCCGGCATTGAGCAGAATGTTCTGTTTGAAGATCAGGGGAGCAAGGGGTTATTCAGCTGGAATGATGGGAACAGCACCCATCGTTTGGCGGTGAAAACCGATACTGTTACCAATCCCAATGCCCAATTTGACGACCACCCCAGCACCGCCACGGGTCCGGCGTTGGCGGGTGCTGCTGTGGGCGCATTGATCGGTGCCCTCCTGGGTGGAGGGAAATCGACGGGCGGATCGGCAGGACTGGAAGGCCAGCCGGTGGCGGACCTTCAGAACCTG
>CAIOCZ010000014.1 GCA_903856805.1 uncultured cyanobacterium | reverse complement strand
CCCCCCCAGCCCCAGGGTGGTTTTTGGCGTCGTTGGCGGGGAGGGAACCCCCAGGTGGTGGGCTTCTACGAGGAGGAGGAGGAGGAGGACGAGGCCGAGTGGGGGGAGGGGAGCGGGCCCGCCTCGCCGCCGCCGCAGCCCCCACTGGACTCCCCCCGGCCCACCCGGAGCCGGATGGGCGCGGTGACCGATCTGCTGTTTCCCAATCGCCAGGTGGTGGTGGATCCGGACTGGATTCCCAGGGACGACGAGGACCTGGAGGAGCCGGACGATGCCGCCAAACGCGGCCAGCCGCCGCACCACGGGAGTTGATCCAGTCCCTGAATCAAGCAGGTGGCCGGACCCTGACACAGATTTGCGCCCTTTGTCTTCACCTGGTAAGCTGGCTGCAGCAAAAATGCTTAGTTCGATGAAACGCTCCCTCTGCTCAGCGCTTCTGGCCTGCTCGGCGGTAGCGGGTTTGGGCCTGGTGGTGGATGGTCGTCCGGCACAAGCTGGTTGCTATTTGACCGCTGCACAAGCAACCGGTCAGAATTGCGATATTATTAATGGAAACCAAGGAACCAATATAACTTATTCATTTGGAGACCCGCAGTTTGCGCTGGGAAACGTGGCAATTATTAATTTTAAAATGAACAATATTAACCCTGCCAATTTTCCTTTCACTATTAAAAATATCCAGTTCAGCCGCGAAATCGGTGGGACGCGAACTTGGTATGACTATGGCTCTCCTGCCGAGTTGACGCTGACTTCCAGCGGCACGCTCACCTCATCCCCTTTAGTCATTGATCTACGTGATCCAGCCTACGGCGGTATAGGCGCCAATGGTACTACTGGTACTGGCTCAAATGGAAATAGCTTGGCTCAAAACAAAACGGCTGGTACTGATATAAATGGTAATCCTGGTCAGGGTGTTAATGCTTTTCAGATTAGAGCCTATATTCCTGTAATGAAGGCTCCCTTCGACAGCGATCCAACCCAGCAAACTAACGATATTGTGATGCAAGTTAGTACTTATGTTTATGCCACAAGTGGTCAGCCTTGTCGTTATCCCAATGTTTGTGGAGTAACAAACAACCCCCAGACCCAAACCCGTACGATCGAAATGATTGTTCCGGGTCCTCTGCCGATCTTCGGGGCTTCCGTTGGCTTTGCCTTCTCCCGCCGCCTCCGTCGCCGCATCGCTGCTGCCAAAGCCTGAACTTCAAGGCAACAAGTTTCAGGTTTGCCTTCTTTCCTCAACCGCTTGGCACTCCAGGCGGTTTTTTGATGGAGCACAGCCGTTGCTGCAGGGCCTAGGGCAGGGGTGGCGGTGGCGGCGCTCCCCGGGCCGGCAGGCTGCCCAGCCCCGTCGCCGGACGGAGGCCCAGGTCGCTGCCATGGAGCTGGCGGAACATCGCCTTGCGGTAGGCGCCGCCTTCGGCGCCGGCATATTGGCCCCACAGCCCCTCCCAGAAGAAATAGATCACCCCATGGCCGCGACTGGCGGCCAGCCGTGCCTTCTGGCTCAGGATGTCCATGTCCGTGGTGCGTCCGCCGAAGCCCGCCAGAATGCCGATCTCCACCGGCATGCCCCAGCTGCGGGCCTTCACCAGGGCCGGTTGGTTGAGGTCGTTGGCGAAGCCCTTCACCGAATAGGCGTAGTTCTGCACCACCAGCTCATCGATCAGTTCCCCCAGGGCCCACAGCTCCCAGTCCTGGAGCCAATGGTTGTAAGCAAACCGGAAGGGGCCGGGGGAGAGGCTGATGATCGCCCGCTTCGGCCCGGACACCTGGGCCAGATGGCCCCGCAGCTCCCGCAGCAGCCCCGTCAGTTGTTGGCGCCGCCAGCGCATCCAGGCCCGGTCGGTGGCGCTGGCGGGGGGTTCCAGCCCCGTCTGGGAGCGGTAGAGCCCCCGGGTGTAGTCGTCGTAGCCCAGCTCCACGGGCCAGGCGAAATGGTCATCGAGCTGGATGCCATCGGCGCCGCAGCGCTGCACCACCTCGCTGATCAGGCCGATGAACCGGGCCCGCACCCCCGGGTGCGCCGGATTCAGCCACACCCTTAGATCCTTCAGCGGCGAGGTCTGCAGGCTGGCGCCATGCATCGCATAGAGGGCGCTGCCATCGCTGCGGCGCAGCACCCAGTCCGGGTGGCGACGCACCACCTCGGCGTCGCCCGGTTCCATCAGGCCGTATTCAAACCAGGGGATCACCTGCAGGCCGCGCCGATGGGCCTCGCGGGTGAGGCGGCAGATCGGATCCAGGCTGGGATTGCGGCGCGCCAGCTCCGGCTCCATCGGCGCCAGGGCGCTGCGATGGAAGGTGGCGCCCCGGCTCCACACGTTCGGATAGAGGGTGGTGAAGCCGGTGTTGGCCAGCTCCCGCACCGCCCCGTCCAGGCGGGCCGGGTCGTAGTACAGCGGACTGGGGCTGTTGGTGAGCCACACTCCGATCCGGCGCTGGGCGGCCGGCTGGGGCAAGCCGGCGGCCGGCTGGACGCCCCAGAGCTGCAGCAGGCCCGTCAGGGCCAGGGTGATCCCAACGGGCAGGTGCCGCTTCAGGTGGGCCCGGCGGCGCAGGGGAGCCAGGACAGGCTGGGCGGCCTCAGGGGGGATGGAGGTGGTCAGCGGAACATCGAGCTCACCGAGCTCTCCTCATGGATCCGCCAGATCGCTTCCCCCAGCATGTTCGCCACCGACAACACCCGCAGCTGGGGAAAGCGGCGCTCCTCCAGAATCGGGATGCTGTTGGTCACCACCACCTCCTCAAACAGGTCGTCCTCCGAGAGGCGCTGGCTGGCCGGGGGCGAGAACACGGCGTGGGTGGCGCAGGCCAACACCCGGGCCGCTCCTCGCGCCCGCAGCAGCTTGGCCCCCTGGCAGATCGTGCCGCCGGTGTCGATCATGTCGTCGATCAAAATCGCTGTTTTGCCGGCCACATCGCCGATCACCGTGAGGCTTTGGGCCACGTTGTGGCCCGAGCGGCGCTTGTCGATGATCGCCAGGGGCGCATCGTTCATCTGCTTGGCAAACGCCCGGGCCCGCGCCACGCCGCCCACATCCGGTGACACCACCACCATCTCCCCCAGATCCCGGGAACGCAGGTAGTCCACCAACACCGGCGATCCATAGATGTGGTCGCAGGGAATATCGAAATAACCCTGGATCTGGGCGGAGTGGAGATCCATGGCCAACACCCGATCCACCCCCGATTTCACCAGCAGGTTGGCCACTAACTTGGCTGTGATCGATTCACGGCCTGCCGTTTTGCGATCGGCCCGCGCATAGCCGTAGTACGGAACCACCGCCGTCACCTGCCGGGCCGAGGCCCGCCGACAGGCGTCCACCATGATCAACAGCTCCATCAGGTGATCGTTCACCGGCGCGCAGGTGGGCTGGATCAGAAACACATCACAGCCACGGATCGATTCCTGGATCTGGATGTAGAGCTCGCCATCGGCGAAGCGTTTGATCACCCTCGGACCGTCGGGAACCCCTAGGTAGGACCCGATCTCCAGGGCCAGCTCCGGATTGGAGGTGCCACTGAACAGCCTCAGCCGTCGGGTGTCGTGGGGGGCGGCCGCAGGGGCCACTTGGCCTCCGCTCTGCTCTATCCGTTCGGCGGTCGAGAAACTGGTCACGTCAGCCGTGAGCGGAGCTGCATCGACTCGATGGTAGAAGCCGGTCGGCCACAAAGCAGCAGGTCCCCTGGTGAAGCTTCCTGACAGCAGATTGCCGCAGCCCACGGCAGGTGAGGCACCGCCGCCGCTGCGGCTGCTGTTGCTCGGCTGCGGTACCGCCCGTGCCCTGGTCGCCCATCAGCGACAGGCGGCACCCCAGCTCGCCCGCCTGCTCCAGCTGCCCCTGCAGGCCCTCACGGCCCCCAGCCATCCCCAGCGCTCCCTGGCGGCCTTGGCCGCCAACCCGGGCTCCCTGCTGGCGCCCCTGGGTCGGGACCCGGGGCTGGCCCTTCCGGGCGGTGGCACCTGGGCCGAGGCCCTGGGGGCCTGGCGTCAGCCCTGTGTGCTGCTGCTTCCCGCCCCCCAGTTGGCCAGCGGCCAGGCGGCGGCCACCACGGCCCTGCTGCGGCAGGAGCGGGTGCCGTTGCTGGGTTTGATCCAGTGGGGCGGCCCCTGGTGTTCCCGCGCCCGGGTTCGGGATGGACTGCCCTGGCTGGGCTGGCTCGCCGATGGGGAGACCGACGCGGCCCTGGCCGCCACCCTGCTGGCCCGTTGGCGGCTGGTGGCTGAGGCCTGAGGCGATGGCCCCCGGCTCAGGGCTCGCTCCAGGGGGGCCGGGGGGTTGGGCTTTTGAGCTGCCGCAGGGTGCCGAACTCTTTTTTGGCCGCCAACAGCGGCAGGCTCTTGAACTGGATGGGGCGATTGGGATCCAGGCCCACCGCCAGCAGGCTGAGGGTTTCGGCGCCGCTGAGGTTGGTGTCCACCTTGCCCTGGAGGCTGCGCAGCAGGTTGGGCAGGTTGGCCAGCTGTTCGCTTTCGGCCATTCGCTCCCGCAGGCTGGTTTCCAGCAGCTGCTGGTTCGAGCGGCGGTTCGACTCCCCCAGCCATTGATCGCGATAGCGGGCCAGATGTTCCACCTCCTTGCCCCCCAGCTGCTGCAGGCCCCCCTGCAGATCGATGGTCAGTTTCTGGCTTTTGTCTTGGTAATGCATCTTGCGGGGGGGATCCAGCTCCAGCCCCCCCAGCCCGCTCACGAGCTCCCGTAGGGCGCCGCGCGGCACCACCAGGTAGCGGTCGGGCTGGTCCTTCTTCAGTCCCAGGAGTTGATGCACGGCATCGGCGGTGAGGGCCACGCCGCCCTCGCGATAGAGCGAACCCAGGGCCTGGGGGGCGCTGGTGCCGGGCAGCATCACCGCCAGTTCCACGGGCAGATTCAGGACCTGCAAGGGGCCCTTGGGGGCGATCCGCATCAGGATCAGGGCATCGGCATTGGCCGGGCCCCCGGGGGCGGCGCCATTGCTCGCGGTGTTGATCTGATCGGCGTCGCTGCCGATCACCAGCAGGGTGATCGGCCGGCGGGGGGCCTCACCGAGGCTGGCGGGGGTGAGTTCCTGTTTGGGCTCCAGGGCCCGGTCCTTTTCCGGCCAGACCATCCCCAGGGCCAGCACGGCGGCCCCACTGCCCCCCAGGGCCACTAGAGCCATCCGCAGCCGATGCTGCAGCAGCGGGCTGCTCCAATCGATGCGGGGCAGGGAGAACCGCGGCATCGACACCTGCGGCAAGGAAAGCCGCGGCAGGCGCCAGGGCGTTTGCCCTTGGGGACGGCCGCCCTTGGAAGCTGCCGTGGGCTGGGACGGGGAGGGGCGCTTGGGGCGGGGTTCCCGGCGGGGGGGCATCGGCTCCGGAACGGCTGCGGTTTGCTCCTACTTTGACCCAGCCCCCTGCCGGCCAGCCGGGTGGCCGTGCCCGATAGCTTGTGCCGATCGGTGCCGCCCCACCTCTCTTGACCACCGCCCAGTCCCCCCTTGAGCCCGGGCCACGCCCGACGGCGCCCCATGACCGGGCCCGTCCCCTGGCTCCAGGCAGTGTCAAGCCGGCCCGGGAGCTTTGCAGTGATTGTGGCTTGTGTGACAGCCGCTGGGTGGCCTACGTGCGCCAGGCCTGCGCCTTTCTCCACCAGGATTTCGAGGGCCTGGAGGTGGGTGCCCATGGCCGCAGCCGCGACCTGGACAACGACGACGAGCTCTACTTCGGGGTGCATCAGCGCATGCTCACCGCCCGGCTTCAGGCGCCCATCGAGGGCTCCCAGTGGACCGGCATCGTCAGTCGCATTGGTGTGCGGGCCCTGGAAACCGGCCTGGTGGATGCCGTTCTCTGCGTGGGTCAGAGCCCGGACGACCGCTTCACCCCCGTGCCCCTGCTGGCTCGCACGCCGGAGCAGGTGCTGGCGGCCCGGGTGAACAAGCCCACCCTCTCCCCCAACCTGGAGGTGCTCGAGCAATTGCCCGGCAGTGGCATTCGCCGCTTGCTGGCCATCGGTGTGGGCTGCCAGATCCAGGCCCTGCGCGCCGTCCAATCCACCCTGCCCCTCGACAAGCTGTATGTGCTGGGACTGCCCTGTGTGGACAACGTGAGCCGTGCCGGACTGCAGACCTTTCTGGAGAGCGCCAGCCGTTCTCCCGCCACGGTGGTGCACTACGAATTCATGCAGGATTTCCGCATTCACTTCCGCCATAGCGATGGCCATGAGGAAACCCTGCCGTTCTTCGCCCTCGACACCCCCACCCTCAAGGACGTCTTCGCCCCAAGCTGCCTGAGCTGCTTCGACTACACCAATGCCGGCGCCGACCTGGTGGTGGGTTACATGGGCGCCAGCTTTGGCCGCCAGTGGATCACCGTGCGCAATGCCCTGGGGCAGGAGTTGCTGGATCTGGTGGAGGCCGAGCTGGAGACGGGTCCGGTGATCAGCCGTGGCGATCGCCGCGCGGCGGTGCAGCAGGGCATCGAGGCCTACGACAAGGCCCTGAAATTGCCCCTCTGGCTGGCGCAGGTGGTGGGGTGGATCGTGCAGCGCTTCGGGCCCCAGGGGCTGGAGTATGGCCGCTTTTCCATCGACTCCCACTTCACCCGTAACGCCCTCTGGGTGCGCCGCCATCACCCCGCCATGGAGGGGCGCCACATCCCCGCCTTTGCGCGCCGCATCATCAGCCGCTACCGCTTGCCCGCCTCGTGACCGCACCCCAACGGACCACGGGGGTCCTGCTCCATGCCACCGCGTTGCCCGGCACTCCCGCCTGTGGCACGTTCGGGGCGTCTGCCCGCGCCTGGATCAGCCTGCTGGCCCAGCAGGGGGTGACGGTTTGGCAGTTGCTGCCCCTCGCCCCCACCGATGGCACCGGCTCCCCCTATAGCTCCCCCAGCGGTTCGGCCCTGAACCCCTGGTTCCTTGACGCCGACGATCTGGTGGCGGAGGGGGTGTTGGCGGCCTCCGATCGCGGGGCCCTGCCGGATTCCTCCCAGCCCCGACTGGATTCGGCCATCGCCGCCGCCCGGGCCGAGGCGATCGGGGTGGCGCTCGCCCGGGGCTGGTCGGCCCAGCCGCCGGAACGACAGCGCGCCTTCGCCCAATGGCGCCGCCAGCAGGGCCACTGGCTCCGCGACCACTGTCATTTCATGGTGCTGCGTCGCCTGCAGCGGGGGGCGCCCTGGTGGGAATGGCCGGGACCCCTGGCCCATCGCCAGCGACGGGCCCTGCGCCATCTCGATCAGCACCATGCCGAGGGGCTGCTGGCCGAGGCCCTGATCCAGTGGCAACTCCAGCAGCAATGGCAGCGGCTGCAGACCCAGGCCCATGCCCAGGGGGTGCAATTGGTGGGCGACCTGCCCTTCTATGTGGCCCACGACAGCGCTGATGTCTGGAGCCATCCCGGTCTGTTTTCCCTGGGCCTGGGGGGCACCCTGGTGGAGCAGAGCGGTGTCCCCCCCGACTATTTCTCAGCCACTGGACAGTTGTGGGGCACACCTGTCTACCGCTGGTGGCGCCATCGCGTCAGTGGCTTCCAGTGGTGGTTGGCGCGGCTCGAGCGGCAGTTGGAGCTGTTTGATCGGCTGCGGCTCGACCATTTCCGCGCCCTTGAGGCCTATTGGAGCGTCCCGGGTGGGGATCCCACCGCCGAACAGGGGCGCTGGGTGCCGTCCCCCGGGGAGGCGTTGCTGCGGCGCTTGCTGGGGCGCTGTCGCCGCCGTGGTCGGTTGCTGGCGGATGGGCGGCTGCCCCTGATTGCCGAAGACCTCGGGGTGATCACGCCTCCGGTGGAGGCGCTGCGGGATCAGTTTTTCCTGCCCGGCATGAAGATCCTGCAGTTCGCCTTCGATGGCAACGACGACAACCCCTATCTGCCGGCCAACCTGCGCGGCAGCCGCTGGGTGGTCTATCCGGGCACCCACGACAACGCCACCTCCCGGGGTTGGTGGGAGGGCCTGGAGGGGGACGCGCGGGCCAGGGTCGGGGCTGCGGTGGGGGCTGAGGTGCGCTCCCCGGGCTGGCAGTTGCTCGAACTTGCCATGGCCAGCGAGGCCGAACTGGTGGTGGCCCCCTTGCAGGACTTGCTGGAACTGGGGGACGAGGCCCGGTTCAACAGCCCCGGCACCGTCGGCAGCCACAACTGGAGCTGGCGGCTGGAACGATCGATCGACAGCCTGGCCGGCCCCCTGAAGGGCTACGGAGAGTTGGCGGCCCGCCTTGGCCGCAGGGGGCCTTAGGGCGGTTCCGCCAGGAGATCCGTTGTTTCCTGGGGGCTGAGGGGACGCCAGCCGCCTGCCGCCAGGTCGGCGAGGGGGAGGGGGCCAATGGCCGTGCGCTGCAGATCCAGCACCGGATGGCCCAGTAGGGCGGCGGTGCGGCGAATCTGACGGTTGCGGCCTTCCCGCAGGTGCAGCTCCAGCCGTGTGGCGTCCCGCCGCTGGTCGAGGAGGCGAAGCCCCACGGGCTGGCTGGGGCGGCCATCGAGGGGCACACCGGCCTGCCAGCGCTCCAGGGTGGTGCGATCGGGATGGCCTGCCACCCAGACCCGGTAGGTCTTGGGGTGGCCATAGCGCGGATGGGTGAGGCGCAGGGTGAGGTCGCCGTCATTGCTGAGCAGGAGCGCCCCATGGCTGTCGGCGTCGAGCCGACCCACGGGGTGGAGCCCCGCGTTGTGGCGGAATTCCTGCGGGAGCAGCTCCAGCACCGTGGGGCGGCCGTGGGGGTCATGGCAGGTGCTCAACACGCCGATGGGCTTATGCATCAGCAGGGTGAGGGGCGGCGGCGGCAGGGCGAGGGGACGACCGTGCACCTCGATGCGGTCGTGGAGGGGATCGGCCCGCTCCCCCAGGCTGGCCATTCGGCCGTTCACCCGCACGGCTCCCTGGCGCAGCAGCACCTCAGCGTTACGGCGGGAACAGAGGCCGGCGGCGGCGATCAGTTTTTGAAGGCGTTCGGAGCCCATGGGCCCATTCTCGGGGCTGGGGATGGAGGGCTGGGTGGGGGGCGAGGCGGGCGTGGCCAGGTCGGAATGAGTCCGCAAAACGGTGGTAAGGTTGCGAAACCAAGAGGTTTCGCAACTCAGTTCGATGCCGTCGATCCCCCTGGCCACGCCCGCCTCGCCCCTGGCCCCCACCGGTGATCTGCTGCGCTCCTACCTGCGCGATATCGGCCGCGTTCCGCTGCTCTCCCACGAGCAGGAGATCACCCTGGGCCGTCAGGTGCAGGAGCTCATGGCCCTTGAGGAGCTGCGGGAGGAGCTGACCATGCGTGCCGCCGGCCAGCCTCCCGACGAGCTGCGCTGGGCCAAAGTGGCCGGGCTGACCGAGGCCGTGCTGCGTCGCCGTCTGCAGGCGGGGCGGCGGGCCAAGGAGCGGATGGTGGCGGCCAACCTGCGGTTGGTGGTGAGCGTGGCGAAGAAATACACCAAGCGGAACATGGAGCTGCTGGACCT
>CAIOCZ010000013.1 GCA_903856805.1 uncultured cyanobacterium | reverse complement strand
GGCTGCGCTTTGGTTGCGGGAAACGCGAAAAAAGCCCAGCTCTTTATTGAACACGTTCTGGAATTACTTCCCTTCCTGGGTTCCTCTTCCAGAGCGCCGATTGCCAATAATGCCCCCCCAAATCCAGCCCCTCCCCACGTGCCCCCTCAGCCCGAGATCCCCAGCGGCTGCGGCGCCTCCACCATTAGCCGCTCGCCCCCGGGGCGCTCCAGCTCCAGCCGCCAGGCCTGCAGCCGGTAGCCCCCATCGCCGGGGCGGGCTGACGCAGCCGCCAGGCCCCCCGGTCCATAGAGCGGATCGCCCAGCAGGGGCGCCCCCACCGCCGCGCAATGGATGCGGATCTGGTGGGGCCGGCCGCTGGCGATGGCCACCTGCACTAGGTCGGCCGTGGCGCTGCGCTCCAGCAGGGTGAGGCGACTGCAGGCGGCGAGATCTCCCGCTGTGGTTCCATCCGTTGAACGGCCATCTGCGGCGCACCAGATCTGGCCCAGCTGGGGATGGGCGCGTCGACCGATGGCGGTGTGAATCACCAGCGATTCCCCCGGCGCCAAGGCCAGCACCCCCGGCACCAGCAGGGCGCGATAGAGCTTGCGGCAGCCCTCCTCCAGCCCTGGTTCGGCCGGCTCCGGCTGCGGCTTTGCCCACGCTCCCCCCGCCGCCGTGCTCTCCCGCAACCGGGCGCTCAGCCAGGCCCGGGTCTCGGGCCGGCGGGCACACACCAGCAGGCCACTGGTGAACCGCCCCAAGCGATGCACGGGCCGGGGAATCCCCGCCGGATCGGCCCGGTGGCGTTGCTCCAGCAGCCGCAACACCGTGTGCTCCAGCCAGCCCCCCGCCGGCAACACCGGCAGCCCGGCGGGCTTATCGATGACGTGAAGGTCGCCGTCCTCGACCACCACCCCCCAGGCCGCCGGCACGGCGCCCTCCAGCCAGGGGGGGCGGTTCCAGGCCAGCCGATCCCCCGCCGCCAGGGGCCCGTCCACCTGCAGCCGTTGCCCATTGCATTGGATTTCACCGGCCGCCAGGCGCCTCCTCCAGGTGGCCCGGTCGGAATGGCGATGGCGGGCCGCATAGAAGCCACTCACCTCCAGCCCCGCCAGGGCGGGCGCCACCCGGTCGTGGTAGGTCCAGCCCTGATTGATGGCCTCCGGCAGCCAGCCGTTCAATCCACCAATCCGTGCTCCAGTGCATAGCGCACCAGCTCCGTGCGGCTGGCGGTACCGGTTTTGATGAACAGGCGGCTCACATATTTCTCCACATTGCGAATGGAGGTTTCCAGCCGCCGGGCAATTTCCTTGTTCATCATTCCCTCCGCCACGAGCTGCAGCACACTCGCCTCCCGGGGGGTGAAATCGAGCTTCACATCCGGGGTGGCCTTCTTCACACCGCCCGTGCCCAGCATCGAACGGATTTCCGTGATCTGCTTGGCCATCGCCCCGATGTCCGCATCCGCGAAACGGGCCGCCTCCGCTAGCAGCCGCTCCTGGCGCCGCACCACATTGCGCACCCGCGCCACCAGCTCATCCGGATCGAAGGGCTTGGGGATGTAGTCGTCGGCGCCCGCCTGGAAGCCGGCGATGCGGTCGGTGGTCATCCCCTTGGCGGTGAGGAAGATCACCGGCGTGCCGCCCAGCCGTTCATCGGCCCGTAGCCGTTTCAGGAGGCCATAGCCGTCACAGCGCGGCATCATCACGTCCGTGATCACCACATCGGGCATCAGCTCCTGGGCCACGGTCCAGCCCTCCTCGCCGTCGTTGGCGGTGGTCACCTGGAACCCCTCGTCCTCTAGGTAGGCCTTCACGGCCGCCCGCAGGCCGGGCTCGTCGTCCACCAGCAGCAGTCGCACCGGGGGCGGGGGGGACTGGGGCTCGGGGGCCGTGGTGTCCGGGTCGGCGCCGGCGCTGGTGGCAGGGTCCTCAGCCGGGGAGGACAGGGGGGGATCGATTGGGGGCATCCCCGAAATCTATCCACCCCCCTAGGGCGGGGCCACCAGCACCTGCTCCCGTTCGGAAAGATTGCCGTTGTAGCCCAGCTGCCGCGCCACCACCCCCAGCTCCGCCGGATCGCGGCCGGCCTGCCCCGGCACACAGGTGGCCCACCAGATCTTGTGGTCCAACCGGTTGGCGGCCGTCACCAGCCCGCCCGGGTTGAGCTCACGCACGATCACCCGCCGCTTGGTGCCGCTGCCGTCCCCGGTGATCCGCATCGGAGCCTTGCTGCTGCAATGAATCACATCGGTGGAGGTGGTGGTGGTGTCGAGGGTTTCCTGCCAGATCCGCACCCGCCGCATCCCCGCCTGCTCAGGATCCACCACCACCCCGAACACCCCGATCCATTCCGGCCCCTGCATCGTCTGGCGTTCCTGCAGGATCACCAGATCGGCGGGCCGGGGGGCACGCTCCGCCCAGGCCCCTGCCGCAGGAAAGGCAACCGCCCCCACGATCATCCCCGCGATCCAGCTTCGCCGGGCGGCACGGGCGCTCATGGCAGGACGGGACGGCACGGAACTTGTCAGCATGGTGACCATGCTGGCCTACCTCGACCACCACGCCACCACCCCCTGTGCCACGGAGGTGCTGCAGGCAATGGAACCCTGGTGGCGTCAGAGCTTCGCCAATCCCGCCAGCCGCCTCTATCGCCCCGCCCTGGAGGCCGCCGCCGCCGTGGAGCTGGCCCGCCGTCGCCTGGCCGGGGTGTTGGCCACCGCGCCGGACACCCTGATCTTCACCAGCGGCGCCACCGAAGCCAATAACCTCGCCCTCCGAGGCGTCGCCGAAGCTGCCCTGGAGCGGGGGGAGTCCCGCCGCCACCTGGTGACCCTGGCCACCGAGCACCGCTCCGTGCTCGATCCCCTGGCTTGGCTCGATCGCCACGGCTTCCCCCTCACCGTGCTGCCGGTGGGCCCCGATGGCCTGGTGGATCTGGCGCTGCTGGAGGCGGCCCTCAGCCCGGACACCCTGCTGCTGTCGGTGATGGCGGCCAACAATGAAATCGGGGTGCTCCAGCCCCTGGCGGCCATCGCTCGCCTCTGCCGATCCCGGGGCGTGCTGCTGCACTGCGATGCCGCCCAGGCGGTGGGCCAGATCGCCCTGGCCCCAGACAGCCTTGGCCTCGACCTTCTCAGCCTCAGTGGCCACAAGCTCTCGGGTCCCAAGGGGGTGGGGGCCCTCTGGCGTCGGCCTGGGGTGGCCCTGGCGGCCCAGCAACTGGGCGGCGGCCAGGAGGGCGGCCTGCGGGCCGGCAGCCTGGCGGTGCCGTTGATCGTGGGCCTGGCCGCCGCCGCCGTGCTCACCGAAGCGGAACGGCCCCAGCGCACGGCCCGTCTGGCGGCCCTGTGCGAGCGGCTGTGGCAGGGGCTGGCGGCCCTGGGGGGGGTGGAGCTGAACGGCCACGCCAGCCTGCGCCTGGCCCACAACCTCAACATCAGCCTGGCGGGCGTGGAGGGCACCCGCCTCCATCAGGCCCTACGGCGGCAGTTGGCGGTGAGCAGCGGTTCGGCCTGCAGCCAGGGCAGCCCCTCCCATGTGTTGGCGGCCCTGGGCCGCAGCCCCCAACAGGCGGCCGCCTCGATCCGCTTCGGGCTGGGTCGGGACACCACGGCGGCGGAGATCGATCAGGCCATTGCTGCCGTGACGGCTGCCGTGGTTGAGCAGCGCGCTGCGCCTTAGCGTTTCACCTGCTGCCTGTGCCTGATGTCGTTCAGTTCCAGCGATCTGCCGCCGCTGCCTGACCATCCCAGGCTGGATTTGAAGTTGGCCATCCAGGACGGCTGGCGGGCCTTCCAATGGGCGCCCTGGACCCTGATCGGCTTCGCCTGGTTGGTGATGGTGCTGCATCTGCTGACCAACGGCCTGAGCAACCTCCTGGGCCTCCTCCTGGGCAACCTCAAGCCCTTAGGCCCGACCCTCGACGATCCCTCCAGCGTGGTGCTGGCCTTGGTGGGCGTGGTGGTGGCCTTGGTGGGCGCGGCGCTGTCCTACGCGGTGAGCCTCTGGGGCACCATCGGTCTGATCCGGGGCGCCTGGTGGGCCGTGGAAGGCACGCCCATCCGCTTTGCCGACCTCTGCCGCTGGGATGGACAGGCCATCCGGCGACTGATCCCGCCTGGCCTCCTGCTGGGGGGGCTGAGCCTCGCGGTGGGCCTGCTGCTCCTGCTGGCGATGCAGGGGCTGATGCGACTCAACACCGCCCTCGGTTTGCTCCCCCTGCTGGCCGGCCTGGGGATGGCGATCTATTTCATGGTGAACCAGCGCTTCCTGGCGCCCCTTGCCCTGCTCCAGGGCCCCGGAGCCAAGGCCACCCTCCAGCTCGGCCGCGAGCGGGTGGATCCCATCTGGGGGCAGGTGTTCGCGCTGATCGCCGTGGAAGGGGGCCTGATCCTGCTCGGCCTACTGGCCTGCCTGGTGGGGCTGTTTGTGGCCGTCCCCCTGGCCACGTGCATCGCCATCGCGGCCTATCGCCAGCTGTTCGGAGCCGTGGATCGCACCGGTTTTACGGCCTACTTGCCAGCGAACCTCCAGCCCTGAGTTAGGAGAATTTCGCCCTGCTCAGCAGCACGAATCCCACCACCCCGACCAACGACAACCCAAACTGGGCCAGGCGGCTCACCAGCATTCCCGCGACTACAGCCAATCCGACCTGCAGGGAGCGTTTCAACCGCAGCAGGCCGAAGGGCCCCAGGGAGGTGGGGGCACTCAGCAGTTCCCCCAGGCTGGCGCCCAGCAGGGGGCCCAGCAGCGCACCCACCAGCGGACCGCCGATCGGCAGCGCCGGCAGCAGCCCCAGCAGTCCCACCAGCAGTCCGAGGCCCGAACCGATGTAGGCCCAGCGGGTGGCCTGGAGCCGGGCTGCCCCCAGCACCAGCCCGAGGGCGTCTGCGCCCCAGCCCAGCAGCAGCAGCAGGGTGGCCAGGGCCAGGGCCGGCCAGCCGGCGCTCCAGCCCACGGCCCCCACCCACACCAGGGCCCCGAGAGGTAGCAGGGCCAGGCCCGGCAGCACCGGCAGCAGGGTGCCGGGAATGGCTAACACCTCAATCGCCAGGGCTGCCCACCAGAGGGCATCGCTGCGGGCGATCTGGGGCAACACCAGCGCAGGAAGGGTCATGGCAGACGGCGGGCCACCCGCAGCTTGGCGGAGCGGCTGCGGGGATTGGCGGCCTCTTCTTGCTCCGAAGCCACCAGGGGCCTGCGGGTGATCCGCTCCAGCCGGGGATCGGCGAGGAAGGCGGTCTTGACGCGCCGATCCTCCAGGGAGTGGAAGCTGATGATCGCCAGAAGCCCGCCCGGGGCCAGCCAGTCCGGGGCGTGTTGGAGGAGGCGGTCGAGGGCGCCGAGTTCGTCGTTGACGGCGATCCGCAGGGCCTGGAAGGTGCGGGTGGCGGGATGGATCCGACCTCGCCGGGCCGCCGGCGGATAGCAACCGGCCACGGCATAGGCCAGGGCGGCGGTCCCCTGCCCACTCCAGGGGCGCTCGGCCACCAGCCGGCGGGCGATCCGCCGCGACAACCGCTCCTCCCCATTGGCGTAGATCAGATCCGCCAGCTCCGCCTCCCCGAGCCGATCGAGCAGCGCGGCCGCGGTCTCGCCGGCCTCCGGGTTCATGCGCATGTCCAGGGGGCCATCGTCGCGGAAGCTGAAGCCCCGCTCCGCTCGATCCAGCTGGGGGCTGCTGACGCCCAAATCGGCCAGCACCGCCTGCAGCGGCTCCGTGGGGGCATGGGTCCCGAAGTTGGCCGCCACGATCGCCACCCGCTCGCCGTAGGCCGCCAGCCGCTCCGCCGCTGCGGCCCGGGCGGTGGGATCCTGATCCAGGCCGATCACGCGCAGGCGGGGATGGGCTTCCAGCAGCAGGCCGCTGTGGCCGCCGCCGCCGAGGGTGCAATCCAAAAGGCATGGCGCTGCCCCGGCAGAGCCCAGCTCCGCCAAGGCCTCCAGCACCGCTTCCGCCAGCACGGGCTGGTGGCGGAAGGCCAGCGGGACGGCGGGGGTGGCGGAATCGGCCATCAGCCTGTCCTACGACTTCGCCCAGGCGTCAGGGGCCCCGGACGACCTGGACGATCGTTCTACCTAAGATCAGTGCACCAGCCCGCCCGCACGGTGCCATGACCCAGCTCGAAACGCGCACCGAGCCGATGGTGGTCAACTTCGGCCCCCATCACCCCTCCATGCACGGGGTGTTGCGGCTGGTGGTGACCCTGGACGGCGAGGACGTGGTGGACTGCGAGCCGGTGATCGGCTACCTGCACCGCGGCATGGAGAAGATCGCCGAGAACCGCACGAACGTGATGTTCGTGCCCTACGTGAGCCGCATGGACTACGCGGCCGGCATGTTCTACGAGGCGATTGTGGTCAACGCCCCCGAACGGCTGGCCGATATCAAGGTGCCGAGGCGCGCCAGCTATATCCGCGTGATCATGTTGGAGCTGACCCGGATCGCCAACCACCTGCTCTGGCTGGGTCCCTTCCTGGCCGATGTGGGTGCCCAGACCCCCTTCTTTTATATCTTCCGCGAACGGGAGATGATCTACGACCTCTGGGAGGCGGCCACCGGCCAGAGGTTGATTAATAACAACTACTTCCGCATCGGCGGAGTGGCGGTGGATTTGCCCTGGGGCTGGTTGGAGAAGTGCCTGGACTTTTGCGATTACTTCGCCCCCAAGATCGACGAATACGAAAAACTGATCACCAACAACCCGATCTTCCGCCGGCGAATTGAGGGGTTGGGAATTGTTACCCGAGAGCAGGCGATCAATTGGAGCCTCTCGGGCCCCATGCTGCGGGCCTCCGGCGTGCCCTGGGATCTGCGCAAGGTGGATCACTACGAGTGCTACGACGACTTCGATTGGGACGTGGTTTGGGAGAAGGAAGGGGATTGCTTCGCCCGCTATCGGGTTCGGATCCAGGAAATGCGCCAGTCCCTGAAGATCCTGCGCCAGGCCTGCCAGGGGATCCCCGGCGGCCCCACCGAAAACCTGGAGGCCCGCCGCATGGCCGAAGGCAAAACCAGTGAATGGTATGGCTTCGACTATCAATACGTGGCCAAGAAGGTGGCTCCCACCTTCAAGATCCCCGGCGGTGAGCTCTACACCCGTATGGAATCTGGCAAGGGCGAAATCGGCGTGTTTATCCAGGGCAACGACGACGTCACCCCGTGGCGCTTCAAGATCCGCGCCGCCGATTTCAACAATCTTCAGATTTTGCCCCACATCCTCAAGGGCAACAAGGTGGCCGACATCATGGCCATCCTGGGCTCGATTGACGTGATCCTGGGCTCGGTGGATCGTTGAAGCCAGCCTGGATTCGCTTCCTGCGCCGGCTTCAGGGGGCCGGCTTTTTGTTGCCTGCCGCCCTCACGGGCTACCTCTGGCTGAAGGGCGGCGATCCCAGCCTCCCGGGCTATAGCTGCCCGCTGCGTCTGCTCACGGGGTTCCCCTGTCCCACCTGCTTCCTCACCCGAGCCACCGGCGCCAGCCTGCGGGGGCAGTTCGGCGATGCCTTCAGCCTCCATGCCTTCGGTCCGCTGGTGGCGGCGGCCCTGGTGATCTGGTCGGTGGCGGCGATCCGTCGCCGGCGCCTCGCGTTGCCTCCACCGGCGGCCTGGCAGGTGGCCGCTGTCTGTGGGGTTCTGATGGTTTATTGGGGTGTGCGCATGGGAGTCACCTACGGCTTGGGAATCCCAGCCTTCCCCAGCGGCTGAGCGGGTCGCCCGCCGGGGCATGGATGCCAGCATGGCCGCCATGGATCCCACCACTTGGCTGCTGCTCTGCCGCACCGTGCGCTTCGGCGACACCGATGCCGCCGGCGTGATCCATTTTCATCAGCTTCTGCGCTGGTGCCACGAGGCCTGGGAAGAAAGTTTGGAGCGGTTCGGGATTTCAGCGGCCGAGATCTTCCCGGCGGGAGGTCCCCCGGGCTCCAGCGAGGCGACGGCGCCCCCCGTGGCCCTGCCGATAGTGCACTGCAGCGCCGACTTCCGCCGGCCCTTGGTGTGCGGCGATCCCCTCACCCTGCAGTTGCAACCGGAACGCCTGGATCCCAGCAGCTTCGAGGTCCGCACCACCGTGCTGCGGGGCGATGAGCTGGTGGCGCAGGGCCTGATCCGCCATGTGGCCATCGGCCTAGAGGACCGTCGCCGCTGTGGCCTTCCCGAACCACTGCAGCGCTGGTTGGAGGCCTCGGCCCTCGGCGGCGGCGTGCGTCCCCTCTGACTTTCTCCCCCCTCCCGATGGGCCGCTAGAGCAACGACGCCTGATGCTCCACCGGCGCCAACGCCTGGGGCTCGGAGCGTTCCTCGGCTTCGCCGGCCTTCACCTCCAAGGCCTGTTCGATCACCCGATCGGTGAGGGCATCGAAGTAGGCGGAGAGGGTGTGCTGCAGTTCCTGGAACTCGGGCCAGAGGGTGTCATTGACAAAGCTGCGGCTCAGGCGGGCCATCACGGTGGTGCGTCGTTGGCCGCGGTAGCGGTAGGGCTGGATCCCGTAGCGCCGCAGCAGGGCCACAAACAGGTGGCGTGACCACTGGTCCGACAGGGTGAAGCGGAACTCGATCGGCGGCTCCTCGGCGGCGAGCTGCTGGAGCCGGGCCTGGATGCGTTGGCGGGCCTGCTGGGCCGCCACCCGCTCGCCGTCGCTGCCGGCACGGGCGTGGAGGGCTTCGATGCGGCGCAGTTTTTCGACCAGTTGCTCTTCCAGGCCCCCACTCCTGGTGCGGCCAGCCATGGTGTTTCAACAGCAGGAGGTCATGGGGCAAGGTACGTCAATCCGCCAGTACGCGCCCCCTTGTTTCGATCACCAGTGGCAGCAGCAGCAGTCCGATCAGGGGCACAAATCCCACCAGCACCAGGGCGTTAAAAGCTCCGTCCAGGGCGTCAGCCTTGCGTGCGGCGATGGTGCCCACCAGGAAGGGGCCGAGGGCGGTGATCAGGCGTCCGAAGTTGTAACAGAAGCCCGAGCCTGTGGCCCGCAGCCGGGTGGGAAAGAGCTCGGGAAGATAGAAGGTGAAGCTACCGAAGATGCCGAACACGCTCAGGCCGATCGCGAAATACAACCAGGACCAGGTGCCCAGATCGGCGGGAAAACGATTGCCGAAGGTGAGCAGCACCGAGGCTGAGGACAGCAGGAAATACACGCCGAACATCCAACGACGACCGAGCCAGGTGGCGATCGGCACGGTGAGCAGGGTGCCGATCAAGCCGCCGATGTTGAAGCTGGAGGTGATCGTGGTCTTCCAGTGCTCGACCACGATCTGGGTGGCCCGAACCCCCACCGCATGGGTGGCGCCACTCGCCAGGCCGGCCGCCACCACAGGAATGAAGGCATTGCAGCTCCACCAGGTGATCAGGGCGAGCACCGCGGTGAGGAAGCCGCTGAGGGTGGCGCGGCGATGGGCCGGCGTGAACAGCTCCCGCAGCCGCGGCGGTTGGGCCGTTCCACTCACCTGCTGCCAACGCTCCGGTTCGTGCACCATCAACCGCACCAGAAACGCCACCAGGGCCGGCAGCAGGCCGGAAAGAAACACATAGCGCCAGGAGGTTTCCGGGGAGCTGGCGAGCCAGTGGCCGGCGATCAAGCTGTTGACCCCCGTGGCCAGGAACAGCCCCATGGGGGCTGAGGTGTAGAGCAGGGCGCCGGCCTGCACCCGCGCCTTCTCGGGCATCGCCTCGGCCACCATCGCTGCTCCGGCGGCCCATTCCCCGCCGATGCCAAGGCTGGCCACCAGGCGGAACAGGATCAGGGTGCCCATGTTGGGGGCAAAGGCGCAGGCGAAGGTGCCGATCGAATACATCACCATCGTGATCAGCAGCGTGCGGCTGCGGCCGATGCGATCACAGAGCTTGCCGAAGACCACGCCGCCGATTGCCCAGCCGACGAGCAGAAGCGCCGTGATCAGTCCGGTCCAATAGAGGACAGCCACCTTGGCCTCCGGCGAACCGATCGGGATCCCCAGCAGGCTTGGCACCGCATTCGGCGCCACGAAGTTGAACAGCAGGCCATCAAAAATATCGAGGCCCCACCCCAGCCAGGCGGCGAACAGGACGGCCCACTGGTGGCGATTGAGAGAAGGCAGCATCGGGGATTGGCGATGGTGCCATCCCGATGGTTGGAGGCAAGCCCTGCCGATTCAGACGGTCAGGCCCCTGTCTCGGGTGGCAATGCACATTAGCGAGAGTGCCCCGTCGGCCGTATCGGGATCGATGCCGGAGAGGCGCTGCAACCAGCGCCAGCTGCGCTTGGCGCGGCCGCGCACCCCCACCAGGGCCGCCGCTCCGGCGTTGTGGTTGTGGGGGACCAGGCAGACCTGGAAGCCCAAGGGTTCCAGGGCCTGGTGGTAGAGCTCGCGGGTCACACCACGGCCCGGCTCATCGGCATGCACCTCGCCGGCCAGCATGCACTGCTGCTGCAGAGCGTCTCCATGGGGCCCCACGCGTTTCAGGCGATTGAGCGGCAGCCGCGCCTGCCATAGCAGCGCCGCCAGGCCGCGGAAGTTGCCGGCACTGAGCTGGTGGTCGTGGTCGGTGATCAACAGGCCACCGGGGCGCACCAAGCGCCCCGCCTCCCGCAGGACCTGGGGCATGTCGTCGCAATGGTGCAGGGAGGCATTCAGGGTGACGATGTCGGCGCAGCCCGTGCGTAAGGGCAGCCGGTGCGCATCGGCCAGGATCGGCTGGTAGCCGATCCGCCGGGCCAGTTGCAGGCTGGCCTCCGCCACGTCAATGCCGATGATCTGCCGGGGTCGCCCCCCCAGGCTGGCCAGCAGATTGCCCGGACCGCAGCCCACGTCCACCACCACCTTGTCGTCCCAGGAGCCCATCGCGGCCCGCCAGAGGGCCACGAAGTCGGCGTCGCGATGGCAGTGGTCCAGGTACTCCTGGGCCCAGGGAGGCACACTGAAATAGAAGGCATTGGCGAGTAAGCCCCGGCTCATCCCTCCCAAGGGAAAGCGCAGGATGCCGTCATACCAATGGCCCTCAGCGATGCGATCGGGATCCAGGGGCAGCAGCTCGGTCTCAGGGGCCACGGCAGCCTCAAGGTCGCCAATGCGGAAAGCACGCGTCATCAGCCATCTTGCGTTGAACCGTTGGCACAACGTATGGACAGCGATTCGCCAATGAAACGAATGGCGCGTATCTGGGCCGGGTTTGCCTCAGGTTCACCCAGGCCTTGAGGGGCGGCGCCCGCCTCACGGCGCCGGGTGCTCAGGGACACCCACCCAGGCACTCCCCGCTACCGGGGGACAGGCCCCGGCCCGTGGGCAGCCATAAGCAGGCCGGATCAATGGCGCGGGGTCCTTGTGGACCCGACTCCCCGGGGGCGAGGCATCCGGAGGATTGGCGCCCCAGGAAACAACTCAGAATGCCCCGCGATTAAGGCCTGGTTATCACTTGCTTAACGTGCCGCAAAAATCACAGAAAATAGTGTTTAAGTGATCGGATTGGCTGATGTCTTCCCGACAAGGAATTGCCAAAACTATGATTGGATCACTGTGAAATTTTCTGCTGGCATGGCTTCAGTAATCGGCTCGGTTGACCTGTCGAAGTACGTCCTCGCAGGCCGTTACAACCTGCCGGAGCCCACCCGCACCACGCCCCCGCCCCACAGCCTCCTGGCCCAGGAGGCTTCTGCCATCACTTACAACTCTGATACCGACACTTTATTTGTTGTTGGAGACGGTGGTACTTCGATTGTTCAGATCAGCAAAACCGGCGAGCTGATTGATTCCATGACCCTCGCCCAGGGCAACAGTCCCCAGGGCACGGAGTTCTATGACTCAGAGGGTCTTGCCTATGTTGGGGGTGGCGTCTTTGTGATGGTGGAGGAGCGCGATCGCCAGGCCGTTCGCTTCAGTTATGCCGCCGGAACCACCCTCAGCCGCGCCGACACCAAAACCGTCAAACTTGGTACCACCATCGGCAACGTGGGCCTGGAAGGCCTCAGTTACGATCCCAGCACCTCTGGGTATATCTTTGTCAAGGAAATTGATCCTGAAGGCGTTTTTCAAACCTCGATCGACTTTGATGCCGGAACCGCAAGTAATGGCTCCGCAACCACCGCCAATTCCGTCAATTTGTTTAACCCTG
>CAIOCZ010000012.1 GCA_903856805.1 uncultured cyanobacterium | reverse complement strand
GGGGATGGGGCCGATCTGGTGTTGCCCCTCACCGCTGAGCGGCTGAGGGCCCTGTTCACCCGCCCCTGGGGTGGGCCCGGCCCGAGCCGGGAGGAGTGGCGGCAGCTCTATGCCGACGGGGTGCGGTTCAGCGATCCCACCCAGTCGTCGGCGGGGATTGACGCCTTTCTGGCCGCCCAGGAGGGACTGGTGAAGCGTTGCGATGACGTGCTGCTGGACGCCCATGCGGTGGCCCTCGATCAGTCCACGGCTTTTGTGGAATGGACGATGGTGTTGAAGATCAAGGGGCTGCTATTCACCTACCCCGGAAGTAGTCGATTGATCTTGGATGGCGACGGCAAGATCGTGGATCATCGCGACTACTTCGACTTCATGTTGCCCACCTTCACGCCGGTGCCGGTGCTCGGTCCCTTTCTGCGGTGGCTGTACGGGCGTTTCGTGGCCTGATGACCTGATCCCGTTCAGGACCCCAGCAGGGCCGTGCATTCCAGGCGTTCTTGATGAGAATCTCGACGCTGCAGCCTGTGATCGATTGCGGTGGCGATGTGATGGGCATCCTCGGCGACGCCACAGAAGCGCCCTGATCCCCAGGTGTGCAGCCAGGGCAACCCGATGAAGTAGAGGCCCGGGGCGTGGGTAACTCCCCGCTCGTGGGCGGGTTGGCCGGAGCCATCGAACACCGGCACCTCCACCCAGCGGAAATCGCTGCGGTAGCCGGTGCACCAGATCACGGCCGCCAGGTCGTCCGTGGCCAGCTCGACCGGCTGTTGGCCTGGAGTTGGCTGCCAGCAGGGGGTGTAAGGGGCCTCCTCGGGGGCGTCGAGCTGTTGGCTGAGGATGTAGGCATCGATGCTGCTGCGGATCCGGCAGTACACCGCATCGGCCTGATCCAGGCTTGCCCCCAGGTCGTCGGCGAAGCGGATCCGATCACGGCCAAGCTCCTGCAGCCGTCCGTGGAGTTCCATGCCCTCCAGGGCCCGACGGCGCAGGTCGATCTCCCGGCCCCCATCGCGACCGGTGAGGTAGTGGTTGGTTTTGCTGCGCACAGCCGTGGGATCGGCATGGGCCTCGATCGGCATGGCGTAGTAGCCCATCCGATCCAGCCAGTCGACCACATCCTTGCCGCGGTAACGCCGTGGCGAACGGGGAGCCGATCCCACGCTGAGGTGGACCTGGCGGCTGGCCAGGTGCAGATCTTCGGCGATCTGACAGCCGGACTGGCCGCTGCCCACCACCAGCACGGCTCCCTCCGGGAGTTGATTGGGATGGCGGTAGTCCCGCGCGTCCAGCTGCAGCAAGGTCGTTGGGAGTCGTTCCGCCTGGGCATGGCGCCGGGGCCGGTGGTAGCCCCCGGTGGCGATCACCACCTGATCAGCCACAATCTCCCCCTCGGAGGTTTGCAGCCGGTAGCCATCGCCGTCGCCGCGCAGACGGCTGACCCGCACCCCCTCGCGCACGGGCAGGGCGGCTTGGCGGGCAAAGCGCTGCAGGTAGTCGACGATCTGATCCCTCGCCATGAACCCCTCCGGATCGTCGCCGTCGTAGGGAAAGTCGGGGAGCCGGCATTGCCAGTTCGGCGTCACCAGGCAAAAGGAATCCCAACGTTGCTGCTGCCAGGCGTGGCCGACGCGGTGCTGCTCCAGCACCAGGGGGGGCAGACCCCGCTGTTTGAGGCAATGGGCCACGGCCAGGCCGGCTTGGCCACCGCCGATAATCACCACCGGGTGCCGTCTCAGGGGGCTGGAGCCGGGGGACGCTGGGGTCATGGTGTGCTGACTTCCGGCGGGAACAGGATGATCGCCACCAAACAACTACTTAAAGGAGTTTTGGTTGGTTGATGGTATCAACGACGACCGCATGCCCTTTCTATAGCCAAGGGGGCGTGGTCGTTCATTTGGTTGCAACGGCGACGAAATGCCCCGCAACGCAAGTGCAACGATCAGGCGCCTTTCCAGACCCATCCAGGCTCTCGCCATGCCCGAAGTGTCCCGCCCCGCCAATCAGCCCGGCGACTTTCTGGTGGACTACGAAGAAAAGGTTTTTCCTGATGTGAAAGCCGAACCGGGTGAAAAGGCCCTGGTCACGTTTCATACCGTGGCCTTTGAAGGATCAATCGGCCTGGTGAACTTGTTGCAGGCCAGTCGTCTGATCAACAAAGGCTTCGAAACGTCGATCCTTCTCTATGGGCCAGGGGTGACCCTCGGGGTCCAACGCGGCTTTCCCAAGCTCGGCGATGCCGCCTTTGATGGCCATCTCAATTTCAATGCCCGTCTGCAGAAGTTCATGGATCAGGGCGGCAAAGTCTATGCCTGTCGCTTTGCCCTTCAGGCCCTCTATGGCCATGGCGAAGGCGCGCTCATTCCCGGTATCCGCCCTGTGAACCCCCTGGATGTGTTGGACATCATGTTGATGCATCGTAAGGAAGGGGCCGTGATTCTCGACACTTGGACCCTGTGAATCCTTCCCCCCGAACCTGCACGCACCCCTGAGCCATGGCCAGCACACTCAAGGTTGCCGCCGCCCAGATTCGGCCGGTGTTGTTCAGCCTTGCCGGCACGGTGCTCAGGGTGATCGAGGCCATGGAGGAGGCCGCCGCCGCCGGCGTGGAGTTGATCGTTTTTCCCGAGACGATTCTTCCCTACTACCCCTACTTCTCCTTCGTCGAACCGGCGGTGTTGATGGGTCCTTCCCATCTCCAGCTCTATGGGCAATCGCCCACCGTTCCTGGTCCTGAAATCGACCAGATTGCCGCGGCAGCCCGTCGGCTGCGGCTGCATGTGTTGCTGGGGCTGAACGAACGGGATGGGGGCAGCCTCTACAACACCCAACTCCTGATCGATGACACGGGAACGATCGTGCTGAAACGTCGCAAGATCACCCCCACCTACCACGAACGCATGGTCTGGGGGCAAGGGGATGGGTCGGGCCTGCGGGTGGTGTCCACCGCCCTGGGCCGGATTGGGGCCCTGGCCTGCTGGGAGCACTACAACCCCCTGGCGCGCTTCAGCCTGATGACCCAGGGGGAGGAGCTGCATTGCGCCCAATTCCCCGGCTCCCTGGTGGGGCCGATCTTCAGTGATCAGACCGCTGTGACCATGCGCCATCACGCCCTGGAGGCCGGCTGTTTCGTGATCTGTGCCAGTGGCTGGCTGGAGCCGGAGGATCACGCCCGGATCACCAGCACCACGGCGCTCCACAAGGCCTTTCAGGGGGGGTGTCATACCGCCGTGATCAGTCCTGAGGGCCGTTATCTGGCGGGCCCCTTGCCCGATGGGGAGGGACTGGCCATCGCCGAGTTGGACCGTTCGTTGATTACCAAACGCAAGCGGATGATGGACAGCGTGGGTCATTACAGCCGTCCCGATCTGCTGGGTCTGCGCATTGATCGACGTGCGGCCCGCCACGTCGACGCTGTGGTAGACGAGGCGGTGCACGCGGCGGTAGGCGAGGGGATGGATCCATTGGTTCACGCCGCCGTTAACGAGCCGTTTCCCCGCGGTGATGCGGTAGCCAGGGCCCCGGAGGCTCCGATGGTTCAGGAGGTGATCCATGGCTGATCCCTCCCTGGGCCGGTTGCTCACCGCCCTGCAGGTCCATGGGGTGATCGATCCGGCCGTTCCCGGCAACCAGGGTCGCCGCGGCGGGGCGGGCCCCTCCGACCACCGGGCCCTCACCATTGAGGGCACCACGGTGATGGTGCCGGTGTACAACCGCGCCTCCCAGCATTCCCCCTATCAGCTCAGCTCCGATGCCGACGGAGCCATCGCCCTGATGGAATCCCGGGAGGCAGGCGATGGGGGGCCTGCCCTGGCCACGGTGGCGGCTCCGCCCCAACCCCGCTTTTACGACCTCCAGACCGCCGAAGGCATCCCTTATCAGGCCATCGCCCTTCTCCACGGCCGGGATGTCTTGGCCACCACCCTGCTGCAGACCTGCATCCGCTTTCGGGATCGCAGTCAGTCCTGTCAGTTCTGCGCGATCGAGCAGTCCCTCGACGATGGTCGCACCGTGGTGCGCAAGACCCCCGAGCAGGTGGCGGAGGTGGCGGAAGCCGCGGTGCGGCTCGACGGGGTGCGGCAGTTGGTCCTCACCACTGGCACCCCCAATACAGAGGACCGCGGGGCCCGGTTGATGGCCGAGACCGCCGCCGCCGTCAAGGCGCGGGTGGCGCTGCCGATCCAGGCCCAGTGCGAGCCCCCGGAGGATCCGCTCTGGTTCCAGCGGATGAAGGAGGCCGGAGTGGACAGCCTGGGGATGCACCTGGAGGTGGTGGAGCCTGAGGTGCGTCGTCGGGTGCTGCCCGGCAAGGCCGAACTCAGCCTGGAGCGCTATTTCACGGCGTTTGAGCAGGCCGTGGCGGTCTTCGGACGTGGCCAGGTGTCCACCTACCTGCTCGCGGGCCTCGGTGATAGCGCCGCAGCGTTGATCGCCTGCAGCGAACGTCTGATCGCCATCGGTGTCTATCCCTTCGTGGTGCCGTTTGTTCCGATTGCTGGGACTCCGTTGCAGCACCATCCCGCCCCCTCCACCGACTTCATGGTGGAGCTCTACGAGGCGGTGGGTGCGCAGTTGCGTGCCTCCGACCTGCGCGCCGAGACGATGGCGGCCGGCTGTGCCAAATGCGGGGCCTGCTCGGCCCTGTCCCTCTTTTCCTGAACGTCTCTTCCCTGGGTAGCGATCCATGTTCTTCATCGATCCCTCCAGCCACACGATCGGTCGCAGTGTCAGCTCGGCCCCGGCGGCCTTCACCCCCTCGGTGCGCTTCGGCCTTGGCATCGATGCCGACGACTTCCGCCTTTCGCCCACCGCCAGCTCCGAGCGCTACTCCTTCCATCTGGTGCACCACCACCGCCAATCGCTTCAGGCCTACTGGCGCCTGCGACGGACGATCTTCTGTCAGGAGCAGACCCTGTTTGATGGCTGTGATCGCGATGATCTCGATGCCCACGCCTACCCCATCGTCGCCCTGGATCACCGCCTGGAGGGGGTCGGCCCTGGAGACGGCGTCGTGGGGGTGGTGCGGATTCTGGAGGAACGCCCTGGCCTTTGGTATGGCGGACGCTTGGGGGTCGACGCCTCCCACCGCCGCCACAATCAGATCGGCAAGGGGCTGATCTGGAAGGCCGTCACCACCGCCCATGGTTGGGGTTGCCAGCGCTTTCTGGCCACGGTGCAGCTCCAGAACGTTCGCTTCTTCGAGCGGCTGCACTGGCACTCGCTGGAGACGCAGGATCTCCATGGCGTCACCCATCACCTGATGGAAGCCGATCTCAACTACTACCACCCCTCCCGCGAGTGCCGGCCGACGGCCCTGGTGCAGGCCGCGTGAGCGCCCCCGACCTGGCGGCGTTGGCGGCCCGCTTGGCGGCGCTGCCAGGGTTGCTTGGCAAGGGGGAGATCCAGCGACCTGCAGCCGTGTTCTGCCATCAGCCGTTTCCGAGCCTTGGTGCTGCGGCTGCCCTCGGCGATGACGCGGGTCTGGTTCCGGCTCAGGCGGGCCCCCTGCTGTTGGCCTGCGAAGGTCTCAATCCCACCTTTGTGGACGACGATCCCTGGTTTGCCGGTTGGTGTGGGGTGCTGGTCAACCTCAGTGACATCGCCGCCATGGGTGGGCGCCCGCTTGCGGTGGTGAACAGTCTCTGGAGCCGGGGTGTGGAGCCGGCCGATCAGCTTTTGGCGGGCATGCGCCGGGCCTGTGACACCTTTGCCGTGCCGATGGTGGGCGGCCACACCAACCTCGCCAGTCCCTTCACGGCCCTCTCAGTGGCGGTGTTGGGCAGTGCCGGTCCGCGGCTGCTCTCGGCCCGGGCCGCCTCCCCCGGTGATCAGCTCATGCTGCTGCTGAATCCCGTCGGTCGCTTTCATCGCCACTACCTGTTCTGGGATGCGGCCACCCACGCCGACCCCCTGCTGGTGCGGCGCCAGCTTGCCCTGCTGCCGGAGCTGGCGGAGCAGGGGTTGGTGCATGCCGCCAAGGACATCAGCATGGGGGGCCTCGTGGGCACGGCGGCGATGTTCGCCGAGGCCGCAGGGTGCTGCCTGGAGATTGATTTGGGAGCGATTACGCCACCCCCGGGCGTGGACCTGGAGGACTGGATCAGTTGTTTCCCCAGCTTTGGCTTCCTCCTGGCAGTTCAGCCCGACCGCTTGGCCGCCCTGGCTGAGCTCGTGGCTCCCCTGCCGGCCCTGGAGCTGGCCACGATCGGTCAGTTCCAGCCGGGGGCAGGGGTGCGGCTGCGGTTGGGGGATCAACGGGCGGATCTGCAGGGTGCCGCGCCCTTCACCGGGTTCGGGGCGTTCCACTGAACGCCGGACTGGAGCGGTACCCATCCGCACCACGCGCCGCTCCGGCTTCAGCAAGGATTCCCACCCCTGCCCTGCCTGCGTGCCGGAAGTGCATCTGCAACTGGAGTGGCCCGATGGCCGCCTCAGTGCGCTCTATTCCCCCTCCACGGTGATTCTTGAGCACCTGCGGCCGGGGGATCAGCTGGCGGTGGGGGAGCTGACGGCCCGGGCCTGCACGGCCCTGCGCTTGGCCTCCGAACGGGTGCGGGCCCGTTATGGCTTCGCCTGCACCCGGGCCGATGAGGAGGAACGGGACTTGCTGGCCCTGGCCCAGGGCTACGGGGCCGATCAGATCGTGGTCGTGGCAGCCCGGTGAGGTGGGGCTGGCCTTGGGGCTAGGGCCCTGATGGCAGCCGGTGGCATTGATCCGGCAGGTTCTCCGCGCCGCTGCCATGGCCCCCTCTGCCTCCTCTGCCCCCGCCGCCCCCCGTGAGCTGGTGTCCGGGCTGCTGGCCCTGTTGGAGGCGGGGATCTCTCCCTGGCGGCGCCCCTGGGATCCAACCCGGGGCCCCCAGGCCCGGCTGTTCAGCGGCCGCCCCTACCGAGGGGCCAATCCGGCCTTGCTCTACCTGGGGCAGCAACTGCTGGGGGCCCCCCTGCCCTGGTGGTGCAGCCGGGCGGAGGCCCGCGTCCATGGGTTGGTCCCCCGCCGGGGAAGTGAGGGCATCCCCCTCCTGCGGACCCTGGGCCAGGGGGGGGCGGTGAGGCCGCTGCTGGTGTTCAACGTGGCGGATCTGCGGGGCCCGAGCCTGCCGGACTGGCGGGCCCAGCGCCGCCGCCAGCTGGCCCAGGGGGCCGGCACGCGGCAGCAGCGCTGGGCGGCGGCGGCGGCGGTGCTGGCGGCCGGGCCCGTGCCCGTGCCGCTGGGCTGCGGTTCCGATGGGCCCAACGACCGCCCGGGGCATGAGCTTCCCCTGGCCCGCTGGATCCAGGCCGTGATCGGCCCATCGAGCCAGCCCCGGGAGACGCTGGTGGCGGAGCTGGGAGCCCTGCTGCTGGGGGAGCGCCTGCGGATCGGCAGCACCGGCCCTCCCGCTGCCGCCGATCTGGGGGCCTGGATCGATCTGCTGGCTCCGACCCCCTCCCTGTTCGATCAGCTCCTGGCCGAGGCCTGTTGGGCGGCCGATTTGATCGCCCCGGAGCGGAGCCCAGGGTCGCCAGGCGCTTGCTGCCGGGCCTGATCAGGCGGGGCGATCCAGATGGGCCGCAAACCAGCTGCTGGCCAACCCGCCCACCTGCTCCAGCGCCCCGGCCTCCTCGAACAGGTGGCTGGCGCCCGGGATCACGGTGAGTTGGTGGGGGCAGTGGAGGTGGTGGGCGGCTTCGCGGTTCAGCTCCAGCACCTCCGGATCGTTCTCCCCCACCAACAGCAACACGGGGCAGCGCACCGCCGTCAGCATCGCGCCGGCGAGATCCGGTCGTCCCCCCCGCGACACCAAGGCCTGCACCCGATCGGGCCGCCCGGCGGCGGCCTGGAGGGCGGCGGCGGCGCCGGTGCTGGCACCGAACAGCCCGATCGGTAGTTCCTTCAGCCAGGGGTGCTCGTCGAGGGCTTGGAGAACTCCGAGGGTGCGCCGGCTCAGCAGCGGGAGATCAAAGCGCAGGCTGCCATCGCGACGATCGATGGCCTCCTCCACGGGGCTGAGCAGGTCAAATAGCAGGGTGGCCAGGCCGTTCTGCTGCAGAGCCGTGGCCACGGCGCGGTTGCGGCGGCTGAAGCGGCTGCTGCCACTGCCGTGCACGAACAGCACCAGCCCCTCCGGACGCGCGGGGATCACCAGGTCTCCGGCCAGCCTCTGGCCGTCCACGGTCAGCTGCAGGGGACGGCGGGCCAGGGTGCGGGCCCAGGCCGGGACTGGGCTGGTTTGCGGGAGGGCGATCGTGGCCGTTGGGGCGTGGCTGGACATGGAGGAAACCCCGGGGACGATGGTCCACCCTCAGGACGACGGACCGTGCTGGCCAAAAGGATCAACACTTCCACGCCGAATTCGATGCCGATCAGCGCAGGGCTGCCCACCACTGCGTCACCACCTCGGGACTGCCGTACCAGCGCGGGCCAAAGGCGCCACCATGGGCCACCCCCTCCAGCACCAGGGGATCGGAACCCTGCAACAGGGCCGACTCCACCGGCACCAGGCCATCGCCCCGGTCGCCGGCGTTGCCGGTGCTGTTGCGGTAGGCGGTGGGGGCCAGGCGCCGGGCGGTGGCACTGGCCTGACCGGTGGCCGGATCCAGCTGGATGGCGCCGGCCACCGAGAGATAGCGCACCGCCGCCGCCGAATCGTTGGCGAAGCGGGCCCCGGGCAGGAGACGGTCCACCCGCTGCCGCATCACCGTGGCCTTAAGGGCGGTATGGGGACTGCCCAGCATCACCAGCCGATCGGCCAGGGCACGGCCGTTGTAGCGCCGTCCCTCGAAGGGCTGATCGTCGAGATACAGCCGCAGCATGATGCCGCCGGAACTGTGGCCCACCAGGGTGATCCGGCCGGTGGGTGAGTGGGCCGCCAGCTCCGCGGCCACCGCCGCCACCCGATCGAGGATCCGGGCCCAGGCCATTGGAAACACGGTGAGCATCCACTCCAGCCGACTGACCTCCACGAGCCGTACGGTCTGGCCGCTGAGGACGGCGAGCTGGTCGCGCATCGGGCCATAGGCCTCAGCGGTGATCAGGAAGCCACCCAGGATCAGAATCGGTTGCTGGACGCGCATCGGGGTGAGCAGCGGCGGAGCGGCGGGGGGCGGGGGCCGCCGGGCCAGTGTCTCGCCTGGGCTGCGCACACCAGCGCCACCCCTCCAGATTGATCAGCAGTCCGATCCCCACCAACACCAGCATCAGGGCCACCTGGTCGCCCCGGGCATCGGGCACCAGGATGTCCGCCAGCAGATGGGGCAGGTTGGTGAGCGTGTAGAGCAGGCTCAGGCCGAAATGGAAGCGCCGCCAGGCCCGCCAGCGGCGGGGATGGCCGGGATCGCTGGCGGCCCAGCTGATCAACAGCAAGGCCGCCAGCGGCACCAGGAAGTACACCAGCATCGCCGAGAACAGCAGCGGCAGCTGCCCAGGGGCCACCTGGCTCTGGATCTTGGGCGACACACCATGGAACAGGGGCATCAGCCCCAGCTGCACGTGAAACAGCATCGCCAGCAGATAGGCGTTCCAGAGCTGACGCAGCCGCAGCGCATGGTCGATCGGGGCCCCCCCCGCCCGGCCCGGGGCCGTTCGGTTGCGGGGCGGAAGCGGAGCTGGCATGGTGCGCCCTGGGCACTGGTTCAGTGTGACCACGGCCACGGCTGCCGCATCTCCAATCGCCTGTGTCGTCCCCCATGGCCTTGCCGGAACTCGATGCCCTGCTGGCCCTGGAACGCCAGGGACGGCGCCAGGGCACGGGCCTCACCGCCCCCGATGTGGTGGGCTGCTGGATGTTGCGGCAGGTGTGGCCCCGGGCCGGCCGCCGGCCCTTGCCCCTGGCGGCCGCCCTGCTGCGGAGCCTTGGCGCCCGTTTGGAGATCGCCCTTGGCGAGGGTTCAGGGGGGCTGCGGCTGGTGAATGCGGTGCGGCTCGGCGGCCTGGAGCTGCGGTTTGTGGGCGCGGGGGCGCTGGGCGGTGGCCGGCCGCTGTTGCGGTTCCGGTTCGACCGTTGGCAGCTCGGTCCGGCGGCCAGGCCCTGGCTCAACCAGGCGCTGCCGAGCCCAGCCGCGCGGCAGGGGCCGTTCTTTGCCCTGATCGGCACCGGGGCCACGGAGGGCGGGGGCCGCTGGCTGGCGGCCCGCGGTCGGGGGGGTGGGTTGGCCCTCTGGGAGGTAGCGTCAGCAGCTAGCGCCTGTCTAGGTGGGGACGGTGACAACGCCTGAACCCAAGACGGACTCCCAGCAGAAGGCTCCGAACGCCGCTGGGGCGCCGGTTCCGAAGCAACCCGAGGCGCCAGGGTCGGCGGGGCGCCCCTGGCTGTTGCCCCTGTTGGGCCTGGTCGCCATGGGCGGCATCGCGGCTTGGGTGGTGACCCACTGGGGCCTCGAGGAAACCGATAACGCCCAGGTGCAGGCCCACCTCACGGAGATCGCTAGTCGGGTCCCCGGCACCATCACCCGGGTGTTGGTTCAGGACGACCAGGCGGTGAGCGCCGGCCAGCTGTTGGTGCAGCTGGATGATCGTGAAGGTCGGGCCCAGTTGGCCCAGGCCGAGGCCGATCTGCTGCAGGCCCGCCGCGAGGCCGGGGCGATGGCCGCCCAGGCGGGCTCCAGCGCCAGCACCGCCGCCGCCGCCGAGAGCCAGGCGTTCGCCGACCAGCTGGCGGCCCGTAGCGAGCTGGGCCGTGCCGAGGTGGACCTGCGTCGCCTGGAGGCCCTGGCCCGGGAGGGAGGAGTGTCCCAGCAGGAGGCCGACCGGGCCCGGGCGGCCTACAGCAAAGCCCAGGCGGCCTTCAGCAGCAGCGAAGCCACCCGCCAGACCGCCCAGGCCCGGGAGGGGCAGGTGGGGGTGGATGTCCAGAAAGCTGGGGCGGCCCGGGCCAGGATCACCCAGGCCCAGGCCGCCCTTGCCCGGCAACGGCTCGAATTGGCCTACACCCGGATCGTGGCCCCCAGTGCCGGCCGGATCGGCTCCCACGCCGCCGAGCCGGGTCGTCAGGTGCTGCCCGGTCAACCCCTGATGACCCTGGTGGGCTTGGTGCCCTGGGTGGAGGCGAACTTCAAGGAAACCCAGCTGACGGCCCTGCGGCCAGGTCAACCGGCGGAGGTGAGGATCGATGCCTGGCCGGATCGCCAGTTGCGGGGCCAGGTGATCGGCATCGCCCCGGCCTCCGGCGCCCGTTTCGCACTGCTCCCCCCGGATAACGCCAGCGGCAATTTCACCAAGGTGGTGCAGCGCGTCACCGTGCGCATCGCCCTGGATCCCCAGCAGATCCAGGGTCTGCCCCTGGTGCCGGGGCTCTCCGCCAGCGTGCGGGTGCGGCGTCGATGACCCTCAGCGTCCGCCAGTGGGCGGTCGTGATCACGGCCTCCATCGGGGCCCTGTTGGAGATCATCGACACCAGCATCACCAATGTGGCCCTGATCAATATTCAGGCCAGCCTGAGCGCCACCCTGGCGGAGGTGGGCTGGGTGGTGACGGGCTATGCGATCGCCACGGTGGTGATGATTCCCCTGAGCAATTGGCTCAGCAATGTGTTCGGCCAGCGCCGCTATTTCATCTTTTCGCTGGTGGGTTTCACGGGGGCCTCGGTGCTCTGTGGCCTGGCCCCCTCCCTGCCGTTGCTGGTGCTCGCCCGGGTGCTGCAGGGCCTGCTGGGGGGCGGACTGCTGCCCAAGGCCCAGGCGATTCTGTTCCAGACCCTGCCGGCGGCGGCCCAGGGCATCATCCAGGCGGCCTTCGGGATCGTGGTGTTGGCCGGCCCTGCCCTCGGCCCCACCCTGGGGGGATGGCTCACGGACAGTTTGGGGTGGCGTTGGATTTTCTTTATCAACCTGCCCCTGGGGGTGCTGACGGTGCTGCTGGCGTTCGCCTTTCTGGAGCCCGATCAGGAAGGCCCGGCCGACGCCGCAAAGGGGCCTGGCGGGGGTCGTGCGGCGGTGGATTGGTTCGGGATTGTGCTGCTCGCCGCCGGCCTGGGCAGCCTGCAGCTGGTGCTGGAGCAGGGGCATCAGTACGACTGGTTGGAGAACAGCGGCATCCGCCAGCTGACCCTGGTGGCGTTGATTGCCCTCCCCCTATTTGTGGTGTGGGAGTTGCGGCAGCGGGCGCCGGCGGTGGATCTGCGGGTGCTGCGGTACCGCTCCCTGGCGGCCGGCACCCTGTTTTCGATGGCCCTGGGGATGGGCCTCTACGGCACGGTGTTCATCGTGCCGATTTTTGCCCAGTCCCAGTTGGGCTACACCGCCACCCAAACCGGCATGCTGATGCTGCCTGGCGCCCTCGCCTCGGCGGTGACCATGGCCCTGCTGGGACGGGTGGTGAGCCGCATCGATCCGCGCCTGCTGATCACCGTTGGTGGGGTGTTGATGGTGGTCACCATGCTGCAACTGGCGGCGATCAACCCGGACACCGGGGAGCCTTCGCTCTATTGGCCGTTGATCTTCCGGGGCAGCACCACGGTGTTGATGTTCCTGCCCCTCAGCCTGGCCAGCCTCGGCCCCTTGCCTCGGAACGAGGTGGGGGCGGGCAGTGGCTTGTTCAACCTCAGCCGCCAGCTGGGGGGGAGCTTCGGCATTGCCCTGCTCACGGTGGTGCTGGATCGCCAGCGGGCGGTCCATCGCGCCCAGCTGGTGGAGCATCTCGCCAGCACCAATCCCCTGCTGCAGGAGCGGCTGCACAGTCTGCAGATCTGGCTCAGTCAGCGAGCTGCGGGCACCGTGCAACCGGAGGGGCAGGTTCTGCACCTGCTCAGCCAGCAGGTGGATCGCCAGGCCACCTTGTTGGCCTACGGCGATGTGTTTCGCACCCTGGCGGGGGTGTTTCTGGTGGTGTTGCCGCTGGTGCTGCTGCTGGGCCGTCCGCCATCGGCCGTCAAGGCGCCGCCTTGAGGGCCGCGTCCAGCCTGCGCTGGCTGGCGGCACCGCTGAGCTTGACGGCGGCCCGGGCCCGCTCCAGGGGGCTCAGCAGGCTGGAACCGTGAGGCGCGGCCGGGGCGGCCGTGGGCGAGGCCGGAGGGCCACTGGCCTGGAAGGCCGGCCCACAGCTGGCCAGCAGGCTGGTGCAGGTGAAGGCTGCGAACAGAACAGTGGTGGGGAAGCGCATGGCTGGAGCGGCGGCTGGTTTCAGGGTGGCAAGCTCCCGGTCCACTGGCTGGCGCAGGATCCTGTCCGGCTCAGGCGGAGGCGTCTTCAGTCGGTTCCGGTTTGGTGGTCTCGGCCAGGGAGGGATAGGTGCGGCGGGTGAGCGCCAGCACCTCCTGGCGCACCGTGCTGCGAAACTGCTGGGCCACTTCCCCGGCCAGCACGGGATAGGTGCTGTCGGTGGAGTCGCCGCGCAGGGGCTTCCAGGGGGAGGGGCCGCTGGCCTTGAGGGCAGTGAGGGGGGCGAGGAAATCGAAGGCGGCTAGCCGTCCTTCCGCGGTCGCTAGGGCGGCCCAACGCTCCCGCTCGGGCTGGAAGGCCTTGGTGCGCAAGGTGTCCGGCAGGCCGAGCACGGGTTGGTAGTAGTCGAGGGCCTTGAGTTCCTCCTCCAGGAGGATGGCCCAGGCTCCCTCTTCCCCTTCCGCCAGGCTGGGAGCCTGCTCCCCGGATGTCATGGCCTCGAGGTAGAAGGCCAGCCAGCGGTAGTGGGATTTGTCCTTGGTGGCCTTCTTCTGGGCGCCTCGGCCGCTCACGCGCCGGGGCAGGGCGGCCTCCGCGTCGCGCAGAAAGACACGATCGTCGCGCTCGAGGTTGATCGCCCCCCAGCGCTGGCGGTACTCCCAGAGCTCCTCATAGCGGCGCACCTTCTCCGGAGGCCAGCCCAGGAGCTTGAGTTCTTCGGCTCGGCTCCCCTCTTCCCTGAGCACCGCTTGGCTACGCACACACCTGGCGACAGTAAGGCCCGACCGCTCAGCCCAGCAGCGACCGGCGCGTGGGCACGATCTCGAGGCCGATGGGGGCCAGGGCAATCAGCGCCAGCTTGAGGTGTTGCAGGCCGAAGGGAATGCCGATGATCGTGATGAAGCAGGCCAGGGCCGAGCTGAGGTGGCCGATGGCCAACCACCAGCCCGCCAGCAGGAACCAGATCACGTTGCCCACCAACCCCAGCGGGCCCGTGCCCAGATCGCCGTGGCCGGTGAGCTCGCGGCGGCTGATGGCCTCCTGGCCAAAGGGCCAGAAGGAAAAGGAGCCGATGGTGAAACAGGCGCGGGCCCAGGGCAGGCCCACGATCGTGATCGCCGCCACAAGGCCCGCCAGCCACCAGCCCAGCCCCATCAGGACACCGCCGCAGAGAAACCAGATGACGTTGGCGATGAAGCGCAGCATGGGCCGATGGCGAATGCCCTGGATCTGCCCATGCTAGTTGGATTGGTCTGGCGTCTTGCGGTGGGGCATGGATGGTCAGGGGGCCAAAATTGTTAGAGACATGGCTAAGGGAGAGCTGCTTGGTTTGGTGCTCCCAAATCCCTGATGGGCGTTGCTTTAGACGGCCATGCGATTTCGAATGAATTCCCCGCAGGGCAAGTCGATTCGGGCCATGGTTTGTGGTGGCGACGACGCCCATCCAGGGGAAGACAACGCGATTGCTCAGGGGGCGCAGTCCTTGCCTCGCGCGACGATTCCCCTGCTGCTGGACGTCGGCTAGACGTCTGCTAGACGTCGGCTGTGATCGAGGCGGGACCGCTGATTGGTTCTGTCGCCAAGCGTGGGGGCTGTTGAAGGTGTTGACATCGATGCTGCGTTGATTGACTATTCCCGCAGGCGCTACCCCGCTGTCGATTTCGAGCAGATCGATGTGGTTGGCTTGGAGCCACTGACGCGAAAGTCCTTCGATTTGGTATATCGTTTTAACTCGTTTTATGCATTTCCAGGCTAGCGAGCGGCCCTGAGATCGATGCGGACGACCTGCGGAGCTGGCGCGCACTTGCTCGTCTATGACTATTCACGGCCACGGGGGATGGAACTGCCCAAATCCCTGGGTACGGAATTTGAAAATCCTATCGTTGTTGAGGAGATTGATGCATGGATGATGGAATTAAATTGGAAACTCGTTTCCGTTGAAAATTGGACGGATCGCTACTTGGTTGCCTAGGGCGATCTGCTTCAACGATTTGAGCGCCACGGCCCGGACATCCTTGCCCTGGCTGGGGAAGACTGGTACCACTACGTTATGGATTGGTACGGCGCCCTTCAAGAGTCGCTCGCAATCCTGTGAGGCCCATTCGGACGATGGCGATCAAGGAGTTCCGTTCACGGTTCGGCGCTAAGGGCTTGGCCAGGCCATGACAGGCATTCTGATTAATTCTATCGTCTGGGCGACTTTTCGTTTTCATAATGCATCGGCAACCGATGTTGGGCGGGCTCTTTTAATCAGCACTCCACCGAAGGGACATGGTTGGGATCCTGCTTGGGGGCGCATGCATCACCAACAATGCAGAACTGACGAGCCAGCATGCTTCCAGCCAGGATTGGCCTCGAGACCGATGGAATGGCTTCTCATCAATCTGGGTCAGTCTGCTGTAAATTTATTGCAAGTTTGCTCCCATTTCTAGTCAAGGTCCGATTCTCATCGTTGACTATCTCATAAACTTTCCATGCTCTGATCTTGCTCGTCTAGGGATCGTTGTAGTGCAATCATCAACCACGCCTGTTGCCAGCTCAGGCCAATCATTCCGGAATGATGATTTGCCACGCCTCGGCACGTTGTTCCCTGCAGGTCAATTGCATGATTACGGCAGAGATATTCAGCGCTTTCACCTCCTGCTCGATGCAGTCATGGTGCCATTATTTCTTGGTGTCTTGTCAATTCTTAGGGATGGGGACTTTGATTTTCGCTGCCGAGTTTTGGCCATAATTTCCGGTTTTTTAGTGGCCAAACTGGCTTTGGTGTCGGGGCTTTATAGCAAATTTCGTGCTCGTTCTCTTCCAAATATGTTCCGTCGTGTGTTCCTTTTGTGGGGCTTGATCGTCGGCTCGATTTGTTTTGGTTTTTATGGCTTGAGAGTTGGTCATATGTTTTCCCGTGAGTTGATAAGCACTTGGTTCTTGACTTCCGGGGCTTGGCTTCTCTTTTCTCATGTTGTTTCCCGCCAATTGTTTGGATATTTGAGAGTGCACTGCCATGCTATGCGCGTTGATGGATATATCGGTACGTCTCAGGGCTTTGATGAGCTTGCTTCCAAGATAAAGTCGTCGAGATGGCTGGGTAACTCCATCGAGCCGCTGTTCTTATGGACTAATGATGGCAAGGAGGGGCTGACCAATCTTGATAGTCTTCCGGCCGTCTTGGAGGCCAATCACCCTGATCAATGGCTGGTTGAGGATCCAGGGAATTCCCATGAACTTGATCGAATACTGGCTATGTTGGAGGATCAGACTCAGCCGGTTTTGGTGATTCCCCGTTGGCTTCAGCGTGGTTATTATGAGCCAATTCTTTGCCATTTTGGACCGGTCGCTGCCCTGCAATTATCAGGTGCTGAGGTCAGTCCGATTGAGCGGGTTGTTAAACATGGGGCTGATCGGCTGGTTAGCGCTGTGCTGGTGGTGCTGCTCTCTCCAATTCTCTTGGCTATTGCCCTGGCTGTACGGGTTGAATCAGCTGGGCCTAGCCTCTTTCGTCAAACCCGTTACGGTTTAGGAGGAGTCCCGTTCACCTGCTTCAAGTTTCGCACGATGTGGATTCAGGAGAATGGACAGGCGATGGTGCAGGCCAAGCGCGGTGATTCGCGAATCACTAAACTGGGTTCATTTTTGCGGGCATCAAATCTTGATGAGTTGCCTCAATTGATGAATGTGCTCCGAGGTGAGATGAGCCTGGTCGGCCCCCGCCCCCACTCCGTTCCTGATAATGAACGCTACCGTGTTCGCTTGCAGACCTACATGCGGCGTCATGCCATGCGTCCCGGTATGACAGGTTGGGCTCAGGTCTTGGGCTTGCGGGGCGCCACGGAGACGGATGAAAAAATGGCATCACGGGTGCAGGCTGATGTGGATTACATCAGGAACTGGAGCTTCAGGCTTGATCTCAAGATTTTGCTGATGACGCTCCTGCGCGGTCGTGATTCTAATGCTTATTGAGTCAGGCAGTCTATCAATTAACGTGAGCAGAGGTGTTTTGCGTTCACTGCAACGCATTGCTGAAATTGATAGCATTGGGTCGATCGAGTTGCTGATTTATGGCATCAATTTTTTCCTGAGCCTGTGGGGATTGGTAAATACACGGGAGAACTTGCTGTTTGGTTTACCGGTCGAGGGATGGCAACAAGTCCCACGGTGAGTCCCTTGCCGGTGCCAAGGTGATGTGCTGTCGCCACTGAGTTCCCGCCAGGCCCAACGGACTGACGCGGCTGCTCCATTGGGTAAGGCTTTGCCCTCACAAGTTTGCCTCCATTTTTTGCTCAATGGTTTTGGTTGCTGGATGTGGTGATCACGGTGGCACCAGCCCTTTTTTGTGCCCCTGGCGCCTTGCTCCTGGGTCACCTTTGCGGCCGTGCCACCCATCCCTGGCTGCCTATTCAGGATTTTGAGCTTGATGCGGCGTTTAACTTGGGGATCCTTAAGGGAACGAGAATGAGAAGGCTGGCGTACGCATGGGAGCGTCGTATTCTGCAGGGCATTGATGTTGTCAGCAGCATCAGTGGCTCCATGGTGCGGCGTGCTGTGGCCAAGGGAGTGGTGCCCAGCAAAACAGTACTTTTCCCCAATTGGGTGGATCTGGACGCCATCCAGCCCCAGGGCCAGGAGCAGCGGAACAGCAACTCCTACCGCCAGGAGCTTGGGATCGGCGAGCAGGATCTGGTGCTGCTCTATTCGGGTTCGATGAACAAGAAGTAGGACATGCAGCTCTTGGTGTCTGTGATCCTGAAACTCAGTGATCTGCCAAATTTGGTATGGCTCCTGGCGGGCGAGGGGCCCACGAAGGCTGAGCTGGCTGCCGCGCTTGAGCACCACAAAGGGGTTCGGTTGCTGCCGCTGCAACCGGCCGAGCGCATGAACGATTGGCTCAACCTGGCGGATGTGCATCTGTTGCCGCAGAAGGGCCTTCGGTCGGCCGGCGGTTGCCAGCTCACCGGCTGAGAGCGCATTGGGCCAGCTGGCGGAGGAAGCGCTTTGGCCAGGAGGTGGTGATATGTCAACTGGAGGGCCTGCTCGTGACCCTCTGCGCTATCTCCAGTCGATGTCTTGAGGTCCGTCGATCATCCTTTGACAGGCTGGCCAGGCTGGCTTGAAAAGGATGGAGTCTTGGATTCTCGGCCCTCCGACAGGAAAGGGTCCGTGCGAACCGATCACGTGGGCTGATGGGTTGCATTGGCAATTGTGGGGGATTTCGTCACCCAGACGCCCGCAGCACTCCTTAAGGTTGGCGTACTTCAGCCAACGGCCCCGCCGTTGTCTCCTTAGCACCCGCCGCGAAGCCGCCATGTCCTCTGCCCATCAGGCCGCCCAGCGCCAACGTTGCGGATCCCGGCGCTGCCGTCGGGGTCAGCGTCGCATCCATTCCCGCGGCTGTGGGGATGAACTACCCCAGAGTTGACTGGAAGCCCTTCCGTTTTTAGTCATCGTTAGGGCTTCCGCCGTCTCAAGAGACAAAAACGTATTGCTTTGAGTTGATTAGCTCAAGGTGGGTGATTTGTGGCGATCCTGTTCCCACGGGAATGATCGCTTGTGAACTTCGGTTTTTTCGGCGGCTTTTCGTAGTCGACTGCCCATTAAAAATAGCTTTTATCGCGTATTGAGGTGAGTTGAACTCTCGGCTTTGGTTGATGATGGCTTGTGCTTGAGGGCTTGGCTCTCATTGTTCATGCCGGTGTTGTTGATGCCGATTAGTTGAGGCGTGGATGGCTGGCAAGGGCTGGCTATCAAGGTGCAGTCTTATTGGTTTTTAGTGGCGCGTAGGCGGCTTAGTTGTTGACCCATGTCCTGGGTTGATTGGCTCGCGTTTGTCTTCTTTTCCTCGAGGCTTCTTTGTTGTGTTCACCCATTGTTTTCTCCCCATGATCCGGCGTCGTCGCGGCATTGCGTTGCTCAGTGAGTGCCCTCACCCTGAGCCGCAATGGCCATGGCATCACCCTGGCCAAACGGATCGCCGACCAGGGGGTGGTCACGGTGGAGGACTACCGCGCCTGGCTGCAAAGCCACAACCGCGAACCCCACACCCTCGGCATCGTCCATCCGGCCTCGATGCACAACCTGCTGCTGCGCTACTGGTTGGCGGCCAGCGCGATCGATCCCGACCGCGATGTTCACCTGCAGACCATCCCCCCAGCCCAGATGCTCGCCGACCTCAAGGACGGCAGTTTGGATGGGTTTTGTATCGGCGCCCCCTGGTTGGATCGGGCCGTGGCGGAGGATCTGGCGATCTGGCCTGGCCTATCCCAACACCCACATCGCCCTCACCAAGGCCTTGCTGGAGGCCTGTCAGTACTGCGCCGAACCCCGCCACTGGCCGGAGCTGAGCCGGCTGCTCAGCGATCGGCGCTACCTGGGGATGAAGCAGGAGCTGATCTGGTTCACTGAGCTCTCCCTGGATGCCATCACCAAGGAGGAGCTGCAGGAGGAATTGCTGAACATCTGGAACACCCAGAAATGCACGGTGCTGATGATCACCCATGACATTGATGAGGCCCTGTTCCTTGCCGATCGACTGGTGATGATGACCAACGGACCGGCGGCGTCGATTGGAGAAGTGTTGACGATTGATTTCCAGCGCCCTCGCCATCGGGAGGACATGATGGAAGATCCTAAGTACTACGAACTGCGCAATCAAGCCCTGGATTTTCTCTACAATCGTTTTGCCCATGATGCGGATGCCACTTAAACACCAGCAGATCGGCGCCGTCGGGGCCCGCCGTGAAGGCTGTCCCTTGCCCCGCCGCCATGCCCAGTCCATCCCCCGCTTGAACTGCGACGGCCTCGGCGCCGTTGCTGAGTTCGACGCGGCCCGATCCGCTGATCAGCTGCAGCCAGCCGGGGGCCTCGGCGGCCAGGGGCAGGGCCAGGACCCCACCTCCTTGGGGTTGGGCGCGCCAGAGTCGCATCGCCCCCTGGATCGCCATGGCGCCGTCCCGCCGTTCGGGATCGATCAGCAACGTCCAGCCCCCATCGAGGGGGAACGGCTTCTGCTCGTAGCTGGGGGGCGTGCCGTAGGCGCTGGGTTCAATCCAGATCTGCAGCAGCCGGCAGGGCTCCGCCCCAGCGTTCACTTCACTGTGCAGTAGCCCGCGCCCCGCACTCATGCGCTGCACCTCCCCCGCCTGGAGGCTGGCGCGGTGGCCCATCGAATCCTCATGGGTCAGCACCCCCTCCACCATCACGGTGATGATTTCCATGTCGCGGTGCGGATGCAGGCCGAAACCCCGGCCGGCGGCGATGCGGTCGTCGTTGATCACCCGCAACGGCCCAAAGCCCCGCCAGGCAGGGTGATCATGCCCGGCAAAGCTGAAGGAATGCCAGCTGTCGAGCCAGTCGTGCTGGCTGTGAAAACGTTCGGCCGCCGGGCGATGGATCAGGCCGGCTCGGCCTTCAAGGCGGCCGGTGGTGTCGCTGCTGCTGGAGGGGTGGGCCATGGCGGCATCGGGGGGTTCGGGGTGACGCCCCACCAGTTGGCGACCGGTTGGGCCCATGGGATTGGATCCTGCTTCAGGGCGTTAGTCGGGCGATAGGGCCCGCCCGTCTGTCCTGTCCGCCCGCACCAGCACGGGCACCCGTTTGAAGGCGGGGGTGCCGCTGGCGGGATCGATGACGGCCCGCATCAGCACGTTGGCCTCTGGGTAGAACATCAGCGCCGCCCCGGCTCGGATCGCCCCGGGGATCACCTCCACCTGCTCGAGGGCTCCGGCTTCGCCCTGCACCGTGACCCGTTGGTGGGGCTGGAGGCCGCTGCGCTTGAGATCGTCGACGTTCATCAGGATCGTGTGGCGGTGCGGCATGCCCCGGTAGCTGTCCCCCGGTTGATACACCACGGTGTTGTGCTGGCCGTAGCTGCGGGCGGTGATCAGGCTGAGCACCAGGCCCGCCTCGCCGGGGGCCAGGCCGCCGAAGTGCTCGGCCTCCGGCAGGGTCAGGTCCGGCAGGGCGGTGGGGGCCAGCCGGGCCCGGCCGCTGGGGGTGGGGAAACGGGGTTCCAGGAACACCCGTCCGGCCACCTCGAATTCTTGATGGCTGGCGTCGATCGTGGCGATGGCCCCGTAGCCGGGCACGGTGCGGGCGATCAGGGTGCGGATGTAGGCAGGATCCTGGAGGCGCTGCCAGTCGATCGGATCGTTGCCGAGCAGACGATGGGCCAGTTCCGCGAGGAAGTCCACCTCGCTGATCAGGGCCCCGGAGCTGAGATGGGTCCGGCCCGGTTCGTTGAGGCGCACCCAGTTGTTGCCCGATTCCACCGTGGTGCGATGGGGCGTTTCGAAGCGGTTGAACACCGGCAGCAGCAGGGTCTGGCGGGCGGCGAGGCCGTGCATGTGGCCGGTGTTGGGCTTGGTGGCCAGGTAGATGATCGTGTCGATCTGGCCGAGGGCGCGGCGGGCCTGGTGGCTGTCGGGATTGGCGCCGTAGAGGTTGCCGCCCAGACACAGCAAGGTGTCCACCTGACCGGCCCCAGCGGCCTCGATCAGGCGGCGGGTGTCGTAGCCGGGCACCCGGCTGAGGGGGCGGCCCAGCAGCTGCTCCAGGGCCTGCCGCATCGGCTCCCGCAGCGTCACCGACACCCCCATCGAACCGAAGCCCTGCACGTTGGAGTGGCCGCGGATCGGCATCGTGCCGGCCCCGGGACGTCCCACGTTGCCGCTGAGGACGGCGGTGTTGACGATGGCCTGCACGTTGTCGGTGCCGTTGGCGTGGTGGGTGATCCCCATCGCCCAGGCAAACACCACGGCGCCGGCGGCGGCGATCCGCGCCGCGGTGGCCTCCAGCTGCTCCCGGCTGAGGCCGCAGCAGTGGCTGATCGCCTCCCAGCTGGTGTGCTCCAGCTGCTGCAGCAACGCCTCCCAGCCCTCCGCATGGGCCTTCACGAACTCCCAGGGGAGGGCGCCGCTCTCCAGCAGGGCCTTCTGGAGACCGAGGAACACGGCGGTGTCGGAGCCGGGAATCGGCTGCAGCACCATCGAGGCGATCTCCGAACCGCGCAACATGGAGCGGATCGGCATGGCCGGTGAGCCGAATTTCAGCAGCCCCACCTCCAGCACGGGGTTGATCACGATCACCTCCCCGCCGCGTTGCCGCAGGCGGATCAGCTCATTCATCAGCCGCGGGTGGTTGGCGGGGGCATTGGAGCCCACCAGCACCACGCAATCGCTGTGCTGCAGGCTCTCCAGGTTCACCATCGAGGTGCCCGACCCGAAGGCCCGGTTGAGGGCCACGGTGGAGGGGGCGTGGCAGAGGTCGGAGCAGTCGGCCAGGTTGTTGGAGCCCAGCGCCCGCACCAGCAGTTGCAGCAGGAAGGCCGCCTCGTTGGAGGAGCGGCCCGAGCTGTAGGACGCCAGCCGCTCCGGTGGGCGGCGCCAGGCGGCGGCGGTGAGGGCATGCACCTCCTCCCAGCCGATCGGTTCGTAGTGGCGGCTCCCCTCCCGGAGGATCAGGGGCCGATCGAGCCGCCCCAGCCGGTCGCAGGCGGCCGAATCCAGGCGGCGGAGCTGCTCGAGGGAACGGCCGGCCAACACCCCCTCGGGCACGGCCGGTTGCAGTTCGGCGTTGATCGCCTCCACGCTCTTGAGGCAGCGCTGCAGCGGTTCGCCCAGTTCATCGCGGAACCCGCCCTTCTGGCCGCCGGTGCCCCAGGCGCAGGAGAGGCAGGCACTGCGGTGGTTGAGGGTTTGCCAGAGGCGCGGGCCGCTGGGGGAGAGGGTGGCGCGGGCCCAGCCCTCGATCAGGGGCCAGCCGCCCCCCTGGCGGGGCTCCGGCCCGGACTCCGGCGAGGGGACGGGCTCGGGATCGGGCGACACCACGGGCAGACCCTGGTAGCAACGGCCAGGCTAGGGGGGGCACCAGCGCACCGGATCCCCCACCGCCACCGCCCCGGGCACCAGCACGCTGAGGCGAATGCCGGCGGTGACGTGGTTGTGGCGGGCGGTGGCCCGCAGGATCTCCATCTCCTCCGGTAGATCGCCCTGAGCCAGGGTGGTGATCACGCAGCGGGGGCAGCCGCCGTCCACCTTGAGCCGCAGCTGCTCGCCGATGGCCAGGATGCCGCCGCTCCAGCCCTCCTCCACGAAGCCCTCCGGCACCAGGCCATCCTCCGTGGCGACCGGTTCGATCAACAGGTTGGGGCGGAAGCGCTCCACGGCGAAATCCAGCTCCGGCTGCAGCCGTCGCAGGGCGGCCAGGGTGGCGGTGCTGATCGCGTGGATCGGGCAGGCATCAAAGAAGGTGCCGGCCGGCAGCACCAGTTCGTTGGTGACGTTCTGAAACGCCCGCTCCGCCACGTCCGGCCAGTACTGATCCAGGCTGGCCCCCGCCGGCGCCTGATCCAGCAGGGTCACCGGGCGCCCCAGCCGTTGGGAGAGGAGCTCCACCAGGGCCGGGTTGGTGCTGGAGAGGGTGGTGGCCGGGGCGTCGGGCCCCGCCAGGGGGCC
>CAIOCZ010000011.1 GCA_903856805.1 uncultured cyanobacterium | reverse complement strand
GTGGCAGCGCTGACGACGGCGGTGAAGCTGGCGGAGTCGGCGATGGCCAGGTGGGCCAGCATCTTGCGGTTCAGACGCACATCGGCCTTTTTGAGGCCACCAATCAACTTGCTGTAGCTCAGGCCATTCATGCGGGCCGCGGCGTTGATGCGCGCGATCCACAGGCGGCGGAAATCACGCTTGCGGCGGCGGCGGTCCCGATAGGCGTTGCACAACGCCTTCATCACCCGCTGATTGGCGGTGCGGAACAGGCTGCCACTGCTACCACGGAAGCCGCGCGCTAGGCGAAGGATCTTGTTACGGCGTTTACGGGCGACATTGCCCCTTTTGACGCGAGACATGGGAAAGGTTCAGGGAGGAGAAACGGGGCGGACGGGCTGGCCGGAAACCGGCTCAGGCGTAGGGCAGCATCAGACACACATTGTCGTGATCCCGGTCATCAACGACGGCCATGGTGCCGAGGTAGCGCTTGCGCTTGGGGCTCTTGTGATCCAGCAGGTGGTTCAGAAAGGCACGCCGGCGCATGAACTTGCCGCTACCTGTGATCTTGAACCGCTTGGCGGCAGCTTTGCGGGTCTTGAGCTTCGGCATCACGGGTAGCGCAGGCACAGCAGAGCAGAGTACGACGTGACCTCACCCTCCACCAAGTCAGTCGCCTCGCGCCCATGCCTGTCCGACCCCATGTCCTGTTTTGCCGTACCGGACTGAGCGCCGTGGTCCTGCTCGCTGGCGGTTGCCGTGCCCAGGAGTCGCCCCCGCCGCCCCTGCCCGTGGCGCCGCTGCCCGTGGCGCCACTGCACTGGCCCGTGCCGCCGTTGCCGGTCTGGAATCCGACGGCTCCGGTGCTGGAGGTGGCCCTGGCCGCCCAGCTCCATCCCGCCGGCGATCCGACCGCCAGTGCGCCGCTGCGGCTTCAGGCCGCCGCCGGGGATCTCACCCTCACCGATGCGGCCGGTCACCGCGTCTCCGCACCCCAGCTGCTGCTGCACTGGCGCCAGCAGCCCCTGGCCACACCGCTGCGCTGGCGCCGACGGGTGCTGGGTCCCTTTGCCAGCTTCGAGAGTGCGGAGCAGGCAGCCACGGTTTGGCGTCAGTTGGGAGCCACGCCGGTGATCGCCCACCCCCGGGAATGGGAGGTCTGGGCCCATCCAGACGCCGTCGCGCCCGAGGGGGTGGCCTCCCGCCTCGAGGAGGGGCAGCAACGCCAGGCCCTTGGCTTGGAACTGCGCCGACCTGGCGGCTCGCTGGCGTTGGTGGCACCGGTGCAGATCACCGCGAAGGGCGGCCTGCTGTGGAAGGGAGGGCGTTATGGCGGTCCCTTTCGCCTGCTGCCCGATGCCTACGGACGCTGGAGCCTGGTGGAGGAGGTTCCCCTGGAGCGCTATCTGGAGGGGGTGGTGCCCCATGAGATCGGCGGCGGGTCCCCGCCCGCGGCCCTGGCAGCCCAGGCCGTGCTGGCCCGCACCTGGGCCCTCCGCAACCGCCATCGCTTCGCGGTGGATGGCTACCACCTCTGCGCCGACACCCAGTGCCAGGTGTACAGCGATCCTCGCCAGGCCAGTCCGGCGGTTCGCCAGGCGATTGCCGCCAGCCGTCATCAAGTATTGGCCCTGGAGGGCCAACCCATCCATGCCGTCTATCACGCCAGCAATGGCGGTGTGATGGCGGGTTTCGAGGAAGTCTGGTCGGGGCAGGCGTTGCCCTATCTGCGTCCAACGGTGGATGGGCCCGCCACCCTGCAGGGCCGCCTCCCCCTACCGCTCACCGGACCGGGCCTGGTCGCCCTATTGCGGGGCGGCGGCGAGGCCTACGGCAGCGACCACCCCGTGTATCGCTGGCAGCGGCGACTCACTGCCCCGCAGATTGCCTTGGCCCTCGGTGCCCTCGGCAAGGGTCTGGGCCAGCCCAACCGCCTCACCGTGCTGAGCCGTGGGCCCAGTGGTCGGGTGCTGGCCCTGGAGATCGGCGGTAGCTCCGGGGGCCGCAGGGTGTTGCGCCTCGACGCCATTCGCCGCACCCTGCGCACCCTGCCCAGCACGCTATTCACCCTTGCGCCGGCTGGGCCAGGGGTCTGGCAGGTCGAGGGGGGCGGCTTCGGCCATGGCGCCGGCCTCTCCCAGGCAGGGGCCATCGATCTGGCCCGCCGCGGCTGGAGCCGTGACCGAATCCTGCAGCACTACTATCCCGGCGCCGTCTTGAAGCCGATCGAGGGCCTCGGTGGCCCCCCTTAAAGTTTCCTGACCTCAGGGGGCGCCATGACGGCCGGCGGTACTACCACGGATGGTCCGCAGAGCGGCCAGCCCGAGCCCGCCGCCGGCGCGGATGTCGCCGTCCCGCGGGTGCTGTTGGAGCATTCCGGCGGCCGCCGTCTCAAGGCGGCCCTGTTTGTTTGGGTCTGTGGCGCCGCCGGCATGGCTCCCCACTGGTTGCCCCCATCCCGGGGGGTGATCCCGGCCGTGATGCTGGCCGTGGTGCTGGGGGGATACGCCATCAGAACGGTGCTGTTGGAGTCCTGGGCCCGCCTGCGCCAGTCCCCCCACCCCTCCACAAGTCCCCCTGCGGATTCGACCCTGGCCAGCTGGCCTTTGGTGGACATCGTGGTGGCCGCGCGGGATGAGCAGGCGGTGATCGTGCGCCTGGTCGAACGGATCGCCAAGGTGCGTTACCCCGAGGGGCGGTTGACCCTCTGGGTGATCGATGACGGCAGCGAAGACCGCACGCCCGAGCTGCTCGCGGAGCTCCAGAGCCGCTGGACGATGCTGCGGGTGCTGCGCCGCCCACGGGATGCCGGGGGTGGCAAATCGGGGGCGCTCAACCTGGTGCTTCAGCAGCTCCAGGGAACCTGGTTGTTGGTGCTCGATGCGGACGCCGGCTTGCCTGCGGATGGGTTGGAGCGCCTGCTACCGATGGCCGAAGCCGGGGGCTGGGCGGCGGTTCAGTTGCGCAAGGCGGTGGTGAACAGCACGGCCAACTGGCTCACCCGGGCCCAAGCGATGGAGATGGCGTTCGATGCCACGATCCAGGAAAGCCGCCTGGCGGTGGGAGGGATCACCGAACTGCGGGGGAATGGTCAGTTGCTCCGGCGCGACGCCGTGCTCGCCTGTGGCGGCTTCAATGAAGCCACCGTCACTGACGATCTCGACCTCAGTTTTCGGTTGCTGCTGTTGGACCAGCCCATCGGCGTGCTTTGGGATCCGCCGGTGGAGGAGGAGGCGGTGTTGTCCCTGGCGGCCCTGTGGCGGCAGCGGCAGCGCTGGGCGGAAGGGGGCCTTCAGCGCTACTTCGACTATTGGCCCGGCTTGGTGTCGGGGCCGCTCAGCACCCGCCAGAAACTCGATCTGGGCTGTTTCTTCGTGCTCCAGTACGCCATGCCGGTGATGGCCGCCGCCGACCTGATCGGCGTCCTGCTCACCGGCACCCCGCCGTTGATGTGGCCCGTCTCGATCGTGGCCCTGGGGTTGTCAGGCCTGGCCATTGGTCTGGGCTGCAGCCGACCCGTCGAGGGCCCTCCCCTGCCCGTGATCACTCCCGTGACCATGGGGTGGGCCATCGTCTATCTGATGCACTGGTTCGTGGTGATTCCTTGGGTGAGCCTGCGCATGGCCCTGCTTCCCAAGCGCCTCATCTGGGCCAAGACCCAGCATGTCGGCGGCGCCGACGATCCCCTGGAGGCTGATCCGGAATTGGCGGCTGGTGGCGGCCAGGCCTGAGCTCCACCCCGCCTGTCGTCGCCTCAGACCACCTAGACCGCCGCGTTGATCTCCGGCGTTGGATCGCCGATGGGGCTGTCCAGTTCCACCACATCACCGTTGAAGAAATCAGCCAGGCGTTGGGCTTTCTGGTCAATCTGTGCCTGAAACGGTGTCTGAGCCGCTGGCTCCGGTGTCGCTGATACCGGTGCCGTTATCTGGGTCGCTGTTGGGGGCGTTGTGAGGGGCGTTGGAGCGGGTGTCCTGGAGGGTGGGGGCGGGGGCACTGCTGCCGCCGGCACGGCCTCGGCTGGTGCGGCCTCGGGTGGTGCGGCGGTAACGGGCGGGCTGGGGGCCGTGCTCTGGGTTGGGGCGGCTGGCGTTTCGCCACCACCCTCCAGCACCAGTTGCCGCGGTTGCCCCAGGGTGGTGGTGATCGCTTGCTCCAACAGCGGCAGCCGGCTTTGCACCATCGCCATCCAGTTGCCGGCCACCCGCACCACGGCCCGGCGGTCATCGAGGCGCACCAACTGGGCCTGCTGGGACAGCAGCATGCGGGTGGACGGCAGGGCCAGGCTGGCCAGGATCTGCTGCCAGAGGTCCGGCAGGGGGATGGCGGGGGGGGCTGCCACGCTTTCGGCGGGGGCCGGTGGGGCCGCCGGCGCTGGGGCTGGTGCTCCAGAGGCTGGGGCAGCAGGAGGTGGTGCTGGGGCGTGGCTGGGGCTGGTCCGGCTCGGGGGCTGGGCGGTGACGGCCCCAGCAGCAGGGGCAGGGGCGGTGGCCCCCAGCGGTTCGGCCAGCAGGCCCAGCAGCAGCACCTCGAGCCACAGCCGCGGTTGCACGCTCAGCCGCAGTTGCTGTTCGCTGCCCTTGAGCTGGGCCTGCCAGTACAGGAGCCGCGCCTTGCCGATCCGGCGCGCCACATCGGGCAGTTCCGGTCGCAGTTGCGGCGACACACTGGTGAGGTCCAGCCGATCGGGGGCGACCCCGGCCAACAGCAGGTCTCGCAACAGGCTGGCCAACCCCTGGAGCAGGGCGGAGGGTTCCCGGCCGCGGTCCAGCAGCTGGCGGCAGGCGTCCACCACCGCCACCGGATCGGCGGCAGCCAGGGCGGCCGCCAGCGCCAGCAGCTCCTGCTCCGGCACGGCACCAAGCAACTCCCACACCGCCGTGGCCTCCACCGGTGCCGGCAGCAGGCTGAGCTGGTCCAGCAGGCTTTCGGCGTCCCGCAGTCCTCCCTGGGCCCGCTGGGCCACCACATGCAGGGCCTCCGCGGTGATGCCGATCTGTTCCTGTTCGGCGATCCAGCCCAGGTGCCGCTCCAGGGCCTCCAGCGGGATCCGGCGGAAATCAAATCGCTGACAGCGGCTCAGGATCGTGGGCAGAACCCGCTGGGGATCGGTGGTGGCCAGCACGAACACCACCCGTGGCGGTGGTTCCTCCAGGGTCTTGAGCAGGGCGTTGAAGGCCGCGGTGGAGAGCATGTGGCATTCGTCCACCACGTACACCTTCCAGCGCGCCTGCACCGGCGCGAAGCGGGAACGCTCAATCAGCTCGCGGATGTTGTCGACGCCGGTGTTCGAGGCGGCGTCGATCTCGATCACATCCAGGGCGCTCCCGGCGGCGATGCTGCGGCAGAGCTCGCAGACGCCACAGGGTTCGGGCGTCGGATCGGGGCCGGCCACGCAGTTGAGGGAACGCGCCAGGATGCGGGCGCTGGAGGTTTTGCCGGTGCCTCGGGGACCGCTGAACAAGTAGGCCGGGGCAATCCGCTTTTGGAGCAGGGCATTGCCCAAGGTGGTGGCGATGGCCTCCTGTCCCACCAGTTGGTCAAAGCGTTGCGGCCGGTACTTGTGGTGCAGGGGCTGGTAGGCCTGGCTCATGGGGCGCCGCGTTGTTGCACCGGACTCGGTGAGGGGGCGGTTCCAAACCGTCGCACCAGGCCACCCTACCGGTCCTGACCGGGGCCTCCGCTCTCCTGGGTCGGGCGGGGGGGCGCTTCCACGGCGGGTGGGGGAGCCGCCAGCATCCGTTCCAGCCGCAGCTCCATCTCCTCCACGTCACTCAATTGATCGGCCAGCCGCTGGGCCGCCAGTTGCAGGGTCGTGAAGCCCTCGCCCTCCCCCCAGCGCTGTTCGGCGCGGGCCAGTTCCTCCTCCAGCCGGCTTTGCAGTTTGAGACGCAGCCCATTCAATTGATCCAGGCTTTTGAAGGCCAGCTCCCGACCCCGCTCCAGCTGCTGGTCATCCAGGTTGAGGCCCTGACGCAACAGCACCCGCACCCCCGTGAGCAGGGCGGCCGGCACGAACTGGCCCAGGGCCAGGGCGCCGAGGCTGCTGGTGTGCAGCCAGTCCTCCACCTGGGCGGAGCGGTGCCGACCGGTCTTGCACCAGTGGGCGAAATGCTCGCAGTTGTTGAACAGCAGGTTGTACCGCTCTTCCCCCAGGCGGCCCATGGCCCGCCGCAGGGTGACGCCCGCCGGCAGGCAGCGGCCCTCCGGATAGGGCACGGTCTGGATCGGTTGCCCCCGGCTGAACTGATCGCGGGGACTGCGCAGGATTTCCCGGCCTTCCAGATAGTGGGCCACGCTGCCGTCGCCCAGATCAATGCCGTGATGCATGAACAGGCCGTGTTGCCGGGGGGCCTGGAGATGGTCGGCGGCAGCCAAGGACAGTGCGGAAGGGAGGAGTCCTCAGCTTCGCGCCGGCGCCCGATCCTCCCACCGATGCGGCAGGTGGGGATGCCCGTCCACTCAGGCCGTGGCTTGGGTTTCCCGTTCGGTGGCCGTGGGATGGGCCAACACCTTGGCGCGGCTGCGCTGCTCCACCAGGTCGCGGGTGATCGTGAAGGTCTTGATGTCTCGGCGGGTGGGTAGGTCGTACATCACGTCAAGCATCAGCTCCTCGACGATGCCCCGGAGCGCCCGGGCACCGGTCTTGCGGCGGTGCGCCTCGATCGCGATCGCCTCCACGGCCCCGGGCTCGAAGTCCAGGCGCACGTTGTCCATGCTGAGCAGGGTTTGGAACTGCTTGACCAGGGCATCACGCGGTTCGGTGAGAATCGCCTCCAGGGCCTGGGTGTCCAGGGGCTCGAGCACGGCGCTCACGGGCAGACGACCGATGAACTCAGGGATCAGCCCGTAACGGACCAGGTCATCGGGCTCCAGATGGCGCAGGGCTTCAGCGGCATGGCGATCCTTGCCGCCGCGCGGGCGGCCATGGCCTTCGGCGGGTAGGAAACCGATGGCGTTACGGCCCATCCGTTTCTGAATCATGTCCTCGAGGCCCACAAAGGCGCCGCCGCAGATGAACAGGATCTGGCTGGTGTCGATCTGGATGCAGTCCTGGTACGGATGCTTGCGCCCGCCCTGGGGGGGCACATTGGCGATTGTGCCCTCCAGCATCTTCAAAAGGGCTTGCTGAACCCCCTCGCCGGAGACGTCGCGGGTGATCGAGGGGTTTTCGCTTTTGCGGGCGATCTTGTCGATCTCATCGATGTAGATGATGCCCCGCTGGGCCTGCTCCACATCGAGATCGGCCTTTTGAAGCAGGCGCAGGAGGATGTTTTCCACGTCCTCCCCCACATACCCGGCTTCGGTGAGGGTGGTGGCATCGGCCACCGCGAAGGGCACGTCCAGCATCTCGGCCAGGGACTGGGCGAGCAGGGTTTTGCCGCAACCGGTGGGGCCAATCAACAAGATGTTGGACTTGTGCAGCCGCGTGGCGCTCTGGTCGGTTTCGCCTTTGCCGTCTCCTTGCCAGGCCAGGCGTTTGTAGTGGTTGTAGACCGCCACAGACAACACCTTCTTGGCCTCCTCTTGCCCCACCACCTGTTGATCCAGGAACCCCTTGATCTGATGGGGCTTGGGGATGGAGGCCAGGGTGGGCGCTGGCTTGGGGATTTTCTTGCTGGGCGTCTTGCGGGCGCTTTCGGGGGCGGGGCGGTTGCTGTGGCCCTGACCGTCCACTAACTCCTCATCCAGGATCTCGTTGCAGAGATCGATGCACTCATCACAGATGTAGACGCCAGGGCCGGCGATCAGCTTGCGCACCTGTTCCTGGGACTTGCCGCAGAAGGAGCACTTCAGGTGAGCGTCGAACTTGGCCATCGGCGAGGGGAAGGTGGCAAAGAGCGTCCGGGCGGACTGATGAGGGAGCTGGAGAGCAGGTCGTCCCTGGGTTCAGGATCGACCGAAAGGACCTATTCGTCAGCCGTCTTAACGATCAAACCAGGGGCTGCAGGGTGAACGGCGCGGGGACGTCAGACGGGCGCGGGAGTGCTGTCATCCACCACCCGATCAATCAGACCGTATTCAACCGCCTCTGCTGGGGAAAGGAAGTAGTCCCGGTCCGTGTCTTCGGCGATCTTGGCCAGGGGCTGGCCGGTGTGGTCGGCCATCAAGCCATTGAGGGTGTCCTTGAGGAACAGGATTTCGCGGGCCTGGATCTCGATGTCCACCGCCTGGCCCTGGGCGCCGCCGAGGGGCTGGTGGATCATGATCCGGGCATTCGGCAGGGCCAGGCGCTTGCCGTGGGCACCGCCGGACAGCAGGAAGGCCCCCATGCTCGCCGCCAGTCCGTAGCAAATGGTGACCACGTCCGGGGCCACCTGCTGCATGGTGTCGTAGATGGCCAGGCCGGAGGTAACGGAGCCACCGGGGGAATTGATATAGATCTGGATGTCTTTCTCCTGGTCCTCCGCTTCGAGGAACAGCAGTTGGGCCACCAGGGCATCCGCCACCTGATCGTCGATGCCGGTGCCCAGGAAGATGATTCGCTCCCTCAGCAGGCGGGAGTAGATGTCGAAAGCGCGTTCGCCACGACCCGACTGTTCCACCACCGTGGGCAGGACGCCAGGGGCGGCCTGAGGGATCCCATTCCAGGGGCGCGGACCGTCCCAGCGGCTATGCACCGGATGGGAGCACAGGCCGATGGGGGCCCCGAGGGTGGTGATGGGGCTGTCGTGGCGGACGTCGATCACGCGGCGGCTGGCTGGGGGGGTGAAGGCAGCCGCACGGCTGCCCAGATCAATCTATGGGCAGTTCCTCGGAGGGGCGATGCCGGTGGCTGTGGGCTTCGGGCGCCCCAAGAGATCAGGTTGCGTCCTTGGCGCTGGGGATGTCCTGGGTCTCGGCGTCCGCCGTGGCCTTCTCGGTCACCGTGCTGTTCGTCTCCAGCCAGGTGAGCAGGGCATCGCGGAGCAGGTCATCGCCCACGGCCTGGCGCAAGCGATTGGGATCGATGGAGGCCGTGTCGCTCAGGCCGCGGCTCACCTCCCGGAGCTTGGCCTCCAGATCGGCCGCGGCCACCTCGATCTTTTCGGCGGTGGCCAGGGCCCTCAGGGCCAGGTTGCGGCGCAGGCGCTGCTCGGCTTCCGGACGGGAGGTCTCCATCAGGCTGCGCACCAGATCCGGGGTGAACAGCTTGTTGACGTCCATGCCCTGCTGGGCGATCTGGCCGGCGGTCTGTTCGATCAGTTGGCGGACTTCCTCCTGAATCAGGGTTTCAGGCAGCTCCACCTCCAGCTCGTTCACCAGGGCCTCCAGCAGCGCATCGTGGCGGTTGGCGCGATGACGCTTCTCGGCGTCTTCCTTGAGGCGGTTTTCCAGGTCGGCCCGCAGCTCCATCAGGGTGTTTTTATCACTGGCCTGCTGGGCGAAGGCGTCGTCCAGGGCGGGCAGTTCGCGGCTCTTGAGGTCCAGGAGGGTGATGGCGAAGCTTGCGGGCCGGCCGGCGGCGTCCTCCTGGGGGTAGGACTCGGGGAAGGTGCAGGCCACCGTGCGGCTCTCGTCCACGGCCATCCCCACAATCCCTTCCACGAAACCAGGGATCATCCGCCCCTCTTCCAGCTCCACTTCCATGCCATCGCTGCTGCCGCCGGGGATGGCGTCGTCGGTATCGCTGAAGGTGCCGCTGAAGCTGATCCGCGCCACATCGCCACTGGCGGCAGCCCGGTCCTCCACGGGCACCAGGGTGGCGAGTTGACGGCGCGACTGCTCCAGCAACTCCTCCACACGGGCGGGGTCGTAGGTCACCACCTCCGCTTCGGCCGTGAGCCCCCGGGTGGTCTTCAGTTGGGGAGTGGGCTCCACATCCATCTCGAGGGAAATGGTGAGGTCACTGCCGGGGTTGAAGCGTTCCAAGACCGTCTCGAAGCCTTCCGATAACTCCGGTCGGCTGATCGCTGCGATGTTTTCCTGCCGCACGGCCTCCCGGACGACCCCGTCCACCAGGTCTTCGAGGGCAGTGGCACGGATGCGCAACGCGCCGATTTGCTGCAGAAGCACGGGCCGGGGCACTTTTCCCTTGCGGAAGCCCGGCAGCTTGACGCTGCGGCTCAGTTTCTCCAGGGCCGCCTCATAGCTGGCCTGGCAACGCCCTCCAGGCACGGCCACCTCCACCGCCAGCCGGCTACCCGGTCGCGGGCTGGTGCTGATCTGAAGGCCGGAGGGGGCTGTGGCTGGCGCGGCGGGGGTGCTGGCGGCTGGGCTCATGAAGGGGCCGTGGTGGCGGGCAGCCCCCGATCCTAGAAACTGGCCTACACGGCCCTTCGATGCGTAATGTGGATCCGACGCACAGAAGCGGCCATATCCCCAATCCAGATCCTGACCTCGTCCAGGAGCTGGTTCAGATGACGAGCCGCAGCCGGCTTCTTCCTTTTCGGAGGACAAGCTCTGTTTTGAGGCAGTTTCCGACACTGCCCCGCCAGGTTCATTCCTTCCCCTTTCCGCTCCGTTGACTTCCACCCCGACCGCCCCCACCCCGATCTCCCCTCCCCGCCGACTTCCCAGGCGACCGCTGCGGGTGGCGGTGTTGGGGGCCACCGGCGCCGTGGGCCAGGAACTTCTGCAGTTGCTCGATGAGCGCCAGTTCCCCGTGGCCGAGTTGATCCCGCTGGCCTCCCCCCGCTCGGTGGGTCAGTCCCTCCGCTGGCAGGAGCGGACCTACACGGTTCAGGAGGCCTCGGCGGCGATCTTGGCGGGGGTGGACTTGGTGCTGGCCTCCGCGGGGGGGGGGCACGTCCCGGACCTGGGCCCCGATGGCGGTGGCGGCCGGTGCCGTTGTGATCGATAACTCCAGCGCCTTTCGCCTCGATCCCAACGTGCCCCTGGTGGTGCCGGAGGTCAATCCCCAGGCGGCCTTTGCCCATCAGGGAATCATCGCCAATCCCAACTGCACCACCATCCTGCTCACCCTGGCCCTGGCCCCCTTGGCGGCGCGACGCCCGCTGCGCCGGGTGGTGGTGAGCACCTACCAATCCGCCAGTGGTGCGGGGGCCAGGGCGATGGAGGAGCTGCGGCAGCTCAGCCGCACGGTGCTCGATGGCGGGCAGCCCGTGAGCGAGATCCTGCCCCATTCCTTGGCATTTAATTTGTTTCTCCACAACTCGCCATTGGAGAGCAATGGCTATTGCGAGGAGGAGTTGAAAATGCTCAACGAAACCCGCAAGATTATGGAGCTTCCAGAATTGCGCCTCTCCGCCACCTGTGTGCGGGTGCCTGTGTTGCGGGCCCATTCTGAGGCCGTAAATATAGAGTTTTCTGAGCCGTTCCCGGTGGACGAGGCGCGGGCCTTGCTGGCGGCTGCCGCTGGGGTCGAACTGATCGAGGACTTCCAGGCCAACCGCTTTCCGATGCCCACTGATGTCACCGGGCGGGATCCGGTGGCGGTGGGCCGGATCCGACAGGATCTGAGCGATCCCAATGCGCTTGAACTCTGGTTGTGCGGTGATCAGATCCGTAAGGGCGCGGCCCTCAATGCCATCCAGATCGCAGAACTTCTGCTGGAGTCTGTCCCGACCCCGTCAGGAGGTAATACGTGAGCAGCGATCGTCAGCCATCGATTCCCTTCGGCCGGGTGTTGACCGCCATGGTCACCCCGTTCGACGCTGAGGGGGCCGTGGATTTCGATCTGGCGGCCCGACTCGCCCACCATTTGGTGGATCAGGGCTCCGAGGGCCTAGTGATCTGCGGTACGACTGGCGAATCGCCCACCTTGAGCTGGGATGAACAGCACCATCTTTTTTCCGCCGTCCAAGCTGCCGTAGGGGATCGGGCCAGTCTGCTGTTCGGGAGTGGCAGCAACTGCACCGCCGAAGCCGTGGAAGCCACCCAGGCCGCCGCTCGGCTCGGTGCCGATGGCGCCCTTGTGGTAGTTCCTTATTACAACAAGCCACCGCAGGCAGGGTTGGAGGCCCATTTCCGGGCCGTGGCGCTGGCGGCCCCGGCCTTGCCCCTGATGCTTTACAACATTCCAGGCCGTACCGGCTGCAGCCTGGCGCCGGAAACCACCGCGCGGCTGCTGGATCTCCCCAATGTGGTGAGTTACAAGGCTGCCAGTGGCACAACCGAAGAAGTGAGTCAGTTGCGTCAGCTCTGCGGAGACCGGCTGGCCATTTTCAGTGGCGATGACGCCCTGCTGCTGCCGATGCTGGCCGTCGGTGCCGTGGGGGTGGTGAGTGTGGCCAGCCATCTGGTCGGTCCTGCCATCAGCGCCCTAGTGCGGGAGTTCCTGGCCGGCAATCACGTCCAGGCCTTGGCGCTGCATGAGCAGTTGCTCCCCCTGTTCAAAGCCTTGTTCTGCACCACTAATCCGATTCCGGTCAAAGCCGCCCTCGACCTCAGCGGCTGGCCTGTTGGTGCTCCACGCCTTCCCCTGCTTGCTGCCGATCACGACGTGCGCGAACGCCTCAGTTCCATCCTGGCTGCCCTGCGTCCTACCTGACGCCAAGGCTTACGTCCAGCCCACGATTCAGTTCAACTTTTTATCGGGATTTTCTCCTTCATGACCAATCAAAACGGACGCAACGGATCCGCCGCCGGCCCAACCAATGGCAAGCAACCCGCCCTACGAGTGATCCCCTTAGGGGGGCTTCATGAAATCGGCAAGAACACCTGTGTCTTCGAATACGGCGATGACCTGATGATGGTGGATGCTGGCCTTGCCTTCCCGAGTGATGGCATGCACGGCGTCAATGTGGTGCTGCCCGACACGACCTATCTACGCGAGAATCAGAAGCGCATCCGCGCCATGATCGTGACCCATGGCCACGAAGATCATATCGGCGGCATTCCCCATCACCTGAAGAATTTTAATATTCCAGTCATCTATGGTCCCCGGTTGGCCATGTCCCTGCTCCAGGGAAAGATGGAGGAGGCCGGCGTCACGGATCGCACCACCATTCAGACCGTTCAGCCGCGTGATGTGGTCACGGTGGGCCAGAGTTTCAAGGTGGAATTCATTCGCAATACCCACTCGATTGCCGATAGCTTTTCCTTGGCAATTACCACGCCAGTTGGCGTAGTTGTATTTACGGGTGATTTCAAGTTCGACCACACCCCCGTGGATGGCGAAACCTTCGATATCCAGCGCATGGCGCATTACGGCGAGCAGGGCGTGCTGTGCATGTTCTCTGATTCCACCAACGCCGAGTTGCCGGGCTTCACCCCGCCCGAGCGGGCCGTATTCCCCAATCTGGACCGCCACTTCGCCAATGCGGAGGGGCGCGTGATCGTGACCACGTTTGCTAGCTCGGTCCATCGGGTCGCGATGGTTCTGGAATTAGCCATGAAGCATGGCCGCAAAGTGGGCCTCCTGGGCCGATCGATGCTCAATGTGATTGCTAAGGCGCGTGAATTGGGTTACATGCGCTGCCCTGATGAATTGTTCGTGCCGATCAAACAGATCCGTGATCTTCCGGATCGGGAAACCCTGCTGCTGATGACCGGTAGCCAGGGAGAGCCGTTGGCTGCCCTCAGCCGCATCTCCCGCGGGGAACACCCTCAGGTGCAGGTGAAGACCACCGACACCATCATCTTTTCGGCAAGCCCGATTCCCGGCAATACGATCTCTGTGGTGAACACGATTGATCGCTTGATGATGCTGGGGGCCAAGGTGGTCTATGGCAAAGGCGAGGGAATCCATGTCTCTGGCCACGGTAGTCAGGAGGATCAGAAGCTCATGCTGGCCCTGACGCGCCCCAAATTCTTTGTGCCTGTTCATGGGGAGCACCGCATGTTGGTGGCCCACTCCAAAACCGCCCAATCGATGGGGATTCCTTCTGACAACATGTTGATCATCGACAATGGTGATGTTGTCGAACTCACCCCGGATTCCATCCGGCGCGGTGAGGCTGTGAAGGCTGGCATCGAATTGTTGGATGCCTCCCGCAACGGCATCGTCGATGCCCGGGTGCTGAAGGAGCGTCAGCAGTTGGCGGAGGACGGGGTGATCACTCTGTTGGCTGTGATCACCACCGATGGGGTTATGGCAGCGCCGCCACGGGTCAATCTTCGCGGTGTGGTCACCACGGCTGATCCGCGCAAGCTCTCGTTGTGGACGGAGCGGGAAATCGGCTGGGTGCTTGAGAACCGCTGGGGGCAGTTGGCCCGGAACACCGGTGGCAAGGCACCTGATGTGGATTGGGTTGGGGTGCAGCGGGAGATTGAGTTGGGTCTCCAGCGTCGTCTGCGGCGGGAGCTGCAGGTGGATCCTTTAATCATCTGCCTAGTGCAACCGGCGCCGGCAGGGACCCCCGCCTACAAAGGCCGTGCCGATGCGGAGCCGGACAGCCGACCTGCGCCCCGTGCTCGTCGCGAGGTCGGTCGTCCCGTCGCGTCTGGCGCCGCGTCCGGGCAGGCCGTGACGGCCCAGCCGGCTGCGCAGCCCAGGCCCGTCGCGGCCGCGGCGGCTCCCGTGGTCGCCGCAGCTGAGCGCCCCACTGTTGAGGAGCCGGAGCCGGAAGGTCGGACCCGCCGCCGCCGCTCGGCCGCCGTTGCGGGGTGACGCCGAACGGGAGGGGTGCTCACCACAGTCCCCTCCTTGCTTTGGTCGGTTTTAACGAATCACCACCCTCAGCAACCCGTTCAATAATTCGGGATCCTCGGGGCTTGGGGTGTGCCCCTGGAAGCCCCCTCCTGAGCGGGGCTGGACGTCCATGGCATGGGCCCGGTGGGGATCGGCTTGGTGGACCTCGATCAGTTCGGGTTCGTCCACCACGTCGGGAACCAGTCGGGGCAGGCGTTCGGCGCTGCGGCTGTCCAACTCCTGTGATTTCTGAAAGGGCAGAGGTTCGACCATGGGATGGACGGGTTGCTGCCAGGAGTTCAGCCATGGCGTTGGGGCCTCCCTGGGGGTCTCCGCCGTCGTCTTCAGTTCCGTCTGCGGCGGCGTGATCGCCAGCGGCTCGGCGCAGACCATCAGGCCTTCGTTGGCGATCTGATGCAGGCTGGCGTCCGCGCCACTGGCCAAAACCAAGCGATAGAGCGCTTCAGCCGCCCCCCGATCGGCGAAGCCATAGAGGTGGGCATGGGCCATCAGCAGCCGCAGTCGTTGCCCCATGGCGTCGCTGTCATCCCCTGGAGCCCCGATCAACTCGTTCAGGAGGGTCTGGCCCTCCAGGATCACGTCCGGCCAGCGGTCCTCCCGATAGGCCGTTTCGACAGCGCGGTAGCGCTGGGTGAGGTCGTGGGGGGGGGACGGCTCAGCCATCAGCTTCATCAACGTGCTGTAACCACAGTCTGAGCCGATCCCAGTGCAATTGCCAGCCGTTGGCGAGGTCCTGGCGACCCGGTTGACGCCCCGCACCTAGCCGTGCGACCAGGTGGTCGAGGGTCTCCGCCGCCAGGGATCGCCGCAGCTGTTGGTGCAACCAAAAGTGCAGCAGGCGGGCACGGTTGGCCTCCGTCAGTCGAGCCAGCGCTGGTCGATTGAGCCCCCCTGCCGCCGCCGTCAGGGCCTGCAGGGCGAGCTCGATCACCTGGTCGGCCCCGTCCTGTTCCTCCGCCAGGCGTGCGGCCTGGCGACTGATCCGGCGGCTGGCCCCGGGATGGAGTTGCTCCAGGACCGGAATCACCTCCTGGCGCAGGCGGTTACGGCTGAATTCCGACACCGCGTTGCTGGAGTCCAGCCAGATCGGCAGATTGTGCTCCTGACAGATGCGTCCGGTGTCGTCGCGGCTGAAGATCAGGAGGGGGCGCACCAGGGTGAGGTCAGCGGCGAGCGGACGGCTGGCGCGCAGGCTGGCCAGGCCCCGTTGGTGGCTGCCGCGGGCCAAGTTGAGCAGGACGGTCTCCGCCCGGTCGCTGGCGGTATGGCCGGTCACCACATGGCGGCAGGTCAGGTGATGGGCGGCTGCGATCAGCCGTTGGTAGCGCCACTGGCGGGCCCGTTCTTCCGTGGGTCCCGCCTCCCCAGGGGCGGCCTGCTCCAGCCACAGCGGCAGTCCGCGCTGGGCCGCCCAGGCGGCGAGGCTCTTGGCCTGCTCGGCCGCCTCCGCGCGCCAGCCATGGTTCCCGTGCCACAGCTGCAGCCGCCAGTGATGCAGCGGTTGCAGCTCCTGGAGCAGCCCGGTGAGCGCCATCGAATCCTGCCCTCCCGAAACCGCCAGCAGCAGGGCCGCGCCGGGGGGGAGCAGGGAGGGGTGGCGCAGCAGCAGCCGGTGCAGGCGCTGGTGGTCCGCACGCCACGACCGTGGGGGGGGAGCGGCTTCGGGTGGGAGAATCGAAGAATCCACTTGGTTCGCTGCCGATGTCGCGTCTGACCAGCCTGCCCACCGCCCTGCAGCGGGCGATCGGCGAACGCCGCATGCTCAAGGTGATTGCCGGTCTTACGACCTTTGATGCCGTCACTGTGCAGCGTGTCGCCCGCGCCGCCGCCGCCGGTGGGGCCGATCTGGTTGATGTGGCCTGCGACGCCGCGTTGGTGCGTTTGGCCGCCGCCACCGGGGTCCCGGTCTGTGTTTCGGCCGTCGACCCCGAGCTGTTTCCCGCCGCCGTGGCCGCTGGAGCCGTGATGGTGGAGATCGGCAACTTTGATGCCTTCTACCCCCTCGGTCGCCGTTTCGAGGCCGCTGAGGTGCTCGACCTCACCCGTCGCACCCGGGCCCTGCTGCCGGAGGTGGTGTTGTCGGTCACGGTGCCCCACATTCTCCCGCTGGATCAGCAGGAGCAGCTGGCCATCGATCTGGAGGCCGCCGGTGCCGACCTGATCCAGACCGAAGGCGGCACCAGCGCCCGTCCCTTGAGCCCCGGCACCCTGGGCCTGATCGAGAAGGCGGCCCCCACCCTGGCGGCTGCCCATGGCATCAGCCGGGCCGTGGGGCTGCCCGTGCTCTGTGCCTCCGGTCTGTCCTCCGTCACCGTGGCGATGGCCTTGGCCGCTGGGGCCGCCGGCGTGGGGGTGGGCTCCGCCATCAATCGCCTTCAGGACGACCTGGCCATGGTGGCGGTGGTGCGGGGCCTGCGTGAGGCCATCGATCTGCCGATTCCCCACGCCACTGCCGTCTGATCCGCGCTGACACGGGGCCTTGCCCCCGCAGGGCCCCGTGTTGTCTGATCCTGAAGGCCTGACTAGTCTTGGGTGCGATTTCTCCTTTCCCCATGGGAACTCTCGTTTGGCTGTTTCAATGGCCAGTCCGAGCCGTCATCCTGCTGTTGGTGTCCTTCCTGCCCCTCGGCGTGGAGATGGAGAGCTTCTGGATTGCCCTGCTGGCGGCGGTGGTGATCGGTTTGCTCGGCACCCTATTGATCTGGCCCCTGAAATTCATCCTGGCCCCCCTCTGGGCGATTACGTCCCTCGGTGGGCTGATCACGCCGATCTCCTTTGTCTATGACTGGGTGATCACGATCTTCCTGTTTGGCTTGGCGGCCTGGCTGATCAAGGGCTTCCGCCTCAAGAATGGACTGATCAGTGCCGTTCTCGGCGCCCTGGTTTATAGCGTTCTCAGCAAGGTGGTGCTGAGTCTGCTGCACCTGGATGTGCCCCTGACCCGTGCGGCCACCGCCCTGTTGAGCGGCGCCACAGCCTGATCTCTCCCCTGGGGCCCCGGGTCGTGGCCATGGGCCCCAGAATGGAGGCATGGTGTTTCAGCTCCACGCTCCCTACGAGCCCAAGGGTGACCAGCCCGCCGCCATTCGGGCCATGGTGGCGGGGGTCGAAGCTGGTGAGCGCTATCAGACGCTGCTGGGCGCCACCGGGACGGGCAAGACGTTCTCCATTGCCAACGTCATCGCCCAGACTGGCCGACCAGCGTTGGTGCTGGCCCACAACAAGACGCTTGCGGCCCAGCTCTGCAATGAACTGCGCGAGTTCTTCCCGAACAATGCGGTTGAATACTTTATTTCTTACTACGATTATTATCAGCCCGAAGCCTATGTCCCGGTTTCGGATACTTACATCGCCAAGACAGCGTCGATCAATGAAGAGATCGATATGCTGCGACACTCCGCCACCCGCTCGTTGTTTGAGCGTCGCGATGTCATTGTGGTGGCCTCAATCAGCTGCATCTATGGCTTGGGTATCCCTTCCGAATATTTGAAGGCGGCCGTCAAGTTTGAGGTGGGTGCCACGTTGGACCTCAGGTCTTCCCTGCGGGATCTCGTCAATAATCAATATGCCCGAAATGATGTCGAGATCGCTCGGGGTCGTTTTCGGGTTCGGGGCGACGTGCTTGAAATCGGTCCGGCCTACGAAGACCGGCTGGTTCGGATCGAGCTGTTTGGGGATGAGGTGGAAGCCATTCGCTATGTGGATCCCACCACGGGCGAAATTCTGCAAAGCCTGGAAACGATCAGCATTTACCCGGCCAAACACTTTGTTACCCCCAAGGATCGGCTTGAGGACGCCATCTTGGCGATCCGCACCGAATTGCGCGATCGCCTCGACATTCTTAATCTCCAAGGACGGCTATTAGAGGCCCAGCGCCTGGAACAGCGCACCACCTATGACCTCGAGATGCTCGAGCAGGTGGGTTATTGCAATGGGGTGGAAAATTACGCCCGCCATCTGGCCGGTCGCCCGGCGGGAACGCCGCCGGAATGCCTGATTGATTACTTCCCGGAGGATTGGTTGCTGGTGGTGGATGAGAGCCACGTCACCTGCTCCCAGCTGCAGGCTATGTACAACGGCGATCAGAGTCGGAAGCAGGTGTTGATTGAACACGGGTTTCGCCTGCCGTCAGCCGCCGACAACAGGCCCTTGAAGGGGGAGGAATTCTGGCTGAAAGCCCGCCAGACGATCTTCGTCAGCGCCACACCTGGATCCTGGGAACTTGCCCAAAGCACCGGCCAGGTGGTGGAGCAAGTAATTCGCCCCACGGGCGTGCTGGATCCGGTGGTTGAAGTGCGGCCCACCGCAGGTCAGGTGGATGATCTGCTAGCGGAGATTCGCCAACGGGCCGACAAGCGGGAGCGGGTCTTGGTGACGACGCTCACGAAGCGGATGGCGGAGGATCTCACCGATTATCTGGCCGAACAGGGGGTGCGGATTCGCTATCTGCATTCGGAGATTCACTCGATCGAACGGATCGAAATCATCCAAGACCTTCGCAATGGGGAGTATGACGTGCTGGTGGGGGTGAATCTGTTGCGGGAAGGGCTGGATCTCCCGGAGGTTTCCCTGGTGGCCATTCTCGATGCCGACAAGGAGGGTTTTCTACGGGCCGAGCGCTCCTTGATTCAGACCATCGGCCGAGCGGCCCGTCACGTGGACGGGCTGGCACTGCTCTATGCCGATAACCTTACGGCTAGCATGGCGAAGGCGATTAGCGAGACGGAGCGGCGTCGCGCGATTCAGCACGCTTACAACCAACGCCACGGCATTGTTCCCACGCCCGCTGGAAAGCGCAGTGGCAATTCGATTCTGGCGTTTCTGGAGATGTCCCGCCGGCTCAGCGATGACCAGTTGGACCAGGCGGCTCGCCAAGCGGAGCATAACGAAGTCCCCCTGGAATCCCTGCCGGAATTGATCACGCAATTGGAGGACAAAATGAAAGCTGCTGCCAAGAACCTGGAGTTCGAGGAAGCCGCGAACCTGCGAGACCGCATCAAACAACTCCGCCAGAAGCTCGTCGGCAAAGCCTGAGCCCTGATCCCATGGCCATGCTCGATCTCTATTGCGAACGGGTGGGGCCCGGCCTGCTGGGGGAACCCTGGAACAGCGTCAGCAATCTGGCCTTTCTGGCCTCAGCCGCTTGGCTGGCGGTGCACCTGGGTCCCCGGGTTGACTTGGGCGTGCGTCTGCTGATCGGTCTGATCGCAGCGATCGGCCTGGGCAGCACCCTGTTCCACAGCCTGGCCACGGGCGGGGCTCTGCTGGCGGACGTGCTGCCGATCCTGTTGTTTCAGCTGACCTTCCTGGCGCTGGTGCTGCGTCGGCAGTTGGGCCTCGGGGTTGCCCCTACGGCCGGCCTGGTTGGCTTGTTCCTGCTGGCCTGTCTCGGGGCGCGGGTTTTCCCCGTCGTCCTCAATGGTTCGCTCAGCTACCTGCCAGGTCTGGCTGTTTTGAGTCTGCTGGGCTGGCAGGAGTGGCGCAGTGGCCGGAGGCCGCTCCGGCTGCTGCCGGCCGCGGCGCTGTTCAGCCTGTCCCTGGTGTGCCGCAGCGTCGACCAGTGGGCCTGCCCCGTGCTCCCCCATGGCACCCATGCGTTCTGGCATCTCCTGAATGCCCTCGTCCTGACCCTGACAGTGTTGGCGGTGCCATCGCGCAGGCAGACTGGGCCGGTGCCTGGGCGGCCATGACCACCACACCTGCGATCACCACCCAGCTGGGGCAACAGGGCCTGGGCCAACAGCCCTGGTGGGTGGAGCAGTGGATGGAGTTGATCAACTCCTTCCGCTACAAGAAACGGCTGGAGCGGGCTTGGGACTACGCCCGCTCCGGCAATGTGCTGTCGATTCGTTTCGAAGGGAGGCGGGTGCATGCCCGGGTGCAGGGCACCGAGAAGGATCCCTACAAGGTGAAACTCTGGCTGGACGTGCTCAACGATGAAGACTGGGGCTTCGTGCTGGAGGCCCTCAGCCAGAAGACCCGCTGGTCGGCCCAGTTGCTGGCCGGGATCATGCCCCAGGACATCGAGCGGGCCTTCGCCGCCAGTGGCAAGCGGCTGTTTCCGTTCAAGCTGCAGGAAGTTCGCAGCGAATGCAGTTGCCCCGATAAGGCCAATCCCTGCAAGCACATCAGCGCGGTGTACTACCTGATGGGCGATCGCTTCAGCGAAGATCCCTTCGTGCTGTTTCAGTTGCGTGGTCGCACCCGCAGCCAGCTGCTTGGCGACTTGGCCCTGCGCCGGCGGGAGGGGGCGGCCCAGGGCCAGGCCGCCCATGCTCCTCACCCCACCCATGGGGCGATCCTCGATCCCACCCGCTGGTGGCGCTACGACGCGGCCCTGGATCCGGATCTGGTGGTGATCACCCCGGCCCTGGAGGGGGAATCGGGGCTGGAGGGCGCCGGGCCGTTGCCCCTGGCGGAAGAACCCCGCTTCCCGGACGCCAACAGCTTGTTTTTGAAGCGGTTGCAGGCCCAGGGCGTGGTCATGGCCCAGGGGGCGATGGCCGAAGCGATGGCCACCGGCTCTGCCGCGGCGGCCCCGGCCGATGCTTGAGCCCCCCTGGCTGACGGCTGAGGGTCTGGCTATGGCGGAGCGCATCCTGGCGGGCCACCTGGCGGCCTTTGGTCGGCCCCTGCTGGCGGGTGTGGTCAGTCCCCGGGATCGGCGCCAGGCGGCCCAGGAGCTGTTCGGGGCCAGCCGGCAGGTGCTTGCCCACGACGACGGTTCCGATCCTCGGTTGATTTACGTCAATGGGGCGGCGCTGCAGCTCTGGGGATTCGACTGGGCCGCGATGGTGGGACGGCCCTCGCGGCTCACCGCCGAACCCCAGGAACGGGCCTCCCGGGCCCAGGCCCTGGCGCGGGCTCGGGAGCTGACCGCCATCAGCAACTACAGCGGAGTCCGCGTGGACCGTGACGGCCGTCGTTTCCAGATTGATCGCGCCCGGGTTTGGAGCCTGCTGGACCGGGACGGCCATCCCTGTGGCCAGGCCGCCAGCTTTGCCCACTGGTGGTGGCTGTCCTGAAGGATCCTGCGAGGGGGGAGCCTCAGAACTGCGCCACCTGGTAGAGCGGTTCGATGGTCTGGCCGGGCCGCTCGGCGCCCAAGAACTCAACACCGAACACTGTGATGTAGGGATGGGCTTCCACCCAGCGCACCGTGCCCTTCAGGTGGAAGCTTTCATCGTCGTCGGTGGTCACCAGAAGTTGGCAGGGCTGCTCAGCTTCGATGGCCACAAAGGTGTCCATGGCGATTTTCATCCCATCGGAACTGAGATCCAGAATCTCACCCATGGCCGGCGCCCCATCGGCCTCCTCCCCTAGGCGCACCTCCACCACCATCAGGTGGGACGTGGGTTTGAAGCGGGAGGGCCTGGGCGTTGCAACCAACTGGGCCTGAAGGCGATCCAGCGCCTGTCGGAATCGTTCCAGGTCTCCAACGGCCACGGAGTTGCGCCCTTGAGCGACAGGTCAAGAGGAAAGCTACTCGCGGTCATGGGGCCTGACGGGGGCCGTTGCGTTTTGCCAGGGCTTCGGTCTTTTTGCCTACAGTTCCCCTTGACGGCGTCCGCAGCAAAGGCCAGCGATGACCAGCCCCTCCGCAATCGCCTCCAGCCCTGCCTCCGCAGCGCGATTGACCCTCCAATGGGAGGGGATCGCTGCTGACACCACCACGATCCGATCCCTGGACTGGGATCGCAGCCGTTTTGACATCGAGTTCGGCCTGCGCAACGGCACCACCTACAACGCCTTTCTAGTGCGGGGGGAGCGCACAGCTCTGGTGGATACCAGCCACGCCAAATTTCGGGACAGCTGGTTGCCGTTGCTGGCGACCCAGATCGATCCTCAGGCGATCGATTATCTGATCGTGTCCCACACCGAACCCGACCACTCGGGCCTGATTGGCGATCTGATCGATCGCAATCCGGAGATCGAGATCGTGGGATCAAAAGTGGCGATCCAGTTTCTCGAAAATCAGGTGCATCGCCCCTTTCGCAGCCGAGCGGTGAAGAGCGGCGATGGCCTCGACCTCGGCCGCCATCCCGAGAGTGGGGTGGAGCATCGTTTCGAATTTCTCAGTGCCCCCAATCTGCACTGGCCGGACACGATTTTTTCCTTCGACCATGGCACCGGCATCCTCTACACCTGTGACGCCTTCGGCCTGCACTATTGCTCCGATGAGCTGTTCGATTCGGACCCTGGCGCCATCGCCCCGGACTTTCGATTTTATTACGACTGCCTGATGGGGCCCAATGCCCGCAGTGTGCTGCAGGCGATGAAACGAATGGAGGCCCTGCCGCCGATCCGCACGATCGCCGTGGGCCATGGCCCGTTGCTGCGCCATCATCTCGATCTCTGGCTTGGCGATTACCGGGAATGGAGCACCGGCCGCAGCAAGGGGGAGGCCTATGCCGCCGTCTGCTACATGAGTCAGTACGGCTTCTGTGATCGGATCAGCCAGGCGATCGCCCGCGGCATCGGCAAGGCGGAAGCACAGGTGCAGCTGGTGGATCTGCGGGCCACCGATCCCCAGGAACTCAGCGCCCTGGTGGGGGAGGCCAGCGCCGTGGTGGTGCCCACCTGGCCGGCCCAGCCCGATTCCGATCTGCAGGCCTCAATCGGCACCCTGCTGGCGGCCCTCCAACCCAAGCAATGGGTGGGCTGTTACGACGCCTTCGGGGGCAATGACGAAGCGATTGACACCGTGGCCGATCGTCTGCGCAGCCTCGGGCAGAACACGGGGTTCGAGCCGCTGCGGATCCGCCAGGTGCCTGACGCCACCGACTATCAGCGCTGTGAGGAGGCCGGCACCGATTTGGGCCAATTGCTCACCAAGGAAAAGACGATCGCGGCGATGAAGTCCCTGGATGCCGACCTCGACAAGGCCCTGGGTCGGCTGTCGGGGGGCCTCTATGTGGTCACGGCCCGCCAGGGGGAAGGGGACGGGGTGCGCAGCGGCGCCATGGTGGCCAGCTGGGTGAGCCAGGCCAGTTTTGACCCGCCCGGGATCACGGTGGCCGTGGCGCGCGATCGGGCGATCGAGGCCCTGATGCAGGTGGGCGATCGCTTTGTCCTCAACATCCTGGGGGAGCAGAACCATCAGCAGTTGCTACGACACTTCCTGCGCCGCTTCCCCCCAGGGGCCGATCGGTTTGCGGGGGTGAACCTGCTGGAGGGGGCCGCCGCCGGGGGCCCGGTGTTAGGCGATGCCCTGGCTTTCCTCGGCTGCCGCGTGGCCCAGCGGATGGAGGGCCCCGACCACTGGATCATTTATGCCGTGGTGGAGGAGGGCAACGTGGCTGATACCAACGCCGCCACCGCCGTCCACCACCGCAAGGTGGGGAACCATTACTGATGGCTCCCACCTCGCCATTCCCGGCCGCCGGCCCTGCCACCACCGCGAGGACCGCCGCCAGCCCCTCCGGCGACCGTTCGGTGATCGTGCTGCCGATCGATCCAGGCCTCACCTGCCTGCGGGGCCTGAGCCCGCGCCGCCTGCGGTTCGAGGTGGAATACGGCCTGGAGCGGGGCACCACGGCCAACAGCTTCCTGTTTGATGCCGGCATCACCAGCACGGGGCAAGCGGTGCCGCCGGTGCTGGTGCATCCGCCTGGCGCCTCCTTCGCCGCGCCCTACCTGGAGGCTTTGGCGGCCCTGATCCCGGCGGAGGCTTCCCTCAAGGTGATCGTGGGCCACGTCAATCCCAACCGGGTGGCCCTCCTGCGCCGATTGGCGGAGCAATGGCCCGGCCTGATGCTGGTGGCCTCGAACGCCGGCGCTCGCCTGCTCAACGATCTCTGGAGTCAGTCCAAGCCTGGATCCGGCGCGGCCGGCAGTGGCCCTGAGGCCGAGGCCCCCCTGCCTCCGCTGCCGCCCATCGATGTGGTGAAGCAGGAGGTGAGCCGCGAACTCGGCGGTGGCCACCGGCTCACCCTGATCCCGGTGCCCACCCCCCGCTGGCCCGGTGCCCTCGTGGCTTTCGAGGAGAGCACGGGTCTGCTGATGAGCGGCAAGTTCTTCTCCGCCCACATCTGCAGCGACACCTTCGCCGAGGCCAACCCCAGCAGCACGGAGGAGGATCGGCGCTACTACTACGACTGCCTGATCGCTCCGATGGCGCGGCCGGTGGAGGGGATCGTGGACCGGCTCGATGAGCTGCCCATTCGCACCATCGCCCCGGGCCACGGCCCGGCGATCGCCACCAGTTGGCGCAGCCTGCTCGCCGACTACCGCCGCTGGGGGGACCAGCAGGGGCGGGCGGGGCTCACGGTGGGGCTGCTGTATGCCAGCGCCTACGGCAACACCGCCGCTATCGCCGATGCCCTGGCCCAGGGGGTGGCCCGCAGTGGGGTACGGGTGGAGAGCCTCAACTGTGAATTCAGCAGCAGTGACCAGCTGATCGCCGCGATCCGCAGCAGCGATGCCCTGCTGATCGGTTCTCCCACCCTGGGGGGCCATGCCCCCACCCCGATCGTTTCGGCCCTGGGCACGGTGTTGGCGGAAGGTGATCGGGACAAACCGGTGGGGGTGTTCGGCAGCTTCGGCTGGAGCGGTGAGGCGATTGACCTGCTGGAGAGCAAGTTGCGCGACGGCGGTTTCCGCTTCGCCTTTGAGCCGATTCGGGTGAAGTTCAGCCCCGATGGGGCCACCCTGCGCACCCTGGAGGAAACGGGCATCGCCCTGGGCCGCCAGTTGCAGACCGAACAGCGCCGCAGCCAGCGCCGCAGCACCACCGGCGGTCTGGATGAAAGTCGCAGCAACCCCGCCCTGCTCGCCCTGGGCCGGGTGGTGGGCTCCCTATGCGTGGTGACCACCCGCAAGGGGGAGGGGGACGGGGCCCTGGCGGGAGCGATGGTGGCCAGCTGGGTCAGTCAGGCGAGCTTCAGCCCCCCTGGTTTCACGGTGGCGGTGGCCCGGGATCGGGCCGTGGAAAGCCTGCTGCACGTAGGCGATGACTTCGCCCTCAACGTCCTGGCGGCCGGCCGCGAAACCGGGCCGATGCGCCAGTTCCTGCAGCCCTTCCCGCCCGGCGCCAATCGCTTCGTGGGCCTCGACCTTGAGAGCAGCCCCGGGGGGCAGCCGGTGCTCCCTGAGGCGCTGGCCTGGCTGGAGGCCACCGTGAAGCAGCGGATGGAATGCGGTGATCACTGGTTGCTTTATGCCGAGGTGAGTCACGGCGGTCTGCTGGATCCAGCGGCGACCACGGCCGTGCACCAGCGGCGCAGCGGCGGCACCTACTGAGGCGGGCCCGCCACGCTGCCCTTTGAGACGATGGGGCCACCCCGATGACGCCCACCGTGCCTGAGGCCGAGCCAGCCCCGACCGCTGCGTCCGACGTCCTGCCCAAGACCTACGACCCGGTGGGCACCGAGGCCCGTTGGCAGGCCGCCTGGGAGGCCGCCGGCGCCTTCCACCCCGATCCCGGGGCCCCCGGTGAGCCCTTCGCGGTGGTGATCCCGCCGCCCAATGTCACCGGCAGCCTGCACATGGGCCATGCCTTCAACACCGCCCTGATCGACACGATCGTGCGGTTTCAACGCCTCCAGGGCAAGAACGTGCTCTGCCTGCCCGGCACCGACCACGCCTCGATCGCGGTGCAGACGATCCTCGAGAAGCAGCTCAAGGCGGAGGGCACCAGCAAGGATCACCTCGGCCGCGATGCCTTTTTTGAGCGGGCCTGGGCCTGGAAGGCCGAGAGCGGCGGCACCATCGTGGGTCAGTTGCGCCGCCTCGGCTACTCCGTGGATTGGCAGCGGGAGCGCTTCACCCTCGATCCCGGCCTCAATCGGTCCGTGGTGGAGGCCTTCGTGCGGCTGCATCAGCAGGGCCTGATCTACCGCGGCGAATACCTCGTCAATTGGTGCCCAGCCTCCGGTTCGGCCGTGAGCGACCTGGAGGTGGAGATGAAGGAGGTGGAGGGGTCGCTGTGGCACCTGCGCTATCCGCTCACGCCGCTGGCGGATGAGGTGTCCGCTGCCGGGGCCGCACCAGCGTCCGACCACCCCATCGACCATCTGGTGGTGGCCACCACCCGCCCCGAAACCATGCTGGGCGACACCGGCGTGGCCGTGAACCCCACCGACCCCCGCTACGCCCACCTGGTGGGTCGCAGCATCACCCTGCCCCTGGTGGGTCGCCTGATCCCGATCGTGGCCGATGCCCACGTGGATCCGGCCTTCGGCACCGGCTGCGTGAAGGTGACGCCCGCCCACGACCCCAACGATTTCGCCATCGGCCAGCGCCACGGCCTGCCCCAGATCACGGTGATGGCCAAGGACGGCACCATGAATGGGGCGGCCGGTCGTTTCGCCGGCCTGGATCGCTTTGAGGCCCGCAAGGCGGTGGTGGCGGCGATGGAGGCCGAGGGCTTCCTGGTGAAGGTGGAGCCGCACCGCCACAGCGTGCCCTATTCGGATCGCGGCAAGGTGCCGGTGGAGCCCCTGCTCTCCACCCAGTGGTTCGTGCGCACCGAATCCCTGGCCGAGCGCTGCCGCACCGCCCTCGATCACCCCTCAGGCCCCGAGCCCCGCTTTGTGCCGGAGCGCTGGAGCAAGGTGTACCGCGATTGGCTCACTGACATTCGCGACTGGTGCATCAGCCGCCAGCTCTGGTGGGGCCACCGCATCCCCGCCTGGTTTGTGGTGAGTGAAACGGGAGGGGTGATCACCGAGGCCACGCCCTATCTGGTGGCCCGCACGGAGCAGGAGGCGCGGGCCCAGGCCGACGCGCAGTTCGGCGCGGACGCCCAGCTGGAGCAGGACCCGGATGTGCTCGACACCTGGTTCTCCAGCGGCCTCTGGCCTTTCTCCACCCTCGGCTGGCCGGGGGAGGGCGGCCAGGAGCCCGCCGATCTGGCCACCTGGTATCCCACCAGCGTGCTGGTGACCGGTTTCGACATCATCTTTTTCTGGGTGGCCCGCATGACGATGCTGGCCGGCGCCTTCTTGCAGGACGGCGAGGCCGGTGGCGTGGAACAGCCTGTGGGTGGCCGCACCAGCTGGATGCCGTTTCGGGACGTCTACATCCACGGATTGGTGCGCGATGAAAACAACCGCAAGATGAGCAAATCGGCGGGCAATGGCATCGATCCCGTGCTGCTGATCGAGCGCTACGGCGCCGATGCCCTGCGCTTCGCTCTGGTGCGCGAGGTGGCCGGCGCCGGTCAGGACATCCGCCTCGACTACGACCGCCAATCCGACACCTCCGCCACGGTGGAGGCGGCGCGGAACTTCGCCAACAAGCTGTTCAACGCCACCCGGTTTGCGTTGATGAACCTGGGGGGGGAGACGCCCGCCTCCCTTGGTGAACCGGTGCTGGCCGAATTGGAGAGCGAAGACCGCTGGATCCTCTCGCGCCTGACCCGCACCAGTACCCAAGTCGCTGAGTTTTATGGCAGCTATCGCCTCGGCGAGGCCGCCAAGCTTCTCTATGAATTCGCCTGGAATGACCTCTGCGATCAGTACATCGAATGGGCCAAGCCCCGCCTCTTCGGCGACGATGCGGTGAGTCAGACCGCCGCCCGCCGGGTGCTGGCCCGCAGCCTGGAGGCCCTGCTGGTGATGCTCCATCCCCTCATGCCCCACCTCACCGAAGACCTCTGGCATGCCGTCAGTGGGGCCGAGGCCACTGAATTTCTGGCCCTCCAGCGCTGGCCCCAGCCCGATCCGGATTGGCTCGATCCCGCCCACGAAAATGCCTTCCAGTTCGGCATCGATGCTGTGCGTGCCATCCGCAACCTGCGGGCCCTGTCGGGGGTGAAACCCTCCGAGAAGTTGTCGATCGGCATTCACACGCCTACCGCCGATCGTCAGGCTTTTGTGGTGGCCAACCAGGAGAAGATCGGCCGTCTGGTGGGTGCCTCCGACCTCCATTGGGAGGCCGAGCCCACCTCCGGCCAGCTGCTGGGACTCGTGGATAGCGACGCCCAGGTGGGCCTCACCGTGCCCCAGCAGAGCCTCGATGCCCTGCGGCAGCGGTTGCAGAAGGATTTAGCCAAAGTCGACAAGGAGATCGCCGGCCTGCAGGGCCGCCTCGCCAACCCCAACTTCGCCGGCAAGGCGCCGCCGGAGGTGGTGGCCGAATGCCAGGCCAACCTGGCGGAAGCCCAGGCCCAGGCGGAGCTGGTGCGGGGGCGGTTGGGGGAGTTGGGGTGAGGGGATCTGTGGCTGAGCAGGAGCTGCTTTTCCCCACCCCTCTTTGGCGTTTTTGGCACCCCAAACGTCAGGTTTGTGCACAGCTGAGCCAGCATGTGCTGGCGTTGGAACGCCAGGATCCAGACGGTCTTCAGATAACTAACCAGGGCGGTTGGCACAGTTCCACTAATCTTTTGCAGGATCCAGCCTTTCAGGATATGTTCCATTGGATCGCTGCGTGTTGTTATGGAGCCGTTCAAGATTGGGGCTGGGATCTCAGCAAGGCCACACCAACATTCAACAACGCCTGGGCCATGGTGAATCGTGGTGGCCATAGCACCAGGTCCCACCTGCATCCAAACAGTTTGTTCAGTGGAGTGATCTACGTGCAGGTGCCCGAGGGCGCTGGTGCGATTGCTTTTCTGGACCCCAGATCAGGAGCCCAGATGTTGCTCCCACCCCTGCTTGGTTTTGGCATGAGGTGGAGCCCAGCACCCAGGATGGCGAGCGAATTGCGTTGAGCTTCAACATCGGCATGCGACCGTCGGGGGCAGCCTGATTGCCCGTTGGTGAGCCCCAGCATTTGGTGGGAATACTTGTGGATAACCTAAAGCTGAAGGAGGCGATTATTTCGTCAAAGTCCCAGTTGCCCTCATCCTGGAGGCCTTTTGGATTCAGAACTCCTGAATCGAGTGAGTGGAAGAAGCTCAGTCTAGCGGTGTTGATCGCTAAGGCTTAAGGAGTAATTGGACCTGCGTTCGTAAAGGGGTGTGGCCGTTGCAACTGCGAGGCTGTTCACTCTTCTGTCTGCGTCACCATTGCCGGCATCGATGAGCCTGAGGGTGGCCGTGTTTTGGAGATCTGCGATAAAGGTGATGAGCCGCTCCCCCCTCTGCCAGGATCCAAGCAATTGCATCGACTGTAATCTCAGGCTGAATCCGCTTTGGATCGAGCCGCTCCGGAGAAATGGAACAGTTCTGCCGAAATGTTCCGAAGCGGCCTGTTCTTTTGAGCCGGGTGTGTCAGGCGAGGACCGGTTTCAACTTGAAGGCGAAGCTCACAATGTTGTCATCAAAGTCCTGATCAAGTCCGCCCTTCAAGTCTTCCAAGCCAATGCTGCCGGAGCCCAAGGTCCGGAAATGCTCCAGCCCGTCATTGTTCGCCTCCTTGAAGGAGAACCAGGTGTCCCCGGTCTGCTTCACCGTGGCGTAGGGAGCCAGCATGCCTAAATCCCGGAAGCTGGTGATGACATCCGTCCGGCTGACACCGTTTGCTACCGCTAGCTCGCCGAATCCGGTGAACTGGTTGACGCTGCTTAGAGCTGCTTCTTGGTATCCCGCTGTCCCCGGCCTGATCAAGGTGTTAGTGATCGGATCAAGAACGGCACCATCGGCTCGCTGAATCTTGTAGAAGCCGATTTCGGTATCGTAGAGGGCTTCGCGTGCAATTGACACAGTGCCAGTAAGATCGCGGCCGCTGAGTCCCCTGAAATCAAGAATCGGTCTTTCGCCCATTTTGCTAGAGATCAGGTCGCCAAGGCCAAGTTGTTTTGTCGCATCCAGAAGGCTGACAGCCACACTGTTGCCATCCTTGCCCGCCATCACCAAGTTGTCGTCGGTTTTGCTGAGTTCTAGGGTTCTGAAGCTGGTGCCCAGATTCAGTAGGCTGCTGGATTTCGAGAGCAGGGCATCGAGAGTGGTATCAATCACCTCAAAGAACACCAGTTTCTGGCCATTGATCACTGAGATTGTTCGCTCTTGATTGATGGAGGCGAGGTTCGGGGTGTCGCTATTTTCTAGGTTGGCCATGATCACGGTGCCGCGGTCCCGCAACTGCTCAAAGGTAAATGCATCGGGCTCTATGTCTCTCAATGCGACGTAACCGATCTGGTTGACAGTGTCTGCTTTGGCTGTCAGTGCCACCTTCAGCAACACTGACGCTGGTGATGCTGTGTCGACTGGATCCGCAATCGTTAGGGCAGCGCTTCCGATTTTTGTGGTCAAGACAGGCTTGAGATCCACAACACCTGCTGTGGATGGATCCACCACAATTCCGTTCTTCTTGCCATCCTTGTCTCCGTAGCCACCATCAATAAAATTCAGATCAGCGGTTTCCACAGTGCCGTCGCCGTCTAGGTCGTAGAAGCTAGCCCCAGCTTTCTTGATTGGATCAAAGGTGAATGGCGTGGCCACAGGTGGCTTTCCGTCGGAAGGTGTGTCGTAGGCGAAATACGCAAGGCGATTGTTGCTTGTGTTGAGGCCATCAAGAAGGGGTTTGAGGTCAACGACGGTTGCAGCGACACCCGAGGTGTTGCCATCACTTAGCTTGAGGGCAAAGTTGATGCCTGTCTGGCCAATCTGGAGTGTCTTGGTCTGATTGGCGATGATGGGTGCGAAGGGTAACCGGCTGAATTCCACATCTCCTTCTATTACACCAGATGTGGGTCTGAAGCTTGCCTTGATCGGGTCGCCACCGGTGCTTGGCACATAGTCGAACTCTTTCCGCTTGCTCGTCGTCTCGAGCTTGAGGATCTGCCCGCCCGCGGCGAGGTTGAAGTCGGCGATGGCACCACCTTTGACGCCATGGGTTTGGACGTTGGCGAAGAAATCAGTGCCTGGTGCGTTGCCGTAGAGGTTGGAGACATCGATGAG
>CAIOCZ010000010.1 GCA_903856805.1 uncultured cyanobacterium | reverse complement strand
TGAAAAGCTCAGCCAGCTCTGCGCTGAAGATCCCTTGTTTGCTGCCCATCTTCACAGTGAACTTGGTCGGCTGTTGTCCCGACGGTTGAGGCGAACAATCAAGATTGCCCGTCAGCTCGGGGCTCCAGCACCGATCGTGGCACCGGTGCATGCGATCAATCCCACGATCCGAATTGGACAATTCAGCTTTCGTCAGCTTGCCGATGGGGAGGACGTGGAGGAGGCTCAGGCCCTGCTGCACGATATCTACATTCTTGAGCAGGGCTGGAAACCATTGCCCTACAACCCGTCCAGGGTCCGTGTGGAAGTCCGTAACGGGCGACGGTTGCTGACGGATCGCTTTAGCAGAGAGGCCCACTGGTTTGGCGCTTTCCATGGCAGGGAGTTGGTGGGATGTTTTCGGGTACTGACCAACCCCAATCTGGAGCTCAGTCAATACATTGACTTGCCGCCTTTTCTGGCCAACTCCTTGGCCACGGAGTTGAACCGTCTCGCCATCCGGCCCGCCTGGCGCCAGCATCAACTTGTGATGCCCATGCTGTTGCAAGTTGCCTTTGAACATTCGTTCAAGCTCGGCCCTGTGGTGTTTGTCACGGCACCCCGCCACGGCCCGGCCGAGCTCTTTTCTCGTTTGGGGTTGAAATCAGGAATCGTACCCCCATTTCGATACAATCATGCCGAGGAGGAGTTGGTTGAGTTGCTTTATTTTGATTCCTCAAGTGAATGCCCGAACACAACCCCCCTCTATCGAGCTGCCAATCGCCTGAGAAAGCGCCATCAGATTGAGCTGCCCTCGCCAGGGTTGTCATGCGGCTGGCATGACCTGATCAAGCAGCCCGCTCAAGCAGGGCGCCCAGCGCCTTCCAGAGCACGTCCCTCCGACGACCTTGCTCAACCCCCTGTTCCATCCCTTTCCCACCCCCCTACAGGGATTTGTGGCCAGGGAAGAGGGCCTCGATGGCCAGCAAGGCCTTCGTGGTGACCTCTCAACGTTCCGCCAGTCTTGGCAGCAGCTGCACCAGATTGCAGGGGCGGGTGGCGGGATCGAGCTGGGCGCCGATCAGGCGGTCCCAGGCGGTGCTCACCGCATCCAACGACCCCGGCAGCACAAAGATCAAGGTGGCGTTGGCCACCCCAGCCAGGCAACGGCTCTGCAGGCTGCTGGTGCCGATCGTTTCGAACGAAAGCACGCGAAACAGTTCCCCAAAGCCGTCAATCGTCTTATCAAGCAGGGGCTGCACGGCCTCGGGGCTGCCATCGCGACCGGTCAGTCCGGTGCCGCCACTGCTGATCACCACCTGCACGGCCGGATCGGCGATCCAGGTGCTCACCACAGCACGAATGCGATAGCGGTCGTCAGGCACCAACTGCCGATCCACCAACCGGTGGCCCGCCCGCTCCAGGCGCCCCTGCAGGGCATCCCCGGAGGGATCATCCGCCAGGGTGCGGCTATCGGAAACCGTGAGCAGGGCGATGGCGAGAGCCAACGGCGGCAGGCAGGGGAGTGCATTGTGGGCCGCAACGCCGGCCAACCGCTGGCATCGTGAGCCATGACCCATCGCCCCCTCCCGGTGAGCGCCTCCCCCCCGACCGGCCAAGGCGTGCGGATTCGCCTGTTCGCCAGCCTGTCCGAAACGGCCGGCTGGTCGGAACGCCGGCTGCCCCTGACAGCCCCCGGCTGCACCGCCTGCGATCTCTGGCGCCAGCTTCAGCTCGGTGGCCAGGAGCTGCCCGTCACGGTGCGGGTGGCGATCAACCAGACCTTCGCCAGTCCCCGTACCCCCCTGCGGGACGGCGACGAACTGGCCTTCCTGCCACCAATCAGCGGCGGTTGACCATGGAACCCCCCTCCCCGGCCACGCTGGATCTGCAGCTGCACCCCACCCCCTTTGAGCCCCTGGAGGTGCTGGCCGTCTGGCAACGCCACATGGCCGCCGCCACCGGCCGTCTCCCCGCCGCCGCTAGCCATTTCATCGGCCGGGTGCGCCCACACACCGCCACGGGCGCCTCCGTGGAGGCCCTGGAGCTGGAGCACTATCCCGGCATGACCGAACGCTGCCTGACGGAGCTCGCGCGCGCCAGTGCCCTCCGCCACGGGGTGACCGCCGTGCTGGTGCACCATCGGATCGGGCGGCTGGCGCCGGGCGAGGCGATCGTGCTGGTGGCGGTGGCCGCCGACCACCGTGGGCCCACCTGGCGCTGCGGCAGTGAGGTGCTGGAGACCCTCAAGCATGAGGCGCCCTTCTGGAAACGGGAATGGAGCGGCGGCCGGGGCACCTGGCTGGCCGGCAACACCCCGCTCTGAATGCGGGCGCCGCCGCGATCAAAAAATCGGCAATCGCAACAGCTGGGCCCATAGGAGGGCGCCCGCCTCCAGGTCCCCCTGCTCCGCCGGGATCTCCAGCAGCAGATCGGCGCCCTGAAGCGAGCCGATCCGCGAGGAGGCCTGGCTGCCGGCCAGCTCCGCCTGCACCGCCCCATCGGCCGCCACCATCAGGTGGGCGCGAACCAGCTCGGGCCGCCCAGGCTTTCGGCGCAGGGGGGCCGCCAGGCGCACCCGCAACCGCGGCAGCCGCTGGGGCTCCGCCCCCTCCAGGCACTGGAGCGCCGGCCACAGCAGCTGCAAGGCGGTCACGGCCGCCGCCACCGGATTGCCAGGTAGACCGAAAAAGGGCCGCCCCCCCAACCATCCGAAGGCGAAGGGGCGGCCGGGCTTGAGGAACAACTTCCAGAAGCTCACCGTTCCCATCTCGGCCAGCAGCGGCCGAATCCAGTCGGTGTCGCCGGCGGAGACTCCCCCGGTGCTGACCACCACGTCACAGCGGTCGGCGAGGGCCAGCAAGGCCTCCCGCAGGGCAGCCGGATCATCCGCCGCCACGCGCCGCTCGGCCACCCCGTAGCCCAACTGCCGCAGCAGCGCCTCCAACAGGGTGCCGTTGCTTTCCCAGATCTGACCCGCCGCCCGTTCCTCCCCGGGGGCCACCAGCTCATCGCCGCTGCTGAGCAAGCCAATCCGCGGCCGGGGCCGCACCGCCACGGCCGCGAGGCCACAGCCGGCCAACCGACCCAGGGTGGCCGGGGTCAGGCGCACGCCGGGCTCCAGCAGCACCTGATCCGCGGCGGCCTCCTCGTGGGCGGAGCGGATCCAGGGGTTGGGGCCCACCTGCGCCTCCAGGGTGATCACGTCCCCCTCCACCGCCACCAGCTCCTGGGCCAACACCCGCTGCACCCCGTCCGGCACCGGCGCCCCGGTAAGGATGCGGATCGCCTCGCCGGCAGCGATCGTGCCGGCCCAGGGGGCCCCCGCCGCGGCACGACCCCGCACCCGCCAGCGACTGCCCCTGGGGGGTGGCGTGTCATCGGCAATCCCATACCCATCCAGGATGGAGGCGCGGAAACCAGGCACATCCGCCGGCGCCCGCACCACTTCGGCACTCACCCGCCCCAGGGCCGCCGCCAAGGGCAGCCGTTCCTCCCCGTCCAGGGGCCGGAGGGCGGCCAACACCTGCTCTAGGGCCTGATCCAGAGCCAGCCCCTCAGCGGCAAAGGGATCAGAGGCAATGGATTCAGGAGCAACGGGCTCAGCGGCCATCCGAACGCTCCCAGTCCCCCCCGCGGCCGCCCTGTTTCTGCACCAGCCGCACCGGACCGATCGTCATCGCCGGATCGGCGGACTTGAGCATGTCGTAGAGGGTGAGCAGGCCGATCTGCACCGCCGTGAGCGCTTCCATCTCCACCCCGGTGGGGCCGGTGGTGCGGGCGCTGGCCTCCAGGCGCAGGCCCGCACCATCGGCGGTTGGCTCGATCCGCACCTCCAGGCCAGAGAGGGCAATCGGATGACAGAGGGGGATCAGCTCCGAGGTGCGCTTGGCCGCCTGGATCGCCGCCACCCGGGCCACCGCCAGCACATCCCCCTTGGGGGCGCGCCCCTCCAGCACCAGCTCCAGCACGGCGGGCGCCATGGCGATGAACCCCTCCGCCCGGGCGCGACGATCGGTGACGGGGCGATCGCCAACCTCAACCATGTGGACCGCGCCACTGGCATCCAAGTGGGTGAGGGACGGGGCGGGAGTTGGATCCATGGCCCGATGATGCCAGCAGGGAGCGCTCCGTGGCAGCAGCCCAGCGGCGGCCGGGAGAACGCTCGCATCAGATTGCTGGGGGATGAAAGACTGATGGCCACCCCGGCCCCTCCTTTGAGCTCCCCACCGGCCTGGTTGCGTGCCCTCCGCGAACCCCTGCCCAGCCACGCCCTACTCGGCGTGTTCGGCGTCATGGCATTGGCGGGCCTGGTGTCCCATTGGCTGGACGGGCGGGTGACCTCCCAACTGGAAGAGAAGGTGCTCAAGGCCCAACGGGCGAGCGTGCAGAGGGATGTGCAACGGCTGGACTCGGAACTGCGCACGGCAGAGGCCAGCATCCTGCGCTTCGCCCAGCTGATCTCCTACGGCCCCCAGAACCTGGTCGAGATCCACGACCAGTTCGATCAGCTGGTGGAGCAGAGCAGTGACAGGGCCTGGCGTAGCCGGTCTTCCAGTTACCACCCGAAGCTGGAGGCTGGCCTCTGGGTGCCGCCGCCGGTGCCCCGCTCCCTGGAAAACCGCCTGTTTCTGCAGCGCGCCCAAGCGATCACCAGCGTGTTTGGCCAGGGGGCCGACACCCCCTTGGTGGAGAACACCTGGGTGTTGCCCCTCAGCGGGGGTGCGGTGGTGTTCTGGCCTTCCAATCCGGACTTCATTCGCCGCGCCCATGCCACCCTCGACTATCGCAACACCCCCTGGATGCAACGGAGCGCACCAGCGGTGGCGCGCGATGGCCACGCCCACTGGACGCCGCCCGCGTATAACCCGGCGGGTCGCACCTGGCTCGTGAGCGTGGTGGCACCGTTCTTTCGCAAGGGCAGCTGGGCCGGCGCCGTGGGCCACGACATCAAAACGGAGGCGCTGATCCATTGCCTGAGCAATCCCAGCGAACGCAGCCCCCTTCTGATCGCCGAACTGCTGTATGTCTCCGATGCCCAAGGCCGCCTGATCAACGGCGCCCCTGATGACAATCCGAACCAGGACCAGCTGCCGGCGCCCCTGATGGAGGCCCTGAAGCAGCAGAGGGGCCAAAGCCGGATCAAAACCTTGCTGGACGGGGAAGATCGCCTGATCATGGCGCCCATTTCCACCCTCAAGGCTTACGCCTTTTATCGGATGGATGTGACGAAAATTCGACAGGAAATCAAGGAGGAACTCGGCTGGATGCGCCTCGCAGAATTCCTGGCTCTTGGGCTCCTGTCACTATGGGTATTTATCATCCTTCTAAGGGAAGCAACCTACCGACTGCAGCAGGATGAACTGCATGAGCAACGCACCCATGAAATGCAGCTATTCGTGGGAGCTGTCAGCCATGAATTACGAACCCCTCTTACCCTGATTAAGGGCCACCTCACGCGATTGCTCCGCAAATCCGACCAGCTCAACAATCCCCAGATCAAGGCGCTCACCATCGCCAACGAGGAAACTCAGCGGGTGATCAGCCTGGCCAATGATCTGCTTGATATTTGCCGTGGTGACTACAAGCAACTCACCCTCGGAAACGACTCCCTGGAGATCACAGCCATCCTTCGTGAATGCCGTGATCTGGCCAGCGGCCTCACCAACCGCACCATTGAACTGAGCGGGATCGACGCCGGGATTGACGCGACCTCGGCCACCCTGGTGCGCGGCAACGCCGATCGCTTGAAACAGGTCCTCCTCAATCTGATCGAAAACGCCGACAAATTTTCACCGGGCCACCAACCGATCGAACTGCGACAGCGTGAGGACAACGGCTGGGTGTGCATCGACGTCATCGACCAGGGCATTGGCGTCCCAGAAGCCGAACGGGATCGGATCTTCGAACGCTTCTTCCGGGCCAGCAACGCCAGCGAACGGACCCGGGGCTCCGGGCTGGGACTGTCGGTGGCCCAGCTGCTGTGCCAGGCCATGGGCGGTGACCTGCGCCTCACCGCCAGCGACGGGTCCGGATCCACGTTCAGCGTGGTATTGCCCCCCGCCTGACCCCCATGGTGCCCGACCCCCCAGCCCCGGCCTCCCCCACGGCACCGCCCGGTCAGCTGTTGCAACTGCTGGGGGTGAGCTTCGGCATTGCGGGCGCCGTGGGCGGCACGATCGGGGCCGGCATCCTGCGCACCCCTGGCCTGGTGGCCGCCCAACTGGGCCAGCCGATCCTGATCATGGCCGTGTGGCTGATCGGGGGGCTCTACGCCCTGCTGGGCGCCAACGTGCTGGCGGAACTGGGGGCGAGCCTGCCACTGGCGGGGGGCTGGGCGGTCCATGCCCGGCGAGCGTTCGGGCCGGGGGTGGGGTTCGCGGTGGGCTGGACCGACTGGATCGGTCACTGCGTGGGCATCGCCTGGGTGGCGGTCACGATCGGCGAGGTGGTGGACGACCTGCTGCCGGCGACCTGGCAGGCCCAGCTGCCCCTGGGCGAGCAGGGGATTGCCGTGGCGGTGCTGGTGCTCCTGGCCCTGATCCAGCGGCTGGGCCTGCGGGCCGCCGGCACCAGCCAGAACGTGCTCAGCCTGGTCAAGGCGCTGGCGTTTCTGGGCCTGGTCGTGGCCTGCTTCAGCCTCCAGCCCGATCCAACCCGACTGGCCAACCTCCCGACCGCCGTCCTTCCCACCCCCAGCGCGGCCGACCTGGCGATCGGGGTGGTGTTGGCCCTGCAGGCGGTGATCACCACCTACGACGGCTGGCACAGCCCCCTCTACTTCGCCGAGGAATTCGAGGCTCCGGAGCGGGATCTGCCCCGCTCCCTGATCGGCGGGGTCCTGGCGGTGCTTGTGCTCTATGGATTGATCAACCTGGCGATGCTGCGGGTGTTGCCGGTGCCCCAGCTGGCCGCCTCCAACCTGGCGGTGGCCGATGCCGCCGCCGCCCTGTTCGGCGCAGCGGGCCGCCAGGGGATCACGGTCCTGGCCCTGGTGTCGCTGGTGGGCTTGATCAACGCCTCGATCATGGCGGCCCCACGGGTGCTGTACGGACTGGCCCGCGACGGGATGATCACCCCGGCTCTGGCCCGGGTGAATGCCGGTGGGACGCCCAGCACCGCCCTGCTGCTCACCACCCTCGCCAGCGTCGCCCTGGTGCTGACCGGGTCGTTCAGCCTGCTGTTGGGCATGGCCGCCTTCCTCTATGTGGCCCTCTACCTGAGTGGCTTCTCCGCCCTGCTCAGCCTGCGCTGGCGCGAACCGGACGCCGCCCGTCCCTACCGGGCCTGGGGCTCCCCCTGGAGTGTGTTGATTGTGCTCGCCGGTTCGTTGGCCTTTCTGCTGGGGGCCCTGCTCAGCGACCCCGGCGGCAGCCTCTGGGCCCTGGCGCTGATCGCCGCCAGCCTGCCGCTGCGCCCCTGGTTGGGCGGATCAGCTCAGGAGTCACCACCATGATCAGGGGCACGTCCACCCCTGCCCCGATGACCCGTCCCAGGAACGGCGCCGCCCTGGTGGCCGGTCTGGCCGCCGCGACCCTGATCAGCGCACCACCCACCCTGGCGGGAGCCCCCTGTGTGCCGGTGGGGGAATGGCGGCAGCCGGGCCATGCGGCCAGGGTCGACCCCCTCAAGGTCGCCGCCGCCGGGGGAGGTGTGGTGCTGCTGGGGGAACTGCACAGCAGCGCCGAACACCACCGCTGGCAACTCCACAGCCTGGTGGCCCTGCACACCCTCCATCCCGAGCTGGTGATTGGCCTGGAGATGGTGCCGCGGCGGTTGCAACCGGTGCTCGACCGCTGGGTGGCGGGGGAGCTGGCTGAGGCCGCCTTCCTCGAGGCGGTGCAATGGCAGAGCGTATGGGGGTATGACCCGGCCCTCTACCTGCCGATCCTGCACTTCGCCCGCATGCACCGGCTGCCGCTGCTGGCCCTCAACGTGGATCCGGGGTTGCCCCGGCGGGTGCGGGCCGAAGGACTGGCGGCGATCCCGGTCCAGGCCCGGGAAGGGGTGGGCCCACCGGCCGCCGCCAGCCCGACCTACCGCACCCGACTGCGAACCGCCTGGCAGGCCCATGGGAGCGCGAACCCCACGGATACGGCCGCCTTTGAGCGCTTCGTGGACAGCCAGCTGCTCTGGGACCGGGCCATGGCCGAAGGGATCGCCAACCAGCGGCGCCGCCAACCCCAGGGGCTGGTGGTGGCCCTGATGGGGAGCGGCCACCTTGTCTTCGGCGACGGGGTGCCCCACCAACTGCAGGCCCTGGGGGTCGACCAAGTGCGCTGGTTCCTGCCCTGGGATCAGGGCCAGGATTGCGCCAACCTCAAGCCCGGACTGGCCTCCGCCGTGTTCGGTCTGGCCGCCCCGGCGAGGGCAGCTGCGCCGATGGCAGCCCCGGTGCTCGCCCCTCCAGGCACCCGTCTCGGCATCCAACTGGAGGACAAGGGCGGCACGGTGCGGATCCTCCGAGTGGCCACCGATTCCCTCGCCGCCGCGAACGATCTGCAGGGGGGCGATCAGATCCTGGCGATCGACGGGACCCCGGTCCGCAGCGCCCAGGAGGTGATCGCCCAGGTGCGACGTCAGCCGCCCCAGAGGCCGTTGAGGCTGACCCTGCAGCGCCAAGGCCAGCGCCTCGAGCGGGTGATCCGCTTTGCCCGGCGCTGAGCGAAACGCGTCAAGCCATGGCAACCATGCTGTCAGCCGTAGCCCGCCAGGCCAAACTGGCGGGGAGGTCGCCCGATCTCCACCCCCCTTCCGTCAAGCCCCCACGGCCGTCGCACGTTCCCCAGAATGGCCATCAGCATCGCCGAGCTCCGCACGGGCAGCGCCCCCTTCATCTTGGTGGACAGCTTTGGCCTGGTGATCAGCATCAACGAAGTCTTTGAACAAGTGTATGGATGGAGCGAAGACAACCTGCGGGGCCGACCGCTGAGCCGCATCCTGCCGGGGGCCTTCCAGATGTCCCACCAACTGGGATTTTCGCGCTTCCAAACCACTGAACAATCCACGATTCTCGGCCATCCTCTACGCTTGAAAACCATCTGTAAAGATGGCACAGAAATCAACTCCAGTCACTTCATCGTGGCCGAAAAGGATGGAGATCGCTGGATCTTTGGGGCCACCCTTACTCCCATCGATGGCGAACCAGACCTGACCTCGCCACCGAACCCTGGATGACCATGGACTCCCCGTCTGCGGTGGAGATCGAGCTGATCCGGGAACTGCGCCAAACCCTTAGCCGGCTGGAGGCGGCGCTGTCCCAGATCAGTGATGGCCTCGTCATTACCAACCGGAATGGCCAGATTCTGTGGTGCAATTCAGCCTTCACGCGGTTAATCGATCAACCACGACTGGCCATCCTCGGCGAAACCATTTACGACCTGGTCCCTCGGGATGCGGAAGGGTGCTCGATTCTCAACCCCTCCGCCGTGCGTGCCTCGGGCGCGAAGGGGGGCACCAGCAAGGCCCTGATCTGCCGCAATCCCGTTCAAGCCTTGGCGATCGAATGGCGGCAGGTGTTTCAAGAACAGGAGCGGCCCGTGATCTTCTGCTTTCGGGATGTGAGCATGCGTCTCTCCATCCAGGAGCTCAAGCTGGAGGCCGAACAGAGCGAACGGCGCCGGCAACAAACCGAATCCCTGAATGAACAATTGCTGCACGAACAGCAAGCCCTGGCAGCCAAGGTGGTGGAGTGCCCGGTCACAGGCCTGCCGAATCGCCGCGGGCTGGCCCTGCGCATGAACATCGCCCTGGCCGAGCTGAAATCCCAACCGGGCCAGCTGACCATTCTCTTCTGCGATCTGAATCGATTCAAGGAAACCAATGATCTGCATGGCCACCAAGTGGGAGATGAGCTGTTGATCGAGGTGGCCCGTCGCCTGCAGAGCTCCCTACGCCGGAACGACACGTTGTCGCGCTTGGGAGGCGACGAGTTTGTGATTGTGACCACCAATATCACCAACCAAAGCGATGCCATCCTGCTGGCCGAGCGGCTGCAAGTCGCCCTGGGTGAGCCCTGGACCGTGGACAACCAGACCATCCACCCCTCGATGAGCATCGGCATCACCATGACAATGGACGCCCAGATCTCAACAGAAGAACTGTTGCGACGCGCCGATCTGGCCATGTACGACGCAAAAACCAAAAAAAATCATCACATCTCGATCTACGAAACATCCATTGATGCACGCGTCAAACAGGAGATCTTTCAACGCCGCCAACTCCAGGAGGCCATCCAGGAGCAGACCATGCAACTGGTCTTTCAACCCATCGTCAATCTCAAAGACGGCTCGATCCATGCCGTCGAAGGATTACTTCGCCTGCGACGGGACGACCCCAACGCCATGCCCCCCACCAAATTCATTCCGATTGCCGAACAGACCGGTTTGATTTTACCCCTGGGCAAGTGGGTCATTACGGCCGCGATGCATGAAATCCGTCGGCGCGTCAAGGTCGGACAGGAATCCATCATCTCCATTAATGTCAGCCCAATTCAGCTGAAAGAGCGTGGATTTAGCCAATGGATCCTGCAGAGGGCCGACACAATGAACATCGATCCGGCCTGGCTGGCCCTGGAGGTCACGGAAACGATTCTGATTGAACAGCCTGAACTCACCACTGGGGAATTAAGACTGCTGCGCAAGGCCGGCATCAAGGTCTATCTCGACGACTTTGGGACCGGCTACTCCAGTATGTCCTGGCTGGCACGGCTGCCGATCGATGCCATCAAGATCGACAAAAGCTTCACCGCCGGATTTCTCTTTGACGCACGCAAGGAAAAAGTGATCCGCTCAATGATTTCCCTGGCCCAGGAGCTGGGGCTGGAGGTGATTTGCGAAGGCATCGAAACGGAACAGCAACGCCAAGGCCTCCTCACCATGGGCAGCACCCTGGGGCAAGGGTTTCTCTTTGGCCACCCCGAACCCGGTCGGGCGCCGTAGGAAGCTGGCCGATCCCTGGGGCGTTGCCGTGGGCCTTGCGCGTCCTTCCACCCTGTTCTGCACCTTCCTCACCCTGCTCAATGACCGGATGGGGGAAAGCATCATTTTTCCCCTGCTGCCCTTTCTGCTGGCCGATTTCAGCACCGATGGACGGACCCTGGGGCTCCTGGCCGGCAGCTACGCCCTGGCCCAGTTCAGTTGCACGCCCCTGCTGGGGGCCCTCAGCGATCGCTACGGCCGCAAGCCCGTGATCGTCGGCTGCGTGGCCGGCTCGGTGGTGGGCCTGAGCCTGTTTGCCCTGACCGTGAGCCTGCCCTGGAGCAGGGTTTGGCCCGGGGCCCTGGCCAGCGGCCTGCCCCTGGCGCTGCTGTTCTCCGCCCGCCTGATCGATGGCATCAGCGGCGGCACCGCCGCCACCGCCAGCGCCGTTCTGGCCGACATCTCGCCACCGGAGCAGCGAGCCAAGGCCTTTGGGCTGTTGGGGGTGGCCTTTGGGCTGGGTTTCATTCTGGGGCCCGCCCTTGGGGGGGGCCTAGCCACCATCTCCGTCAGCCTGCCGCTGGTGGTGGCGGTGGCCTTCGCCGTGGTCAATCTGATCGTGGTGCTCACCCTCTTACCCGAAACCCACCCCGTGGACGCACGGGTTGAACTGCCGCGTAAACGTCAGCTGCAGCCCTTTGCCCAACTGGCCCAGGTCATGGCCCGACCCAGCCTGCGGCGCCTGTGCAGTGCCTTCTTTCTGTTTTTTCTGGCGTTCAGCACCTTCACCGCCATGCTGGTGCTCTATTTCAAGCAAAGTTTCCAGTGGGGGCCGGGTCGCTCGGCCCTGGCCTTTCTGGTGGTTGGGGTGGTGGCCACGGTGGTCCAGGGGGGGTTGATCGGACCGTTGGTGCAACGCTTCGGCGAATGGAGGCTGACGCTGACGGGCCTGGGAATTGTGACGATGGGCTGCCTGCTGGTGACCCTGGCCACCCCGGGCCGGGAGGTGGGGATGGTGTTCAGCGGCGTCGCCGGCCTCGCGCTTGGGACGGGCCTGGTGACCCCGTGTCTCCGCAGCCTGGTCTCACGGCGGATGGGAAAGGCCGGCCAGGGGGCCGCCCTGGGCAGCCTGCAGGGCCTGCAAAGCCTGGCCAGCGTGCTGGGGCCACCCCTGGCGGGGATCACCTACGAAAGCCTGGGGCGCCAAAGTCCGTTCTGGCTGAGCATCGGACTGATGCTCGGCGTGGCCATGACGTTGGTGAGCGGTCGCTCCGCCCTGGTCGGCGGGGAGCCTGCATGACCTGACTGGATCGGGAATCAGGGCGATGGCTTCGGTGCCCCCTCTCAATCAAAGGAACCCGCGACGATCAAACCCGAACCCGTCCAGCCGAAAGCAATCCCATTTGGTGATTTTTAATGCTAACCTAAAGAGGTTGCATCTGTCTAAATTTCTGGTGCCCGGGACCACCAGGGGCCTGAAGGCTGGAACACACGGATCGACCCCTGGCGATTGCTACGCTCCGCCCAGGCTGTCATCACAGTCCATCCAAACCTTTTTGAGCCAAGGACGTTCATGAGCCAGTCCAGTGATGCTCCGGTGGTGGCTCCGGAGTTGTATATCAACCGTGAACTGAGCTGGCTCGCTTTCAACCGCCGCGTCCTAGCCCAAGCGCTCGACGAACACACCCCCCTGCTGGAGCAGGCCAAGTTCAGCGCCATCTTCAGCAACAACCTCGATGAGTTTTTCATGGTGAGGGTGGCGTCCCTGAAGTCGCAACATGAGGCCGGTGTCAGCACCCCCAGCGACGATGGACTCACCCCACTCCAGCAACTGGAGGCGATCCACAACCAACTTCGTCCCCTGCTTGACCTGCAGCAGCAGCACTATCGCTACACCCTTAAGACTCAATTAGCAGAATACGGCGTTCATCTGATCGATTATGTGCGTCTGAACGACCAACAACAACGCTGGACCAACGACTACTTCCGGCGGGCCATCTTTCCTGTGCTCACCCCCCTGGCGGTGGATCCGGCCCACCCGTTCCCGTTCATGAGCAACCTCAGCCTGAATGTGGCCGCCCTGATCCGTGATCCGGACAGTGGCCAACAGCAGTTTGCCCGGGTGAAGGTCCCGCAAAAGATCCTCCCCCGCTTCGTCCAGATCCCCACCGAGTTGGGCGGCCAGCAACCAACGCCAGTGTTGACGGCCGTGCCCCTGGAGCAGGTGGTGGCCTTCAACCTGCAATTGCTCTTTCCGGGCATGGTGATTGAAGGGCATTATTTCTTCCGAGTCACGAGGGATGCCGACCTCGAACTCCGCGACCTGGAAGCAGATGATCTGATGGAAGCCCTGCAGGAAGGACTGCGGAAACGGCGCATGGGCGGGGAGGTCGTGCGGCTGGAGGTGGCCAATGAAATGCCCGATGACGTGGTGCAGCTGCTGCGGGATGGCATGGATGTGGAGCCGGAAGATCTCTATCGGATCAATGGTCCGCTGGGCCTGGACGATCTCATGAGCCTGCTGGCCATCCCCCTCCCCAACCTGAAGGATGCCCCCCACAAGGGGCGCACCCCGATGGCCCTGGGTCGTTCGCAAAAGAGTCGCCTCGAAGACGGTTCGATTAAGCAGGAGGAATTCGAGAGCATTTTTGCCACCATCCGGCGCGGCGATGTCCTGCTGCACCACCCCTTCGATCTCTTTTCCACCTCGGTGGAGGAATTCCTGACCCAGGCCGCCGACGACCCCTCGGTGCTGGCAATCAAGATGACCCTCTACCGCACCTCCAAAGATTCCCCGGTAGTAGCGTCCCTAATCCGGGCGGCGGAGAACGGCAAGCAAGTGATGGCCTTGGTGGAGCTCAAGGCCCGCTTTGACGAAGACAACAACATTCAATGGGCCAAGCAACTGGAGCGTTCCGGTGTGCATGTGGTCTATGGCGTGATCGGCCTCAAGACCCACACCAAGATCTTACTGGTGGTCAGACGGGAAAAGAACGAGCTCAAAAGCTATGCCCACATCGGCACAGGCAACTATAATTCAAAAACATCAAGCCTTTACACCGACATCGGGATTCTCACCGCGCGTGAAGAATTTAGCCAAGATCTCGTGGAGTTGTTTAACTACCTGACGGGTTTCTCCAAACAGCAGAACTTCCGCAAGTTGCTGGTCGCTCCGGTCACGCTGCGTAAGGGCATGGAGGCCCTGATCCGCCGGGAAATCGACCATGCACGGGCGGGCCGGGGGGGGCATCTGCGGGCCAAGATGAATGCCCTGGTGGATCCAGCCATCATCGCCCTGCTCTACGAAGCCTCCCAAGCCGGCGTCGCCATTGAGCTGATCGTCCGCGGCATGTGCTCCCTGCGTCCGGGTGTGACCGGTGTCAGTGAATCCATTCAGGTGGTGAGCGTGATCGGACGCTTTCTGGAGCATTCACGCCTGTTCTGGTTTGCCAATGCCGGCAACCCCGAGATGTACTTCGGCAGCGCGGACTGGATGCCGCGCAACCTGGATCGCCGCGTTGAGGCCGTCGCCCCCGTCGAAGATCCCCAGCACCGTGAGCAACTGGAGCGGCTTTTGGATCTGTATCTCAACGACTCCGCCGCCTGGCACATGCAAAGCGACGGCCAGTTCCTGCAACGCCAACCAGAAGGGGAGCAACACCTGGCCCAGGCTCAACTGATGGAGCGCTGGCGGACAGGACTGAAGAATTCTGCCAAAATCTGACCATCCCTAGGGGGGTATCAACGACAACGAAAGATCAGCTTTCGTCTTGGATTCAACCCCATAATTCTTGACCCTTCGCACTTGCTCAGGGCGGCTCAGTGCTATACTCCTTCAAAATTCATACGGAGGCCTGGGGTGATGGGGACACCTCTGCGTTCCGCTCTTCCCAACGCCAGTGGCGGGGGGGATGAGCACCTTTCGCGTGCCAGGAGCAGCCGCTCCGGGGACGTCGCGAACGCTGATTCCAAGAGCAGCACGGGCAACCGCCTGAAGCTGCCCGCCATGCGCCCATCGGGCGCCAAAGGGGCAACCCGCTTAAGCGCCGACTCAATCGGCTGGTACCTGAGCACCATCGGCCGGGTGCCCTTGCTCACGCCAGCCGAGGAAATCGAACTCGCCCACCACGTCCAAGCGGGCAAAACCCTCCAACAACTGCCGGAGGAGAGCCTCACGCCCCAGCAGAAACGACAGATCCGCATGGGCCAGCGCGCCCGCAACCGGATGATGGCCGCCAACCTGCGCTTGGTGGTGAGCGTGGCCAAGAAGTATCAGAACCAGGGCCTGGAGTTGCTGGATCTGGTTCAGGAAGGGGCCATCGGTCTGGAACGGGCCGTCGACAAGTTCGATCCGGCCATGGGCTACAAATTTTCCACCTACGCCTATTGGTGGATCCGCCAGGGCATGACGCGGGCCATCGACAACAGCGCCCGCACCATCCGCCTGCCGATCCACGTCAGCGAGAAACTCTCGAAGATGCGGCGGGTCAGCCGCGAACTTTGCCACCGGCTTGGTCGCCAACCCAACCGGCTGGAACTGGCCCAGGCCCTGGACATGGCTCCCCTGGAACTGGAGGAACTGATCGCCCAGAGCGCCCCCTGCGCCTCCCTCGATGCCCATGCCCGCGGCGAGGAAGATCGCAGCACCCTGGGGGAACTGATCGCCGATCCGGCCAGCAATGAGCACCTGGACTCCATGGATCGCCTCCTGCTCAAGGAACACCTCACCACCTGGCTCGGCCAGTTGAATGAACGCGAGCAGAAGATCCTCAAGTTGCGTTTCGGCCTTGAGGGATGTGAACCGCTCACCCTGGCCGAAATCGGCCGTCACATCAATGTGTCCCGGGAGCGGGTGCGTCAACTGGAGTCCAAGGCGATCATGAAATTGCGCCTGATGAGCGCCATGCAGCAGGCCGCCTGAGGCCGTGGCCGTTGCGATGACTGCCCCTTGGTGGCCCCAGCAGCTCCTAGCCCTGCTGGCAGCAGCTGCATGGCTGGTCCTGGCCACGTTGGCGGCCCTGGCGGTGCGGCAACGCTGGCCGCAGCACCCGGAATGGAGCCGCAAAACGGTCCACATCGCCATCGGCCCCGTGGTGCTGATCTGCTGGGCCCTGGGTCTCGACCGCCGGGTGGCCGTGGCCGCCGCCGCCGGTTTCACCGTGCTGGCGGTGATCAACCATCGCCAGCGCCTGCTGCCGGCCATCGAAGATGTGGGCCGCCAGAGCTACGGAACGATCGCCTATGGCGCCTCGTTCACCCTGCTGCTGGCGCTGTTCTGGCCCAACCAGCCCCTCAGCGCCACGGCCGGAATCCTGGTGATGGCCTTGGGCGATGGACTGGCCGGCCTGCTGGGCCCCGCCATCCCCTCCCCCAGCTGGCAGGTGTTTGGGGAGCGGCGTTCCCTGGTCGGGACGGCCGTGATGGCCCTCACCAGCTGGGGGGTCCTGGCCCTCCTGGCGGCGTTTGGCAGTCACCTGGGGGGGGAGCTGGCCGTGCCAGCGGCGGCGGCCCTGGTGGGGATTGCGGCGACGGCCACCCTGCTGGAGCAGGCCGGCCTGGTTGGCCTCGACAACCTGACGGTCCCCCTGGCCGTGGCCGGGCTATGGAGCCTGGCCTGCCGGCCCTGAGCTCAGCACCTCAGCAACTGCTCACAGCGCTGCTCCCAATCCCGTTGGGTGCCCAGTCCCGCCACCACCAACTGATCGGCGGGCTCGTCGCGCAGGCGCAGCTGCCACTGACGGATCAGATCGGCACGCTCCAACCAGGTGTCGACCACGGTGCGCTGGATCGCCTCGCCGTCCCAACGGCGCCCCCTGGCGATGTCCAGGGACCAGTCGAGCAGATGATCTAACTGAAAGGGGCGAAAACCGCCAAAGACAGGACCAGCCTCTGCCGAAGTCCGCCCCTGATCGAGATAAAAGAGCTGAATCGGATCGGAGAGACCACAGAACTGCAGGAGATACACCATGCACCCAACCTCCCAGAACGCTTTGGGGAGGTCAAATTAAGCCTCCCAAGCGATTCCACTGTCCAAGCTGAACATCGTGTTGATTTTGTCATCCCTTAGCACTCGAACTTCGCGAGTGCTAAGTCCACCGATCACACCGGCGCCAACGAACGCTCGCGCGTCGCGCGCACGGCCGCCGCTAACTGATCGAGCAGCTCCATGGTGGTGGGGAGATCGATGCAGGCATCGGTGATGCTCTGGCCGTAGGTGAGCTGGGTGAGATCGGACGGAATTTTCTGTTGACCCGCCACCAGATGGCTTTCCAGCATCACCCCCATCACGTGCAGCGAGCCGCCCCGCACCTGCTCAGCCACCGCCTGCAACGCCTCCGACTGGCGGCGGTAGTCCTTATTGGAATTGCCGTGGCTGCAATCCACCATCAGACGGGCGGACAAGCCAGCCTTCGCCAGCTGGGCCGCCGCCGCCGCCACCGCCTCTGCATGGAAGTTGCTGCCGCCCTTGCCGCCGCGCAACACCAGATGGCCATCCGGATTGCCGGTGGTGGTCACGATGGCGGCATGGCCATGCTGGTTGATCCCAAGGAAATGGTGGGGGCGGGCCGCCGCCTCCATCGCATTGATGGCGGTGATGGCGCTGCCGTCGGTGCCGTTCTTGAAGCCGATCGGCATCGACAACCCGGAGGCCATCTCACGATGGGTCTGGCTTTCGGTGGTGCGGGCGCCGATGGCGGTCCAACTGATCAGGTCGGCGATGTATTGGGGAACCACCGGATCCAGCAGTTCGGTGGCTGCCGGCAGACCCATCTCGGCGATGTGCAACAACAGGCTGCGGGCCCGGCGCAGGCCGGTGTTGATGTCGTAGCTGCCATCGAGGTGCGGGTCGTTGATCAGGCCCTTCCAGCCCACGGTGGTGCGGGGCTTCTCGAAGTACACCCGCATCACCACCTCCAGATCCTCACGGTGACGGCGGTGGGCCTCGGCAATCGCCGTGGCGTACTCCTTAGCCGCCTCCACGTCGTGCACCGAGCAAGGACCGACGATCACCAGCTGCCGGGTGTCACCGGCATGGAGAATGGCCTTGATCCGCTCGCGGGCCTGCTGCACCGTGCGGGCGGCCGCCTCCGAGATCGGCAGCTCCGCATGCAACAGGGCGGGCGGCACCAGGGGCCGGGTCTCGACCACGTGGAGGTCGGCGGTGGGGATCATGACTCGCAGGCGCCAGGGCAGGCCAGACCCCACACTAGGGCTGTGCCGCCGGGGGCCAGCGTCACCATGGGCCGCCCAACAGGGGAGCTGGACAGGCCGCAGCGGCGTGGAACGGGGAGAGCACGGCTGCGCGGGGCACTCACCCTGGCAGCGCTGTTCCTCAACGCGGCGCCAGGCCTGGCCCTGGATCAGCCCACCGCGATCCTGCATGCCCACGATGAGCCCTACCGCCAGGTGAAGGGCTATGTGTGCGCGCTGGCCAAGCAGGGCTATAGCCATGTGCAGATTGCCCCGGCCCAGCGCTCCAACGGAGATCCGGCCGGGGGGGCCGCGGTGAGCGCCAAGGCCTGGTGGAGCCGGTATCAGCCGGTTGATTTCCTGGTGATCCAGGGCCGAGGAAGCCTGGCCGACCTGCAGGCCCTGACGCACCAGGCCCACAGCTGCGGCATGAAGGTGATCGCCGATGTGGTGTTCAACCACATGGCCAGCGATCCGCAGTTTGCGCCAACCCTGACGTACCCCACCTTCCAACGGGAGCACTTCCATCCTCCCTGCCCCATCAACTACAACGACGGCAAGACCAATACGGAACGCCAGTGCTGGCTGAATGGCGACCTTCCCGACCTGAAGCAAACCCACGGCCAGGTCATGGGCATTCTGCGCCAGCACCTGAAGCTGCTGCTGAAGGCAGGGGTGGATGGCTTCCGCTTTGACGCCGCCAAGCACATCGACCCGAAGGTGCTGAATGATCTGATCGCCACCATCAACAGGAGCAGCAAGAATCGCGCCTGGAATTATCTCGAAGTGATCGACGACAACGACACCAGGGCCTCCATGTACACCCCCACGGCGGCCGTCACGGATTTCGTGCTGTGCGAAAGCTTGCAGAAGGCCTTCCGCTTCGGGGGATCCCTCAGCAGCCTGCGGGTCCCCACGGCGATCAACGATTCGCGCAGTGTCACGTTTGGGGTGAACCACGACAGTGACCCCAGCATCAATCCTGGCTTCCCGAAATGCAGCTATGCCAATCGGGGCGATGCTGTGTTGGCCGATGCCTATGTGCTGGCCAGGGAAAGCGGCACGCCCCTGATCCTGGCCAAGGACAATCTCACGGTGGCTTACCTGCCAACGGGGGCCATGTTTCGCCGCCTGATGATGGAGCGGGGCAAGCGAGGCCTGAACGTGCGGGAGCAGGTGCTGGATGTTGCCGACACCCAGTCGATGCTGGTGATGGAGCGGGGCAGCGAAGGATTGTTTGTTGTCAACAAAAGCAGCTCCAGCTTTGACACGCCCGTGCTGGATCTCACCCTCAGCAACCTGGAGGGTTGTTACCAGGAATTACGCAACAAATTCACCGTAGCGATTGAGCGGAATGGCGATGGCCGCAAGTTCATCAGCCGCTGGGGAACCAGGCAGCGGGGCGGCCTGCAGGTGGCCGCCCGGGATGCCCTCTATTTTGTGCGGGTTGCGATGGCGGAGTGCCGCTGAGGAGTTCAGTTGCACCCCTCCACCGACACCCGATAGCTGAAGCCCGTGGAGCCGGGCATGGTGCTGGAGCCCACGCGCACATTGAAGCGGCTGGTGCGCTTGCCGGGCACGGAGGGGAAGGGCCCAAAGCGGCGTTGCTGCTGGGGGGCGAGGTTGAGGTTGCTGTTCACCAGTTGCAGGTTGGTGCCATCGGTGAACAGAAGAAACAACGCCAGCGGAAAGGTGCCCTTGCTGGAGGAGGCCGACTGGAAATTCACCCGGTAGCTGGTGAACGAACGATCCACGGCGAAGTCGGTGTTCCAGTTGGTGCGGCCCACGGGCATGTCTGGACCGATGCGCTTCTCCACCACCGGCTCCGCAGCACCACCGATCGGTTTTAGAAAGCGACAGGCCGATTGGGCGGGGTTAGCTGCGGCGGAGAGCATCAACATGACGCTCAAAGCGGCAGCGGGGGTGAGTGGACGGGGCATCATTGCAGCGGCTCCAGGGGCAACGGTTAGGGACAACCTAGGCAGGAAAACTCGAGGCGTTGACGCTGTTCCTATCCCAGGAAGATGCGTTAAACCCATCCCACAACGGCGCTGATGATCAAGCGACCGACGGCGCGACGACTTTTTGGCCGATCACGGTTCCGGGTCGGAAGGTGCCGAAGGTGATGAATCCCCGGACTTGATCCCAAAACCGCGACACAACATGGCGAACGCCAACGAAGCCAAGGTCGTTGAGCCGGTGAACGTACTCCCCATGATGTTCGATATCAGCAATCAGCAGCCAACCCCCGGGCTTGAGGACGCGGGCCATCTCCTCCAAGGCCCGGGCACGATCGGTTGGCGTGTCCAAGTTATGAACCACCCAATGCGACACCACCACCTCAAAGGAGGCCGCCGCGTAGGGCAATTGGCCAGGGTGGCTTCGGATCGATTGCCGGATTGGTCCTTGGCTCGCCAGAGGTCGATCCCCACGGCACGACCTGTCAAGCACTGCTTCGGATCCCGACCAGGGCACCAAGCCAAGCAGCTGGTCCCGGCCGCGCACCTTGGCGACCAAGCTCCCATAAAGCATGGAACAGCCCATGCCGAGGGCGTAGGCAGAAACGAACCCAGCCAAGGCGGAGAGCGCGCCTGCAACGAGCCCACCGGGCCATGGAAAATGTCCTGCAGATAACGCCACAATCAGGGCAAGTGCGCCCGTCACGAAGAACGTCCTGACCAGGCCAGGAGCATCAATTCCGTAACTCGGTGGCTGACGCCGCAAGTTGAGCTTGACTGCTGCGGCCATGCTAATCGGAGGCGCCTTTCTGCTGGACGCTCATAAACACCCGCCCAATAAAACTACGGCCAATGAAAAGACTCCTTAAGCCGGGTCTAGTGAATGGTGTTGTTGGGCAAGTCCTATGGAGCCTTGGGTGGAGTGGCGCACCTCTCCTCATGCAGGCATCTCTGCCACCATGATCTTCTGAGGTCTGGAAATATCTGCTCCGCTTGTCCCATGATCTCTTCAACAATCTCCCTAGGCTTCAATACTCCATTTACAATAATTACATGCTCTTCACTGGTAATCGGCTCAAACGCCTCCAATTGACTTTTAAGCAAATCAGTCTGCATAAAATGATTTTCTCTATTTGCCAATCTGTGGTTAAGCTCTTCCTCGGGAACATCTAGCCATACCAGCTGAACATGATCCAATAATTCAAATTGTTGTCTGTATGAGCATTTCAAGCCGGAACAGGTTATGACTGTCTCACTTTTGAGGACTATTGCCCGCTGGATGTCAGCCTCAATGTTTAGCAGCCACTGGCGGCGATCCTCATCTTCAAGAGGCGTGTGCGAAATCATTTTTTTAATGTTTGCAAAGGGATGGCGGCGATCACCTTCAAGAAAATCACAATCAAGACGCTCAGACAGAAGCCTTCCGACAACTGACTTTCCGGATCCAGATACTCCAATAATAATCCACACGAATGGACAACTTGCCATGAGACTGAGTCCTCTTGAAATCCTTTTCCAGAATAGGAGCTGGCAAGTACTTGGCAGCTCAAAGCATCAAACAAATTGCAATGAAACCGCACCGAATCCTAAAATCATTTGTGCTTTCCCAAGGCAAGTACCAAGCACCAAGAAAATAGAAAAAGCCAAGGAGTGAATCTTGGATACAGGAGTGCAGCGCCGTGAACCCAATCACTATTTGGCGGATAAATCTGCATCAATCGTGCACTCATTCTCTTCTTAAGCACTATGCGCAACTTTCTTATGCGCTCAAGTGCGGACTCAATCGCCGGTATCATTAAAAAGCAAAGCAGGGCACCTACTATCGGAATCAGCCATTCTCTAAACCAGATGTCCTCTGGCAAGGCTATTGGTGATGCATAAGCGCCATACAGCAATGTCTGGGTTGCCGCAAACCAAGACATTCTGTGATTCACCATTTCATGATGCCCCCGGATCTCCTCGCGCAAGTAAACAAACTCATCGATATTCAGAACCGATATAGGAATGGTCATCAGTGAATACTGCATTTGCAGATTGCCACCAAATTCTGACATGCCTAACGCTTGTCATCACCTAGCCAGGACGGGTATCTTTTGCCGTGCTGCGAGGACCTGACACCAACGCAGTAACTCGCCAACCGGCACATCTACAGATACCAGACCATCCTGAATTCCCCGTAGCTAATCGGCGTTTGAAGCCATGTTGGATTTATTGATATTCTAACGCTGCCCTTGAGTAGCAGGCAATGAGTTCGAGGTGGTGCAGCAGGAAAATACTGGTGGCCTGCACACTCGAGAGGTGTGTTCGAAAAGTCGCCTCAACATGGGAAGCGGTCGCGGACTTGCGCATACCATTAAACCCTCAGACAGGTTCAACCGCTCCTATCGGACTCGCGCTTAACTTAATACCCAACGCCGAGGCAACCTTTAATACAGTATCAAAATTCGGGCTGCGATCCCCAGAGAGGGCTTTATATAGGCTTTCACGGGATAATCCCGTTTCACGGGCAATCTGCGTCATGCCTTTGGCGCGGGCAATATCACCCAAAGCCTTTGCAATGAAGGCGGCATCTCCATCTGCTACTTCAATACAGGCGTGAAGATAAGCGGCCATCTCTTCGGGTGTCTCCAGGAACTCCGCAACGTCATAGGGCGCTATCTTGGTCGTCATCACTCATCCTCCGTGTAGTTGTTGGCAAGATCAATTGCTGTTCTGATATCTTTTGCCTGGGCGCTTTGTCACCACCGGCAAGAAGAATAATCAACACAGCTCCTCTTTGCTGAAAATAGATTCTGTAACCAGGAGCGAAATTGATCCGCAGCTCAGATACTCCAGCACCTACGGGGCGTACATCGCCTGGATTGCCGCTAATGAGGCGCTCAACCCTGGCTTGGACGATCGCCTTGGCCCTCAGATCCCGAAGGCCCCTGAGCCAACGCGCAAACTCATCGGTACGACAGAGTGCAGCCACCTGCCCAGTGTGACCCCATGGCTACGGCAAGGGCAAGTGCTTTGACGCCATCCTGTGGGCGAAGCAAACTTTCGAACGCTTCAGATCAGAAGCGGGCAGAAACTTAAGCATTGGAGGCCCCGACGCAGCCTTGGCATAGTCAGCAACCTCCGCTCCCGTCTTCTGTATCTTGATGTTATACGGCTTTGATGTCTCACATAGTCTCCCCCAAAGCCTTTCCATAGTGTCGAAAATAAATTAATGCGAATGCAACGAATACCATTGCCAGGGAATGTTATGACTTTGACTGCATCACAAGCCCTTATGGGTAGACTCGGAGAATCTCACTGATTGCGAGCCTCCGATGATCACCTGAGCGGAAGACGTTCGCTGCTGCAGAATTCTCTAAAGGCAGGCGAATATGTATCAACATCAAAACCACCCACAAGTATAAAGTCACGCTGCATTTCCAGCATCCATATCAATGTGTTTCTCCATTCGCGTGATTCGCGAGTCAGCTCAAACAAGGCTTCAGTGATAGCCATCTTGTTATTGCCAATCCAATGACTTGGATTCAAGGTGGAATTAATTGATTTCTCTGAGGGCCTGCTTCTCTCCTGTTCAGCACTGAGATCATTCCATTTGAGGAATAGCTCTATAGCCTGTGCCTCACGGGTCGAGATTTGTGTTTTATAAAACTGTCTTGCGCTTACGTACAGAGCGACAGCCGTAATTATACTGGCAACAATCGTGAAGATATCGGCCAAAGAAGACAGGTGAGTTTCAGTCATTTTTGATTTGGGTCGCAACAGGCGAGTTGAGGAGACAAATAATTAGCATGGACCTGCATAAGCCGTATAACGCTCGCCATCACCTGGCCGCAGAGAGGAAAAGGAAATGAAGATGGTCATCCAGTGGCGGCTCTGGGCCGCTGAGCCAACCAGACCCTGACCTTGGCGTGCTTGTGGGTGAAATAGTTGCCCGCGACAAGGTGGATGTCCAAGTGCTCAGGGACAGACTTCTCGATCTGGCACAGGAAGCCCAGAAAATCCTGGTAGCGATGGCGCGGCTTGCACTGGGTAATCACCTCGCCGGTAGACACGTCCAGCGCCGTGAACAGGATTGTGGTGCCGAGGCAGATGTACTCGTGGGTGACGCCCCCGACATAAACCAGACCCATGGGCAGCAGTGGATGAGACCTGTCCGGAGCTTGAATCTGCGTCTTCTAGACAACGCAGAGAACCATTGCCTTGTCGGGTGGGTTGAGGTACAGGCCGACGATGTCCCGGACCTTTTCCACGAAAAACGGATCGGCCGAGAGCCTGAAATGCTTCTGGCGGAGCGGCTGAACCGAGAAGGTCTGCAGCCAACGGTGAACGGTCGTCTTGGAGATCCCTGTTCATGCAGCCAGAGTCCTGGCATTGTAGTGGGTGCTGCGATCGGGAGGAGTGGCCTGCAGTGTCCGGTTGATCACCTCGGCGACGGTCTCGTCCTCGTAGGTGCGTGGGCGGCCAGGCCTCAGCGTCGTGAAGCCCCTCCAGCCCCAGTCCCCGTAGCGCTTGCGCCACTTACCGACGGTCATCCCCATCAGCCCCATCCGCTTGGAGATGGCGGTGTTGGTTTCGCCGGCACCGCAGGGCAGAACGATCTGGACCCGCTGAACAATGGAATGGGGAAGCGAGCGTGAACTGACAATCACCTGAAGTTGCTGCACCTCCTCATCCCCGAGGACCAGCGGCGGAATCGGACAACCAAGAACCACAGGGCGACCAGGGACACCCCTAATTCCAGCTGTTATTTCCGGGACAGAACGCTAGAAGTGAGCTCACAAAAGAGCCGAGATTGAAGTAGAGCATGACTGTATACTCCACAGACAGGAGCATTCCATCGTCATGCCCATCTCCCTTGATGTTCTGCTTACCGACTGGAAAAAGCTGCTCAGCAGCTGGTCAGGCTCAGGAGCTCTCGCCAGGGCAGCCATCGAAGCCCTGCTGTTGACGGCGGAGCCAGAGCTCCTGAGAAGACTGGTGAACCAGTGGAGCCATGGTGATTTTTCCGGCCTTCCTCCGATCGTGATGCTGCCAGAAAACATGATGCCTGGAGCGGCTGGGGCCTATGCCATCAGCACGGGCACCATCTATTTGAACCAGGAATGGCTGTCTACAGCCAATGCGGCTCAGGCCATTGCGGTGCTCACGGAGGAGCTGGGGCATCACCTAGATGGGCGGCTTAATGCGGTGGATACGCCGGGGGATGAGGGGGAATATTTTTGTGAGCTCCTGAATCGGAATTCAACAAAGAACATATTTTTGGCCGATCCCTTACATGAGGACGACCAAATAGAAATTAATATCTACAGCAATTTCACCATCGCTGAAGCAGCATCAGTTACCACAGGTGCCTATGCAGAAACTCAGTCCAAGAGAATTAGCTTTAGCGGAGACTGGACATACGACGTCCTTAGCTTAACCATTAATGACAAAAATGGCTCAACAGGAGTCAACCCAGGAAACGTAATTGATGTAGCAAATTTGATTAATTCCCTGGGTGCTGGGGCGCAAGCATCTGTGGCCTTGGAC
>CAIOCZ010000009.1 GCA_903856805.1 uncultured cyanobacterium | reverse complement strand
CCGTTATGGTGTTTTCGGTACATCTGCAGCGTTCGGCAGTTGTAGCAATCGTCAATTGCTCTGTACGCGGCCAGTTTAACGGGTTTCGATCGCTGAAACAAGTTGCGCTGCAATCGATCTGGCTTTTTCAGGAGTCCCTAATTGAAAGCAGTTCATCTTGTTTGGGAAATGTAGAAGGTGGTCTCTGGCTTGTTGCTGCATGTTGTGGTTGAGATCAGGACCGTTGGGATTTTACTGAAATTCCTGGCGACTGGGCTTGCCTGTTGCTTCTGTTTGAATGATTTTGGGTAAGCAGTGCCAAGCACTCGGCAGGCAGAATGGCCTGGCCGAGTCTTAATGCGGCAGAAAATATGTTGAATAGTTGAATGTCTTGGAGTAGAAGTATTAAATATGTGTGGATATCGTGGTCGGGCTAATATTGGTGGTTGCTGGTCTTGAATCGTTGTTGCTTGGGCACCGGTGCCATTATTTTGCTGGTTGGATGATTTGCGTGGTAGATGGGGATTTCGTAGGGAGATTAAAGCGGATCATTTAGTTGCCGATCGCCGGGACGCTGTTGCTGAGTCGGATAACCCGCGATCCGTTGTTGCCAATTGGGCCAATAAAACTGCCAATTAGATTTGGATCGATTCTTTTGCCTGCAGCCTGTTTGGAAGCTTGGGGGAATATCATCTGAAGAGTCAGGGATCCGCTGACGCCTCCTATCGCATCGTAGTTGCACGAAATAGTGGCACTTGATGATGGCGACATCGCATAGGTGAACTGCATCTGGGTGCCTATGACTGTTCCGGTTTCGGGACTGCCAACTGTATAAATTCTAGGTTCAAAGTCCAAGCCCTTTAGTCTCGTCGGCAGTGATACTTGTAGGGTCAGCGCAGCGAGGGGGATCTGGTTTGTGGCCGAGGTTTCCCGTTGCCAAAAAGGTATCGAAGCGGTTGCTATAAATTCAAAGTCCTTTTTTTTAAACTCCAGTCCAGCTCCGAGCTGCTGATAATACGTACCTTGTTGCCAAAGGCTGTCGTACCCGCCGCTCAGACCCCAGAACGCTGAACCGCCTGCTAAGAGTTGTCGGTAGCCGATCCGGGTGCTCTGACCTGTAGCTTTAATGAACGGAACGTCATTGTTGGAACCTGAAGGCGGCCGGAGCTCAGCAAAGGGTTTGGCGTCGACAAAGAGCCTGTCATTGTCTCCCTCGTTGAGGGGCAGAACGTAGTCGTACTCAGCCCGCGAGGAGGCAAGGGGTTGAGCAATCACCAGTTTGAGCATATGTGCCGGCCCAAGATGTAGTGCTGAGTTCAGCTCATGGGCATGGGCTGTTGGCGAGATTATGGCTGCACAACAGCAGGCTAGTGCGAATGACTGGTGGCCATTATGGATCATTTCATGTTTTATTTCTAGCCTTGGCACTCACGCAGATCGGGAAGGAGATAAGCGCTTGAAAAAAGGCAAGAATGGCCCCCCAGCCGAACAGAGATTGCATTGGAAGATGAAGCGTTTCTTGTACGGCACCTCCGCCAAAGGCGGCTAGGCCATACCCCACCTGGTAAACAGCGATCAGAATTCCCGCCGACGATTGTCCCAACTGGGGGAGCTGTTGCTCGCCATAGCTGATAATCAGGGGTAGCAGTGCAGAGCAGCCCAGGCCTGCGAGGGCAAAGAGAATTAGGCCTGCGGTGGTTTCGCCAGGGGATAATCGACTGATGCCGAGGAACACAACCGCCAGTAGTCCTGGAAGACCAACGAGGAGAAGGCGAGGCGGGAAGATGCGTGCGAAGCGGGCAAACAGTAGCCGCCCTATGGTGACCAGTGCCCAGAACAGGGTTAGGGCGAGGGAGGCTTGTTGTGGAGCGCTCCCCAGGCTGCCGGACATCATGAGACTTGCCCAGTTCCCATTAAGCGTTTCGTTCAGTCCATAGAGGGCTGCAACGACAAGAAATACCACCAGCGGTGCCCCCTGACGGCGGCTTTGATCTTTGGATTCTGCTGCTTGCGGTGAGGCTTCCGGCATGATTAGCGGCAGGCGACTGCACGCCCACAGGAGTAGAAACGCCGTCACCAGGACCAGCAGTGGGAGGACCCACCAGATTCCCGGTCCGACGACCAGGGCCGCCAAGGCAGGGGCAAGGGCGGTGCCGAGCCCGAGCAATGCGTTGAGCATGAGCACCGCCTGGTCGATCCGCTTGGGCTGGAAGGCGGCCATGTAGGTGTTCAGCAGAGGCACGACCCCGCCAAATCCAAACCCCATGAGGGCCGTTGCAATCAGGAGCAATGGGAGGCTCAAGGCCTGCTGATGCATCACCAGAGTGCTGAGAAGCAGCACCGCCATGGCCAGGGCATCGGATCCAAGACCCAGCATCAGCACGTTTTTAGCGCCGAGTCGCCGCGCAGCCACCCCCCCAAGGAAGGATGAGGTGATGGCTGCAATGACCTGTGGCAGAAAGATCAATCCGTAGGTACTGCTTGACAACCCATAGCCATCTTTTCCAGTGAGAACTGTGCTGATGGCTGGGAAGGTGACCAATGCCACACCCTGCATGACTCCGGCCAACAGCAGAACTTTCTGTTCTGTGTCGTGACCATTTTGGGCTGGTTGTTGGGTTGCTTTCGGTGACAGCATTGGGTTACAGACCCGGGCTGCTCTGCATCATGCCGCCGTCAGCGAAGACAGTGGTGGCAGTGATGTAGGAGGAGGCATCGCTAGCAAGGAAGCCCACAATCGACGCGATTTCCTCGGGCTGAGCCAATCGTCCCAGCGGAATGGCAGCATTCAGCTTCGCCAGCAATTCTGGATCACTCATTGTGGCTTTATTGATTGGTGTTGCTACGGCGCCAGGTCCAACATTCACCATCGTAATTCCGTGGGGTGCCAGCTCTAATCCAGCCGTTCGAGTTAACATGCGCATACCACCCTTGGAGAGGCAGTAGGGAGTGTTGTTGGGCATGGGCCAATCTTCGTGGACTGATGAAATATTGATTATTCGCCCACCCCCTCCTTGGCTAATCATTTGTTTGGCGGCAAATTGCGAGGCGAAAAATACCCCGCGCAAGTTGATGTCGAGAACCTTGTCGTAGTCTTCGGGGGTCGTCTCGAGCAAGGAGGTGCGAGTTTCGAGGCCTGCGTTGTTAACGAGGACGTCAAGTCGGCCATATTTTGCTACAGTCGAGTCGATTAGTCGCTGCAAGTCATCGAGATTGGATACATCGGCTTGCACCCCGAAGCTTGTTCCGCCATAGCTGCCAATTTCTTTTTCCAGTTCTTCGGTGGCTTCAGGGTGGGAGCGGTAGTCGATCACGACCTTGGCTCCCAGCTCTGCCAGGGTTTGAACAATCGCCATGCCAATGCCGCTGTTTCCACCGGTTACGATTATTACTTTCTCCTGTAGGAGGGTGGAAAGCATTTTGCCGGAATAGGGATTGCTGCTGGTCATGGTGAGTGGTGGGGTGCTCTTAGGTTTTTCCTCTTAACTCTAGGGGTATCGTGGGATTATGCAGCCGCATATCCGGGAGTACTGACCTGATCTGATTGCCCGTAGTTCCTGGCTTGGGGATCGTTACGCAGTCCGATGCTTTCACGGCACGGTTTCAGGTGCCGACCTTGGCGAGCCCCACGATCAGCACAACGATCGAACGCGGTCCCACCGTGTAAGTGTCCGCTGCCTGGGCCGGGGCGTCGGTCCAAGGAACGATGTCGTTCGGGCTTGGCAGCGAGGTATCGATCCAGCGCTGCCAGGACTGCTGGCCCCCATCAGCGGCGGGCAACTGGAAGGTCAGGGGTTCCCACCAGGCGTTGACCATGGCGTGCCAGCGGAACTGGTGGTCGATGCTGGTGGTGGTCACAGCGAAAGAGCGGGAGGCCTCACTCCAGTCGGGCTTGTTCGGTTCGATGCCATGCCAACTGATCTGATGGCGCTGCACTAGGTCGCAGAGGGTAAGGGTGTGGTCGTTAATCACCACATCGCGGCGCTGGCGGTAAGCAATGAGCTCGCGAACGTAGCGATGGAGATCGGCATTGCGTTCCATCAATGACCAATCGAGCCAGCTGAGGGGGTTGTCCTGGGCGTAAGCGTTGTTGTTGCCTTGCTGACTGCGGCCGATTTCGTCGCCCATCGCCAACATTGGTGTGCCGATGGATAGCAACAGGATGGTCAGCAGGTTGCGGCTTTGACGAGCCCTCAGTGCCAGGACTCCGCCATCCTTTGTTGACCCTTCGACGCCGCAGTTCCAGCTGGCGTTGTCGTCACTGCCATCGTGGTTGTTCTCGCCGTTGGCCTCATTGTGCTTGTCGTTATAGCTGACCAGATCGGCCAGGGTGAAACCGTCGTGGCAGGTGATGAAGTTGACGCTGGCCTCGGCCTCCCTCTGTTTATGGCCGTAGATGTCGGGGCTGCCGGTCAGCCGCTGAGTCACTGCCTTCACCATGCCCCCGTCCCCTTTGAGGAAGTGGCGTACATCGTCGCGGAAACGGCCGTTCCATTCCTGCCAGTTGTCCCCGATGAAGCTGCCCACCTGATAAAGGCCGGCGGCGTCCCAGGCCTCGGCGATCAGCTTGGTGCCGGCCAGCACTGGGTCGGTGTCGATGTCCCAGAGGATCGGCGAGAGGGGTGTCGGTTTGCCGTTCTGGTCCCGGTCCAGCACCGAGGCGAGATCGAAACGGAAGCCATCCACATGCAGATGCTGCACCCAGTGGTGCAGGCTCTGGCGGATGAGCCGGCGCACCACCGGATGGTTGGCATTGAAGGTGTTGCCGCAGCCGGTGTCGTCGATGTAACTGCCGTCGTCGTTGTGTAAGTAGTAGTCGCCATCCGCCAGGCCGCGAAAGCAAAAACTCGGCCCTTCGGCATCGCCCTCGGCGGTGTGGTTGAACACCACATCAAGAATGACCTCGATGCCGGCGCGGTGGAGAGCCTTCACCAGGTCGCGAAACTCATCGATCACCGCCAGCGGATCGCTGCTGCAGGCGTAACCCGGATGGGGCGCGAAGAAGGAGACCGGCTGGTAGCCCCAGTAATTGCGGCGGCCGTCGGGGGCCGCCAGTGGATCAAAGGCGAACACCGGCAGCAGCTCCACCGCCGTGATGCCGAGATCCTGCAGGTAGGGAATCTTGCTGATTAGGCCCCGGTAGGTGCCGGCCTGCTCCGGCGGGAGGCCGGCGCTGGGATGGGCCGTGAAGCCGCGCAGATGCAGCTCGTAGATCACCGTTTCGTGGGCGGGCCTTCGCAGGGGGCTGTCCCCTTCCCAGTCGTAGGCGAGCGGGTCGGCTACCACACTTTTCATGGCGGTGCTCCAGTCGCCGGCGCTGCTGCGGCCCGGGGCGCGGCCATAGCCCGGTGGCATCGCCAGGGCCAGTCCATGGGGATCGAGCAGCAGGTTGGCCGGATCGAAGCGCAGCCCCAGTGGCGGCTGCCAGGGCCCCTCCACCCGCCAGCCGTAGTGCTGGCCAGCTCCGAGGCCTTCAACCCGGCAATGCCAGTAGTCACCGGTGCGCTGCCGGTCAGGGTCGAGGGCGATGCGGCGACTCGGCACGGCATCGCGGACACCGTCGAACAGGCAAAGCTCCACCGCCGTGGCCCGGCGGGCATAGAGGCTGAAGTTGACGCTCCCCCCGTTGATCGTGGCACCCAGTGGGGAACTGCTCCCTGGGGACGTCAGGGCGGCAGCGCTGATGGTCATGGGGGTGGCGGGG
>CAIOCZ010000008.1 GCA_903856805.1 uncultured cyanobacterium | reverse complement strand
CTCCGCCGGGCCGGCCCCATCCCCGGCCAGCAGGTCCAACAGCTCGGTGTCGTCCCCATCGCCCACCTTGGTTTCCAGGCTCACCGGCTGCCGCGCCCGGCACAGCAGCTCCTTCACCTCCTCCTCCGGCAGTTCCACCGCCGCCGCCAGTTCCGTCACCGTGGGGGTGCGGCCCAGCTCCTGGCTCAACTCACGCTGCCCCTTCTTGAGCTTGTTCAGCAGTTCAGTGATGTGGATCGGCAGCCGGATCGTGCGGCTCTTCTCCGCAATCGCCCGGGTGATCCCCTGGCGGATCCACCAATACGCATAGGTGCTGAATTTGTAGCCCCGCGTCGGGTCGAACTTCTCCACCCCACGCACCAAGCCGATCGTGCCCTCCTGGATCAGGTCCAGCAGCTCCATGTTCCGCTTGGTGTATTTCTTCGCCACGCTCACCACCAACCGCAGGTTGGCCGCCACCATCCGCTCCTTGGCCCGCCGCCCCGCCTGCAGACGGCGACGCAGCACGGCCGCCGGCAACGCGGCCGCCTTGGCCCACTCCTCGAGTTCGGGCTTGGCGCCGAGCCGGACCGCCAGCTCGGCCTCCAGCTCCTCGAGCGCCATCAGGTCCTGGACCTGACGGCCCAGGGTGATCTCCTGCTCGTGGGAGAGCAGCGGAACGCGGCCGATATCGCGCAGGTAGGAGCGCACCAGATCGCCATCCACGGGCGGCATCTGGCGGACGGACACCAGGGTCGCGGGGGCAGCGGCGGGAACGGGGAGGGCGGAGGCCTCACTGAGCAGGTCTGGCTCAGGCAACAGGGCGACGACCACGGGTCAAACACCTCAAGATGTGTAAAGCCTAACCTGAAGAAGTGTGAATGACTCTCATACTCGGCCTAGACCGGGCCAGATCGGCCCCACTTGAGGGGCGTGTCCGGTTCAGGCGCACCCGGCTCAGGCGAGCCCGATTCAGTCCCCCCCGAAGTGCGCCAGCAGCCAGGAAGCGGTCTGCAGATAGATGAACACCCCCGCCACGTCGGTGGCCGTGGCAATGAACGGCGCCGACATCAGGGCGGGATCCAGCCCGAAACGGTCAAATAGCAGGGGCAGCGCCGCCCCAGCCGTGGCCGCCAGGGTGGTGATCGCCACCAGGCTCAGGCCCGCCGCCCAGGCCACCACCCAGCTGCCGGAGACGTGCGCCGCCCAGGGCACCACCGCCAGCACCATCAACAGTCCCAGCAGCGCCCCCGCCACCGATTCCCGCCAGATCGCCCGGCCGGCCCCGAGGCTCTGAATCCTCTGGGTGCTGAGGCCGCGGATCACCACCGTGGAGCTCTGGGCCCCCACGTTGCCGCCGGTGCCGATCAGCAGGGGGATGAAGGCCGCCAGCACCACCACCTTCCGGAGCACGGGCTGCTCGGCCGCAATCACCGCCGACGTGCCGGTGTTGGCCACCAGCAGCACCAGCAGCCACACCACCCGCCGCCGTGCCACGGTGAACAGATTGCTTTGGAAGTAGTCGTCCTCATCGCCGGCCTGCACAGCCCCAGCGGCATACAGATCACGGGTGGCTTCCTGTTGGATCACGTCAATGACGTCGTCCACCGTGACGATCCCCACCAGCCGCTCCTCCCGATCCACCACCGGCACGGCCAGGAAGTCGTAGCGCTGGATCACCCGGGCCACCTCCTCCTGCTCGGTGTCCGTGGACACGTTGACCACCTCCCGGGTCATCACATCGCCCAGCCGCTGCTCCGGATCGGCCGTCACCAGGTCCCGGAGCGACACCATGCCCGTGAGATGGCGGGAAGCATCGGTGACATACAGGCTGTAAATCGTCTCGGTGTCACGGGCGCGACGGCGGACGATGTCGAGGGCCTGGGCGGCGCTGTGAAACTCCTTGAGATCGATGAACTCCGTGGTCATCAGCCGGCCGGCCGTCTCGGCGGCATAGCCGAGCATCTGGGCCGTCACCCGCCGCTCGGCCGGGCTCAGCTCCGCCAGCAACCGGCGCACCACCTTGGCCGGCAGCTCATCGAACAGCCGCACCCGTTCGTCCGGCGCCATCTCCTCCACTAGCTCCAGCACCTCACCGGAGCGCAACCGCTCAAGCAGGCTCTGCTGCACGGTGGGTTCTAGATACTCATAAACCTCGATCGCCTCATCCTTGGTTAAGAGGCGAAAAGCCAGAGCCTGCAGGGTGCGGGGCAAGGTGCCGATGGCCTCTGCCGCATCCACCGGCTGCACCGGCTGAAGCAACAACTTGGCGCCGTCGTAATTCCCAACTTCCAGCAGGGACTCCAGCTGCCTAGCCACCACCTCAGAGACGGCTGAAGCCTCACCCATGATCAGCGTGCTTCGGCCCTTCGAGTGTATGGGCCCGACCGCTAGGGTCCGCCATGACTCTCCCCAGAAAACGATGCCCCTGTCAGTAACGGACGTGGTGGTGCGCGACGCCGGCGGCCTGGAACGCCGCCTCGGTGATTGGAACGGCCAGGTGCTGCTGATCGTGAACGTGGCCAGCCGCTGTGGGTTCACCCGCCAATACGCCGGTCTGCAGGCCCTGCAGGAACGCTTCGCCGATCGCGGTTTTGCCGTGCTCGGATTTCCCTGCAACGATTTCGGCGGGCAGGAACCGGGCACGCTCCCGGAAATTCAGCAGTTTTGCTCCACCACCTACGGAGCCAGCTTCCAACTGTTCGACAAGGTCCATGCCACCGGCAGCAAAACAGCCCCCTACGACACCCTCACCCAGGCTGAACCGGCGGGTGATGTGGCCTGGAACTTCGAGAAGTTCCTGATCGGCAAGGACGGCACGGTGCTGGCCCGCTTCAAGAGCAACGTGGAGCCGGATGGGGCGGAACTCGCCGCCGCGATCGAACAGGCCCTGGCGGCCTGAGTGCCCTCAGCCCGACAACCAACCCCGGCTGGGGCGACCGGCGGGACTGACGGCCTCCACGTGCAACCAGCGCCCCCCCTGGGGGGCTAACCACTGGCGCATCACCCGCACCGTGGCGCCCGGCTCCAGGGTGGCCAGCACCGGCGCCTGCCAACGCGGGGCGCAATGGAGGCGAACGGCGTCGCCAACCAGCAGGGGCTCGGCCAGGCCCCCTCGGCGGCGCACCTCCGGCAATCGACGGTCAGCACCGCCGGCGGGCAGACCCACGGGTGTCAGCAGGGCAAAGCCCAGCAGGGCGGAGAGGCGCCAAGCGGAGGGCATCAGATATCGAGTTGGGCGAAATCGAGCTCAGCACTGTGGGTCTCGATGAATTCGCGGCGGGGGGCCACCTTGTCCCCCATCAGGATCGTGAAGATGCGATCGGCCTCAGCCGCATCCTCAATCTCCACCCGTTTCATCATGCGGGTCGAGGGATCCATCGTGGTTTCCCAAAGCTGCTTGGGCATCATCTCCCCCAAGCCCTTAAAGCGCTGGATGGTGTAGTTAGCCTTCTCGCCATAGGCCGCAATCGCCTTGCGAAGCTCAGCCTCGTTATAGCAATAAGCATGATTCTTGCCCCGCTCAACCTTGTAAAGCGGCGGACAGGCTATGTAGATATAACCCCCTTCCACCAATGCCTTCTGATAGCGATAGAAGAAGGTGAGCAGCAGGGTGCGGATATGGGCGCCATCCACATCGGCGTCCGTCATGATCACGATACGGTGGTAGCGAAGATTCTTTTCATCAAATTCCTCCCCCTTGATTCCGAGACCTAAGGCAGTAATCAGGGCTTGAATCTCTGTGTTTTTATAGATCTTGGCATCGTCTGTTTTCTCGATGTTAAGAATTTTGCCCCGCAGGGGAAGGATCGCCTGAAAGCGCCGATCTCGGCCCTGCTTGGCCGAACCACCGGCGGAATCGCCCTCCACGATATAGATCTCCGACCCCGCCGGATCGCGGGAACTGCAGTCGGCGAGCTTGCCTGGCAGGGTCGAGCTTTCCAGCACGGACTTGCGTCGCACCAACTCGCGAGCCCGACGCGCCGCCTCGGCGGCATTGAAGGCCTGAATCGCCTTCTCGAGGATCAAATCGATCACCGAGGGATTGAATTCGAGGTATTCGCCAAGGGCCTCCCCCACCAGGGAATCCACAATGCCCCGAACTTCGGTGTTGCCCAGCTTGGTTTTGGTCTGACCCTCAAATTCCGGATCCGGCACCTTCACCGAAAGGACGGCCGTGAGCCCCTCTCGGATATTTTCCCCAGCCAGGTTGGCATCGACGTCCTTGCGCTTGCCGCGCTTCTTGGCAAAGCTGTTCAGGGTGCGGGTCAGCACCGTTTTCAGGCCCTCGATATGGGTGCCACCGTCGACGGTGCGAATGTTATTTGCGAAGCCGAAAATATTGTCGGAGTAGGCATCAACGCACCATTGCAATGCCGCCTCAACCTGGACGCCATCCTTCTCGGAATTGACATAAATAATTTCGGGATGGAGCGGATCCTTTTCCGCATTCATGTAGGCAACGTATTCCCGGATGCCCCCCTCGTAGTGATAGGTCTCCTCATGGGGTTGGCCATCGGCACCAAGGGCCGCAGCTCGCTGATCCTGAAAGACGATGCGCACACCACCATTCAGGTAGGCAAGCTCCCTCAGACGGGCCGAGAGGGTGCCGTAATCAAATTCGATGCCACCGCTGAAGATCTCGATGTCGGGCTTGAAACGCACCTGGGTGCCGGTGCGAGTCGGGTCGCTGGCGGGCACGGAAAGCAACGCCCCGATCGGTGCGCCGCGCTCGAAACGCTGGGTGTGCTCATGCTCCTGGCGGTGCACCACCACCTCCACCCACTCACTGAGGGCGTTCACCACGGAGATGCCGACGCCGTGCAGACCGCCGGAAACCTTGTAACCGCCGGAGCCAAACTTACCGCCGGCATGAAGCACGGTGAGCACCGTTTCGAGAGCACTCTTGCCGGTGCGGGGATGGACATCGGTGGGGATGCCACGGCCGTTATCGGCAACGCTGGCGGAGCCATCGGCATGGAGCACCACCAGGATCTGGTCGCAGTGGCCGGCTAGGGCCTCATCCACCGCGTTGTCCACCACCTCATAAACAAGGTGATGAAGACCCCGAGGTCCGGTGGTGCCGATGTACATCCCCGGCCGCTTGCGCACCGGCTCCAGGCCTTCCAACACCTGGATTTGCTCGGCGCCGTAGGCGGCCTGGATTTTGATGACGTCGCTCATGCGGGCAAGGGCTCCCCAGGGGAATGGCACAGAACCGCGGAATCCCTGGGCAAGGGGCTGGAGGCGGGCCGATGGCCTCTCCGCAGGGTCAAATCTATCACCGCTGGCCCCAAGGGCCAGCCAGGCGCCTCTCCGGTCGATTTCAGGCAGGGGATGCATTCCGCCCCTGAGGGCGGCCCTGGGCAAAGTGGGGATCCCCTCCCGACTCCGGCCGCCCCCTGGTGCCCACTCCGCCGTTGGTGATTGTGTTGCTCGGACCCACCGCCAGCGGCAAGACGGCCCTGGCGATCGAGCTGGCCGAAGCCCTCGATCTGGCGGTGCTGTCGGTGGATTCGCGCCAGCTGTACCGCCACATGGACGTGGGCACCGCCAAGCCGACGGCGGCTCAGCGGGCCCGGGTGCGCCATGAGCTGCTCGATCTGCGCGACCCCGACCAACCGATCAACCTGCAGGAGTTCCGGGCGATCGCCGAAGCGGCCATCGCCGCCGAACACCGCCGCCGGGGCATCGCCCTGCTGGTGGGGGGCAGTGGCCTCTACCTCAAGGCCCTTGTGGACGGCCTGGCCCCCCCGGCGGTACCACCCCAACCGGCGCTGCGGGCCCAACTCACCAGCCTGGGCCAACCGCTCTGTCACCAGCTGCTGCGGCAGGCCGATCCCACCTCGGCGGCCCGGATCGCCCCGGCGGACGCGGTGCGCACCCAGCGGGCCCTGGAGGTGCTCTATGCCACCGGGATCCCCGCCGCGGCCCAGCAGGGTCGCCACCCCCCGAACTGGCGGGTGCTGGAACTGGGCCTCAATCCGACGGACCTGGAGGCGCGCATCCGCCACCGCACCCGCAACCTCTATGGCGAGGGGCTGGTGGCCGAAACCGAAGGCCTGATCCAACGCTTCGGAGCCACCTGTCCGCTGCTGGACACGATCGGCTACGGCGAAGCGCGACGGCTGCTGGCTGGCGACCTGGATCGGGAGGCGGCCATCGCCCTCACCGAGCGCCGCACCCGTCAGTACGCCAAGCGGCAGCGCACCTGGTTCAGGCGCCAGCACCGCCCCCAGTGGCTAGAGGGTGCCGATCTGCTGCAACAGGCGGTCAGTGCGGCACAGCAAGGTCTAGGGTGATGGACTTATCGCCCATGTGAATGCCTCCCCGTCCCCGTTTTGACCGTCGTGCTCCCGTACGGGAGCTGCCCAACATCAACGATCGCATCAGTTACCCGAATCTACGGGTGGTCGATGCCGACGGCAGTCAATTGGGGGTGATCACCCGTGAGGCCGCCCTTGAGGTAGCCCGGGATCGGGAGCTCGACCTCGTGCTGGTGAGCGAGAAGGCGGACCCGCCGGTCTGCCGGATCATGGACTACGGCAAGTACAAGTTCGAGCAAGAAAAAAAGGCGAAGGAAGCCAAGAAGAAGTCGCACCAGACCGAGGTCAAGGAGGTCAAGATGCGCTACAAGATCGATTCCCACGACTACCAAGTGCGGATCGGTCAAGCGGTGCGCTTCCTCAAGTCCGGGGACAAGGTGAAGTGCACGGTGATCTTCCGGGGCCGGGAGATCCAGCACACGGCCTTGGCCGAACAGCTGCTGATGCGAATGGCCAAGGATCTGGAAGAAAACGCCGAGATCCAGCAGGCTCCCAAGCGGGAAGGTCGCAACATGATCATGTTCCTCAGCCCCCGCAAGCAGGCTGTCGGCAAAACGGCCGCCAAGCCCGCCGGAATCGCAAGCCCTACCCCTCTGGCCGGCTGAGGGCCCTCAGCCCAGCGTCTCCGCGAACAGGCTGAGGATCTCGTCCCAGGCGATAGCGGCCGATTCTGGGTGGAACGCGCCACGCTCCTCACACAGGAACCCATGCCCCCCCGGCAGGCTGAGCAGCTGATGGGGGGACAACCCTGCCTCCTGGCGGATCGGATTGATCGCCCCTAGGGCCACGGTGATCGCCGCCACATCTGCGGGGGGAATCAGGTCGTCCTCCGTGCCGCAGAGGCAGAGCAAGCGCCCCTGAATCGTTGGCAGCTCCTCCAGGGTGGGTGCACCGCCGCCAGGCCGGCCTGAGACCACCCCGGCGCCATAGGCATCGCAGGTGGCGGCGACCCCCGGCAGGGTGGCCGCCAGCATCGCCACATGGCCGCCGAAGCAAAAGCCCACGCAACCGACCGGCCCACCGCCGCTACGGGGGGTGAGCCACGCGATGGCAGCGGCTAGGTCGGTCAGCAGCTCATCGCTGCGGGTAAGAAGTTTGTGGTGGCGCCCCTCCTCCAGGGCTTCGGGGTGGTAGCCCAGCTCCAGCTCGGGGGCCGTGCGGGGGAACAGGGGCACCGCCAGGGCGGCGTAGCCGGCCGCTGCCAGCCGTGCCGCCACCCGACGCACCCAGCCATTGATGCCAAAGACCTCCGGCAACACCAGCACCCCGGCCCGGGCGGGGCGATCGGTGGGCTGTTCCCACCAGCAGCGAAGCGTCAGGGGCCCGCTGCCCCCCCCGGCCCCGGCCTGTTCGCCAGGGACCGGCACAGCCACCCAACAGCCGCTTGGGGCGAGATCAGAAGGGGGGACTGCCATGGGGGCCTCGCAACCGTCACATGACCGTATGCCAACGGGGGAATTGTCACGGAGGCCAAGGCTCCGTAAGGTGGCCGGCAGCCCATCTGGCCACTCCGGCGTGCGATTCCACATTCAGCAGGAAAGCGACATTCCGGCGTCGACCCAGCTGTACAACCAGATTTGCTTCGCGATCGCGGCGCGCCATTACCCGCCGGGCCACCGATTGCCCAGCACCCGCCAACTGGCCATGCAGACGGGGCTGCACCGCAACACCATCAGCAAGGTGTACCGCCAGCTCGAGACCGATGGGGTGGTGGAAGCCATGGCCGGCTCCGGCATCTACGTGCGCGACCAGCAACGGCCGCGGGAGATCAAGCCCCCGCCGGGGCTGCGCCACAAGGCCATGCCCGATATCGACCGGGAGGTGCGCCAAAGCGTCGACGGCCTGCTCAACGCCGGCTGCACGCTGCAGCAGGCCAGGGAACTACTCACCCGCGAGATCGACTGGCGCCTGCGCTGTGGCGCCCGGGTCCTGGTGAGCACCCCCCGGGAAGACATCGGCGCCTCGATGCTGATTGCCGAAGAGCTGACGCCCAATCTGGAGGTGCCGGTGGAGGTGGTGCCGATGGAGGAGCTCCAGGCCGTGCTGGAGAGCTCCAGCAAGGGCACGGTGGTCACCAGCCGCTATTTCCTGCAGCCAGTGGAAGAGATCGCCAAGAGCCACGGCGTGCGGGCGGTGGCGGTGGATCTCAACGACTTCCGCCAGGAACTCGATCTGCTCAAGGAACTGCGGGCCGGCAGCTGTGTAGGCCTGGTGAGCATCAGCCCGGGCATTCTGCGGGCGGCGGAGGTGATCCTGCACAGCATGCGCGGCAACGAGCTGCTGGTGATGACCGCCAACCCCGACACCGGCAGCCGCCTGTTGGCGCTGTTGCGGGCCGCCAGCCACGTGCTCTGCGATCGGCCCAGCCTGCCTTTGGTGGAGCAGACCCTGCGCCAGAACCGGGCCCAGTTGATGCGCATGCCGGTGGTGCACTGTGCCCAGAGCTATCTGGGCAGCGCCACGATCGAGCAACTGCGCAAGGAAATCGGCCTCACCGCAGGTTGAACGGCCCAAGCTGCATAAAAAACCCGGCCTGTGGCCGGGATCTGGACTTACAACAAGCGGATGAAGAGATTCGAACTCTCGACCCTCTCCTTGGCAAGGAGATGCTCTACCACTGAGCTACATCCGCAACAACAATCACGAACTGCCGTGAAAGGATCGCGATGCCGAAGCGTGAGCCGCGACGACAGAATCATCATGCACGACCGGGTGCCCCTTGGTCAAACGCCGGCGTCGGAAGGAGTTCAGGCAGGATGGACCCTGATCTGATCGGCAGATGCTGAGGGCACTCAAGGCCGACCTGGCGATCATCAAGGAACGGGATCCAGCGGCCCGGAGCTCCTTGGAGATCCTGCTGTGCTATCCGGGACTGCACGCCCTGGCCCTGCATCGGATCAGCCATCGATTGTGGCGCCAGGGCCTGCCGCTGCTGCCACGACTGTTGAGTCAGGTGGGACGGCTGTTCACCGGCATCGAAATCCACCCGGGGGCGGGCATTGGCCACGGGGTGTTCATCGACCACGGCATGGGGGTGGTGATCGGCGAAACGGCGGTGATCGGCGACCAGTGCCTGCTCTACCAGGGGGTGACCCTGGGGGGCACGGGCAAGGAGCTTGGCAAACGCCACCCCACCCTGGGGAACAATGTGGTGGTAGGGGCTGGTGCCAAGGTGCTCGGGGCGATCACCGTAGGCGCCAACACCCGCATTGGCGCCGGCTCGGTCCTGCTGCGGGACGTGGCGGCCAACAGCACGGTGGTGGGCATTCCGGGCCGGGTGATCCATCAATCCGGGGTCCGGATCGACCCCCTGGCCCATTCGGCCCTGCCGGACGCCGAGGCCCGGGTGATCCGCAATCTGATGGAACGGATCGACCTGCTGGAGGGAGAATTAGCGCGGATGCAGACCTGCCTGCGGGAGGTGGCGGCAGGCCGGCCCCTCCAGGAACCCTGCACGGGTGCCGCCCAAAGCCTCAAGGACCGGGAGATCATGGAATACCTCGGCGACGAACCCTGGGAGGGGGCCGGCGCCGACTGGTGGGCCCAGGGGGGCGGCATCTGAAGGGGCCCGAGGGCCCGCCGCGCGAGGTCAGGCCGCGGGGGCCGGCTGGAACATGAACATCGAATAGATCACGTTGCGACGCATCTGCGTCATCATTTCCAGGAACATGTCATAGCCCTCGTTCTTGTATTCAATCAAGGGGTCCTTCTGGCCATAGCCACGCAGATTCACGGATTCCCGCAGGGCATCCATGGCCTGCAGATGCTCACGCCAGAGGGTGTCGATCTGTTGGAGAATGAAAAAGCGTTCCGCCTGGCGCATCAGGCCGGGGCTGACCTGATCCACCTGGCCCTCCTTGATGTCGTAGGCATTGCGCATCTGCTCCTGCAGGAAGGCCTTGAGCTCCTCCATGGACAATCCCTGCACCTGGGCCGGAGTGAGGTCCTCGAGCAAATAGACAAATTCCTTGACCTTGTCAACCAGCTGGCTGAGGTCCCATTCCTCCGGCGGCAGGTCGGGGTTCACATAGGCCTCAACGATGTCATCGATCGTGCGCTCGCCGTAGCCGATCACCTGCTGCTTGAGCTCGCGCCCTTCCAGCACTCGACGCCGCTCCGCATACACCGCCTTGCGCTGATTATTCATGACTTCATCATATTCAAACACCTGCTTACGAATGTCGTAGTAGTAAGTTTCGACCTTTTTCTGGGCCCCCTCCAAGGAGCGGTTAAGCATGCCGGATTCAATGGGCATATCCTCCTCCACCCGAAAGGCATTCATCAGCCCCGCCACTCGATCGCCACCAAAAATCCGCAGGAGATTGTCCTCCAGCGAGAGGAAGAAGCGGGTGGTGCCGGGGTCCCCCTGACGGCCAGCCCGGCCCCGCAGCTGGTTGTCCACCCGGCGGGATTCATGGCGCTCGGTGCCGATCACATGCAGCCCCCCGGCCGTGCGCACCTGGCCCTCCTCCTGCTTCACCACAAGGTCGTATTCGGCCCGGACGCGGCCGATCAGATCGCGCAGGGCCTGGATCTGGGGGTCGTCCGTGGGGGCCTTTTCAGCCGCCTGGGCGATGCGGTCCTCCAGTTCAAGCACGGTGAGGGCCCGATCCCCCCACTCAGCCACCAGCTGCCGCCCCAGGGCGCCAAGGGCCTGGTCGGTGTCGTCGGAGAGGGCACAGGGATAGAGGTTGCCCAGGGCCCGCGCCTCCGAGGGGGGCCGCAGAGCCACGGCGCCAGCGCCGAAACCGCTGGCCTCACTGAGCCGCTGGGGCGGCACCGGCGGCCGGTGCCCCTCCTCGGGGCGCACCAGACGGGGCAGCAACACTTCACGCACCTTGAGACGGGCCATGTAATCGCTGTTGCCGCCGAGAATGATGTCGGTGCCTCGGCCCGCCATGTTGGTGGCGATGGTGACGGCGCCGGCCCGCCCCGCCTGGGCCACGATCTCGGCCTCCCGCTCCACGTTCTCAGGCTTGGCGTTGAGCAGGTTGTGGGGAATGTCCTGCTCGGCCAAAAGGATGGAGAGCAGCTCAGACTTCTCCACGCTGGTGGTACCCACCAGGATCGGCCGGCCACCGCGGTGGACCTCGGCCGTTTCGTTGGCCACGGCGCGCCACTTGGCGGTTTCAGTCTTGTAGACCTGATCGGTCCAGTCACTGCGGGATCGGGTGCGATTGGTGGGCACCACGGTGACTTCGAGCTTGTAGGTCTTCTCGAATTCCACCTCTTCGGTCTTGGCGGTGCCGGTCATGCCGGCCAGGCGGGGATAGAGCAGGAAGAAGTTCTGATAGGTGATGCTGGCGAGGGTCTGGGTTTCCGGCTGAATCGGCAGATTCTCCTTGGCCTCCACCGCTTGATGGAGGCCGTCACTCCAACGGCGACCGGGCATCACCCGACCGGTGAACTCATCAACAATCACCGCATCGGATGCACGGACGATGTAATTGACGTCTTTGACGAACAGCTCCTTGGCCTTAAGGGCGTTGTTGACGAAATGGGCCCAGGGGTCCTGGGGATTGAACAGATCCTGAACCCCCAGCAGCTGTTCGGCCCGGGCATAGCCCTCGTCGGTGAGGGTGACGTTGCGCTGCTTTTCGTCTACTTCGTAATCCCCCTCGGGATCGATGCCGTCGCGCCCCATCTCAGCAGCACGCACCAATTGGTCGGCAATCTCGGCAGCACGGCGATATTTCTCCTGGGGCCGCTCCACCTGGCCAGAAATAATCAGGGGAGTACGGGCCTCATCCACCAGGATCGAATCCACCTCGTCGATCACGCAGTAGTGGAAGTCGCGCTGAACAACTTCAGTGATATCCGTGGCCATATTATCACGGAGATAGTCAAAGCCGAGCTCGGAGTTGGTGGCATAGGTGATGTCGCAGGCGTAGTTCTGGCGACGCTCCGACGGCGGCATCTCCTGCTGAATCAGCCCCACGGTGAGGCCAAGAAAACGGTGGATTTGGCCCATCCACTCCGCATCCCGACGGGCCAGATAGTCGTTAACGGTGACCACATGGACGCCACGGCCCGTGAGGGCATTGAGATAGGCCGGCAGGGTGGCCACCAGGGTTTTACCCTCGCCGGTTTTCATCTCGGCGATCTGCCCCGCATGGAGCACCATGCCGCCGAGCAGCTGCACATCGAAGTGACGCATGCCCAGAACCCGCTTGCCCGCCTCGCGCACCACGGCGAAGGCCTGGGGCAGCAGTTCGTCCAGGAGGGCCTTCTGACGGGCCGGGGTGGTGGCCTGCTCCAGCTTCTGCCGGAACTCGCCGGTGAGGCCGCGCAGGTCGTCGTCGGAGAGGGGGCTGATGTCCTCCTCCAACAGGTTGATGTCGGAGACGATCGGCTGGTAGCGCTTCAGCTTGCGGGCATCGGGATCACCCAGCAGCAGCTTGAGCATCAGACCAACCAGAGGGATCGGGCCAGCTTATCGAGGGCCGGTCGACCCCAATGGGTAGAATCGTCCAAGATTCTACCCTCGCCATGGGGATGAACATCAAGGACGCCCGGGTGCACGCCATGGCGCGCCAACTGGCGGCCCGCAACGGCACCACCGTCACCGAGGCGGTGCGCCAGGCCCTCGGGACCGCGCTAGCCCGAGGCCCCGAACTCGATGGGGCCCGGGCGCGGGCGGCGCGCAAGGCGGCAATTCGGGAGATCTGTGCCCGGTTCCGGGAGCAGGTGGGGCCGCTGGAACGCACGGGCCGGGAGCTCCAGCAGGCCCTTTACGGCGCCAACGGCCTGCCCCTCTAAACGCCCGAAACGCCATGGTCGTGGACACCTCAGCCCTGCTGGCCCTGCTGTTGCAGGACGAGGAGGCGGAAGCCATCCTGGAGCTGGCCTGCGCCGGCGCCCCCCTGCACCTGTCCGCCGCCACCCGCCTGGAGCTGACGCTCGTGACCGAAGCCACGGCGGAGCAAAGTTCGGCAGGCGCCGCTGAAAGCCCCTGCCGAAGCGCCGTGGATCAGGTCCTGCTGGAACTCGGCCTGGAGGTGGTGCCCTTCGATGCGGGCCAACTGCACTGGGCGCTGCAGGGGTGGCGCCGCTACGGCCAGGGCCGCCAGCGGGACGGCCTGAACCTCGGCGACTGCTTCAGCTACGCCCTGGCGATGGCCCTGGATGAGCCGTTGCTGTGCACCGGGACGGCCTTCCGGCACACCGACGTGAGGCTGGCAACCCTGTGAGCGGCGAGCGCCTGATCCGCCACAGCCGGCGCTGCTGGCGACTGCCCCTGCCGGCGCTGCAGGAGCTGCTCGAGGGCCACAGCTTCTGGGCCCAGGGCCGCAGTCCAGCGGAGCTGCGGCGGATGCTGCAGGGCAGCCAGGCGGTGGTGAGCGCCTGGCGGGATGGGGCCCTGGTGGGGTTCGGGCGCGCCAGCAGTGATGGGGTGTTCCGGGCCGTGCTCTGGGATGTGGTGGTGGCCGTGGACCACCAGGGGCAAGGGCTGGGGCGGCGGATCGTGGAGGCCCTGCTCGCGGCACCGGCGGTGAGGCGGGCAGAGCGGGTGTATCTGATGACGAGCCGCAGCGCCGGCTTCTACCACAAACTTGGCTTCCATGAGGGCCACGGCCAACGGCTGCTGCGACTGGATCAGGAGCAGGTCGGGGGCACGGCCAGGGACCACGGCTGACCTAATGTCGGCGCCATGATTCTGCGCTTCCCTCGCGCCCTCTGGCAGAACCGAGAGCTGTGGTGGCGGCTGACCGAACGGGAAGTCCTGGGCCGCTACAGGGGATCCCTGCTGGGCGTGGCCTGGAGCTTCCTCAACCCGTTGGCCATGCTGGCGGTGTACACCTTCGTGTTCTCCCAGGTGTTCAAGGCCCGCTGGGGAGCCCTGGAAGAGGCTGGCCCCCTGGGCTTTGCCGTGAATCTATTCGCTGGATTGATTGTATTCAATCTGTTCGCCGAATGCCTCAATCGGGCTCCGGGGCTGGTGTTGGCCAACCCGAACTATGTGAAAAAAGTGATCTTTCCGCTGGACATCCTTGCCGGTGTCGCCGTGGGAGGAGCAGGATTTCACGCCCTCACCAGCCTGGCGGTGTTGGTGATCTTCGAGCTGATGGCCTTTCATTCCCTACCGATCACCTTTCTCTGGCTGCCCCTGGTGTGGCTGCCCCTTGTGCTGGGCTGCCTGGCCCTCACCTGGCTCCTGGCGGCGCTGGGGGTGTTTCTGCGGGATATCGGCCAGCTGGTGGGGGTGGTCGTGAGCATGTTGATGTTTCTAAGTCCGATCTTTTTTCCGGTGTCTGCCTTACCCTTGCGCTGGCAGCCGCTACTGGCCCTCAACCCCCTGGCCCAGGTGATCGAACAGACAAGGCAGGTGGCTGTGGCAGGACAATCACCGGGAGTTGGTTATTTGATCGGTGGCACCCTCCTCGCGGGCTTGGCCTGTGAGCTGTCCTATCGCTCGTTTCAGAAGGCCAAGCGGGCCTTCGCCGATGTGATGTGAGCGCAGCCATGACGCAACACCAGAAGGACGGGGTGGTGATCCAGGTCGAGAACCTGGGCAAGTGCTATCGCATCTACGACACCCCCAAAGATCGGCTCAAGCAGGCCCTCTGGCGAGGCAATCGGAGGTACTACCGGGAATTCTGGGCACTCCGCGACGTGAGCTTTGAGGTGAGGCGGGGGGAAACCCTGGGCATCATCGGCCGCAATGGCAGCGGCAAGAGCACGTTGCTGCAGATGATCTGCGGAACGCTGACCCCAACAGAAGGTTCGGTGCAAACCCATGGACGGGTGGCGGCACTTCTGGAGCTAGGGAGCGGATTTAATCCGGAGTTCACCGGTGTGGAGAATGTGTTTCTCAATGCCTCGCTGCTGGGGCTTAGCGAAGCTCAGACCAATGAACGCCTAGACGACATTCTCGCCTTTGCCGATATCGGTGAGTTTGTCCATCAGCCCGTGAAAACCTATTCGAGCGGGATGGCATTGAGGCTAGCCTTTGCCGTATTGGCCCATTCCAACCCCGAAATCCTAGTCGTCGACGAAGCGCTTTCGGTTGGAGATGCAGCTTTCAATCAAAAGTGCATGCGGTTTATTCAAGAAGTCAAAGAAAATCAGGTCCTGCTCTATGTTAGCCACGATCCAGGCAGCATTGCGTCCCTCTGCGATCGGGCCCTTTGGCTACACAAAGGCAAGGAGAAAGGCAGAGGCGACGTGCGCAAGGTGCTGGACTTTTATAGCAAAGATTGTTATGGCGCCAATCAGGAAACCAACCTTAGAACAACATCGCAGCACACCATTCAAACCTACACGAACGAAACGCAACCAACAAGAAACAGTGCCAGCGATATAGAGCCTCTAAAGCTACCATGCAACACCACTATTAACACAAACCAATTCGTCCAAAATACTTTTGGAGATGGCGCTATCCTCATCCGTCAGTTTGCCTTGTTCGACACCGAGTCCCCCGAGGAAAAACTCAAGCTTCTCAGGGGGGGCGAAAGCTTGCAAATGAGCATACTTGCGGAGTGCCTGATCGAGCCAAATGCACCATCGATCTGTGGATTTATCGTGAGAAACAAGTTAGGCTTGACAGTGTTTGGGGAAAACACATTTAAACCTGAACAGCCAGGAGATGGACCCATTCCCAAGCAGGGGCAATGGTTGCTAGCACAATTCAAATTCACCATGCCTTTTCTACAATCGGGAACCTACATCATCAGCATTAGCTGGGCAAGTGGCAGTCAATCTTCCCACATCCAAAACTGCTACATCAATGATCTTATTGAGCTGCAGTCGAATGCAAGCACCTTCCGCCCGATTCATGGGATAATTGGCTGCCCAACACAAGCTTTTTCGATAGAAACCTATTGACACCCCATCTCATTCGCAAAACAAGCCATGTGGAATGACTTCCTCACAAACCAGGACCTGCCAATTAATAAATGGACTCACTATTTCCCCCTATATGAAGACGCATTAAAAAAGTATCAAAACAGAACTTGCACCATCCTTGAGATCGGCTGCGACAAAGGCGGGAGCATGCACCTATGGAAGCGCTATTTAGGACCCTATGCCCAAATTGTTGGCCTGGACATTAATCCTGAGTGCAAAACCGCGGAAGAAGAACAAATCCACATTCATATTGGCTCACAATCGGACCCAAGCACACTAAAAGAACTAATAGAGAAATTTGCACCGTTTGACGTTATAATTGACGATGGCAGCCATTTAATGGCAGACGTAGAAACATCTTTTCGCCATCTTTTCGAGCACGTAACAGCCGATGGCTGCTACATCATAGAAGACCTGCATACAGCCTACTGGCCTGAGTATGGCGGCGGACTTGGAGGCAAAAATAGCTTTATTGAATTCACAAAACAAGCTATCGACGCCATTCACTTCTCCTATATTCGAGAAGATCATGCCTGGGATCCGTTTCTACTTGAAATCGCCAATCACACTCGTGCAATACGCATCGCCGATAGTATGATCATCTACGAAAAAGGGCGGGCCATTCGTAAACATGCCCCGATGAGGGGCCGGCTTTCTCCGGATTCCAATCAGCTTGGCGAACTGACTTTCAACTCACACGCCATCAGCTAACAATGCCATTGCTCCCCCAGCTCACTCCTACCTACATCGCACCTTCAGCCTGGTGGGAACACGTCCCCATCGCCCACTGGTTGATCGCCGAGCTGAAACCGCAGACCGTTGTTGAGCTGGGCACCCACTACGGCGTTTCATTCTTTGCCTTTTGCCAAGCCAGTAAACAATTTGGTGAAAGCAGCTATATTTATGCCATAGACACCTGGGAGGGCGATGAGCATGCAGGCCAATATGGCGATGAAATTTATATCAAGGTTCTTGCTCACCAGCGCATGCACTATGGGCAGATCAGCTCGCTGCTACGCCAGACTTTTGACGAAGCAGTATCCTATTTTGGCGATGAATCAATCGACCTCCTTCACATCGATGGCCTCCATAGCTATGAGGCGGTACGACATGACTACGAAACATGGCTGCCTAAGTTAAAAAAGGGCGGAACAATCCTATTTCACGACATCAACGTACGCGAACGAGATTTCGGCGTATGGGAGCTGTGGCAACAACTCAAAGATGATCCCCAGTTCAGCTGTCTCGAAGTACTCAACGGATCAGGTCTTGGCATTGCAACCATCGCCACTGAGATGCCAGATTGGCAAAGTGAATTCCAGGAGAATCAAAAGCTTTTTCGAAGCAGTGGCGCCCTCTACTTAGAACTGGCTATCAAGCATTTATCCATGCAGGAAGCCCAAGCCCAAAATGCGATCCTATTGGCCCAAGTAGATGCGCTGAAGCGGCACACCACGACAGAACCCGACGCCAACGAGGAGTCGGCAGTAATCGAGGAGGCTGTAGCAATCGAGAAGACTATAGAAATAAGGGATCAAGGAATTGAGCCGAACGGAGCAAAGCCAAGCTCCCTCCACGTATTGAATTCCCCAAAAAACAAAATACGCACGTCCTTCTTGCGACAGCGCTACCGGTTGCAAAGCATTATCTATAAAATCGCCAACAAGACAGGCATCCTAAGAAAAAGGACAACTGAAAATATCCCTGGTCACCATCAACTATTTGTGATCTGTATCAGTGGTGAACCCCATACCCCCGGTCACCGATATAGAGTGCGCCGACTTGCAGATGCCTTCAAGGCGATTGGCGCAAGGGTAACAATTCTTGGACCCAAGGATATCGCCAGTCATCTCAGGGAAATCGAAAAGTGCGATATTCTCAGTCTCTGGCGAATTGCATGGTCGACCGATCTCGATGCGGCCGTATCTGCATGCAAACTGAAAGGTGGCAAGATTTTGTTTGATGTCGACGATCTGATGATCCGACCTGAACTTGCCAAAGCAAAAATAATCGATGGAATCCGTAGCAATAGTTTTGACGAAGATAAAACCGCAGAGCTGTTTGCACGGATGCAGCACACCATGCTGGCGGCGGATCTCTGTGTGACAACAACCTACGAACTGGCAACACAGATGAGGCTGTACGGAAAACCCGTTATGATTCTCGCTAACGGATATGACGAAGAAACATACGCCGCCTCTCGCCTAGCCTTCCGCAAACGAGAGCTGAGCGGCCAATCTGATGTCCTTCGGATCGGCTATGCAAGTGGATCGCTCACCCATCAAAAAGACTTTCAGTGTTGCTATGAAGCGGTTGCCAACATATTGCATTTAAACAAGCGGTGTCGATTAGTACTGTTTCATGACGACAACAATACGCCCTGCCTAGACATCCGCGAATTTCCCTTACTTGAGGCAGTGAGCGATCAAATCGAATGGCGCCGATTGGTGCCAATTGAGGATTTACCGCACGAGTTGGCACGTTTTGATATCAATATCATCCCTTTGGAAACAGGCAATGTCTTCACCGAATCCAAGAGTGAGCTGAAATTCTTTGAGGCCGCATTGGTAGGCACCTGCTCTGTCGCCTCTCCCACGGGTCCCTTCCGGAGGATCATCCGGAGCGGTGAGACAGGTTTTCTGGCATCTTCGACTCAGGAATGGGGGGATCAGTTGCAATGTCTGATTTCCAATCCTGAATTACGGAAAAGATTTTCCACATCAGCCTTAGCCGATACTCTTTTTGCCTACGGGCCCCTACGCCGCACGCAGCAGATCAGCAAACTTGCTGCCTACGCCACCAATCCATCCCTGCGTCCTCTTGTCTTTCAGTCAATCCTCCAGGAGGAAATTTCCCAGGAACCAAACCCTACCGTTGACCTACCCGAGCACGATATCGTCCTTGCTCACGATCGCCTAAAAACATCAACAACAACGGTTGTAATACCACTTTATAACTATAGTCAATACATCGAAGAAACTCTTGATTCGGTCAAAAAGCAGACCCTAGCAGACATTGATGTCATTGTAGTCAATGATCAATCGACAGATAACAGCCTGGCCAAGGCCAGGGCTTGGCTGGAACGCAATCACCAACACTTCAACCGTATCCTGCTAGTCAACAATCGCATCAATTCAAAACTTGGACCCTGCCGAAATGTTGGCTTCCACCTGGCAGAAAGCGATTATATTTTTACTCTAGATGCTGACAATCGTTTGGCCCCCCGCTGCTTGGAGCATTGCCTTGCTGCTGCTCGCCAAAGTAAGGCTGCGTACATCTATCCAACCCTTCAGGAATTCGGCGCCAGCAACGGCCAGATCGGCGGCCTTGAATACACACCGATAAAATTTATCTCGGGAAACTATATTGATGCCATGGCGATGGTAGCCAAGGCCGCCTGGCAGAAGGTAGGTGGCTATAGAAACATTCGCCATGGTTGGGAGGATTACGACCTCTGGTGCCGCATGGCGGAAGCGGGACTGAATGCCCACCATCTACCAGGCGAACCCTTGGCGTTTTACCGAGTCCATGGGCAATCGATGCTGCGCACCACAACCGATGAAGCAAAAAACAAAAAAGCGCTGATCCGCAATCTGGAGAGCATGCATCCCTGGTTGCACATCAGCACTCCCACACAGGAGGAGACCAAAGAAAGCAGCCCCCCTTCCCTTGCATCCGAGGCCCATGCCTCTCAGGCAACCAAGCCAGAGCGCTCCGGCGAAGGCAACCGCCTCGACACACTTCTGCCGATCCTGCGCTGTCCCAGCAGCCATCGCCAATTGATGTTCTCCGGAGATCGACTCTGGGTAGAAGGTGAACCTGGGTCAAGCTGGCCCCTGCTGCGAGGCGTACCCAATCTTTTTACAGGTCTCACGTCCCCTGAGATCAAAGATGGAGAACACATCAGCCATCCATTACCCAATCATATTCTGGAGAAGATCAAGGCAACCCCTGGCCAAGTGCTGAATCTTTCAGCCGGCGGCTCGGCCGAAAAAATGGCCAATATCGTCGAAGTGGAATTCGCCCTTTTTCGTCACACGGATATCATCGCGGATGCCCACGCGCTGCCGTTTGTAGATGAATGCTTTGATGGCATCATCTCCATGAATGCATTTGAGCACTACCACAGTCCAAATCAGGTAGCAGCTGAACTCTTGCGGGTACTGAGGCCCGGTGGATGGCTGGTGGTACAGACGGCCTTTATGCAACCTGAACACGAATACCCCTGGCATTTTTACAATGCCACATCGGAAGGCATCAAGCTGTGGTTTCAAAATTTTAATATTGACGATATTCGCATTTCGGAAAACTTTAATCCCATCTACGCGCTCAGCTGGCTGGCAGCGGAATGTGAATCGGCCATTCGATCTGATGTTTCTGCCAAGGCAGCTGACCAGCTTCGGAGTACCGCGATGAAGTCGTTCATTGATCACTGGAGACAGGGCAAAATCAAAGATTCAGACCCATGGGAAAACTTCCGTCATTTATCGCAGAGCAGCCAGCGCCCCATTGCCGCAGGATTTGAACTGATCGCCACCAAACCGTTTGCTCATGATGGATCTTCCCAACCGTAGCTTCAAGAGAGTTCCTCAACCCTGCTGACTGCGAATCAAGCCAGCCACTTCCCACCTTCCCACTCAGTCTTGATCATGGATCGACGTTCGGCACTCCTTGCAGATCTAAACATTGCCACCGCCCGTGGGCTCGAGATCGGCCCCCTGACAGCTGCCGTGGTCAGTAAGGCGGACGGAAAAGTAGAGTATATCGACCACCTCAGCACCGAAGAACTGAAGAAAAAATATGCGAACGAGACTGGCATTGACACCGATAAAATTCCCACTATCGACCACGTATTAGAGGAAGGCAAACTGCCTCGCCATTTGATCGGAGGCAACTACGATTACATCATTGCCTCCCACGTCTTTGAGCACCTACCTAATCCCCTTGGCTGGCTTCGGGATTGCGCGGCGATCCTCCGCTCCGGTGGATGCCTGGCCCTCGTCATACCCGATAAGCGCTTCACCTTCGATCTCACCCGTTCCCTAACCACGCTGGCTGAGTTGATCGAATCCGATCTTTTAGATCAGCGGAGGCCAGGACTGAGGCAGATTTACGACGCAGCCACCTGTTCCGCCCGGATCGAAGCCGGCATTACCTGGAGCAGGCCACCCAGACAAGAAGAACTGGCACCAACGGGTGCCGACGTTGATGCCTTTGGGCTCTTGAAAGCTGAGGAGGGACGTGACGATTATCTCGATATTCACTGCACGGTTTATACACCCACCAGCTTGCTACATCTACTGGCACGCACGGCCAGGCTCGACAAACATCCCTTCCGGCTCAAGAGCTTTCACGATACACCATTCAACAGCATTGAGTTTTATCTGCAGCTGGTGAATGCAAGCGAACAAAGTCCCCAGGAGCGTGAAACCAGTTTCCTGGACGCCCTGAAAAACTGTGTTGAAAGCAGCGAACCCTGGCAGAGCGAATCCAACGCCCCCAGCAAGCAGACAACCACTTCCCTGCTTCGTCCGGGTTCTCGGCTGCGCCGTGGCATCGGCAAAATCCGATCTTTTGCCGCCCGGGCGACAAGCGGAAGCCCCTCCAAGCTGAGCTCCCAGGACGCTGCCTTCAGTGCCGACCAGCAGGCCTCCGGAGAGCACTGGGATCGGGTTCTGGCCCAGGGCAACAGCGGGCTGCGTCTGCACTGGTGGGAAGACCCCAGCACCCTACGCCACATCAATCAACTGGTGTGCGGTGAGCCGCTAGAAGGATTGCATACGGGATTTCATCAGAAGATCCTGGAGAAATTGAGCACCAACCCCACAACCATCCGCGCTCTGTCTGTGGGCTGTGGAACAGGAGCCAAGGAAATTGAACTGATTAAGGCTGCGGCGGGCAAACTTCAATTCGATTTTCAGTGCTTTGATGTGGCCCCCGCCGCCATTGAGGCCGCAAAAACCCTGGCACGGGAACAAGGAGTGGAGAACCAAATCACCTTTTCCCTCGCAGACGCTTTCCGCCTAACACTGGACAACAATTGGGATCTTGTGTACTGGAACAATTCTCTGCACCACATGCTTGACACAGACGTAGCCATTGAGTGGAGCCACGATCGACTGCGGAAGGGCGGGTTACTGGCGATGGACGACTATGTCGGGCCGGATCGCTTCCAGTGGACTGATGCAACCATTCAGCGTGCAACAGGGTTGCTGCAGAGCCTCACTGCCCAACAACGCACCGATCCCTGCCAGCCCAGACGCACCGTGCGCGAAGCGGGTGGGCGACCTCCGATCGATGCAGTCATCGCCACCGATCCCACCGAAGCAGCGGATAGCAGCAGGATTCGCCCGGCCCTGAATCGCCTGTTTCCCTCCAGCCTGGAATGGATCCCGACCGGCGGCCTCACTTACCTGATCTGCCTCGATGAACTGTTTGAGAACTTCCGCTCTGTCGACGAACTGAAACAGCTCCAGGACTTGCTCGATATCGATGCAGAATGGGCTCGCACGGTGGAAACAGCTTATGCCGTGGCCTTGGCGATCAAATAAAGCCAACAGAAAGCCCTCAAGAAGCGGGACTAGAGAATAAATGTGGGTGAATAAACGAATCCAACTTTCAACCCCTTGCGCAGCGCCGCAAACTTAGCAAATTGATGGCCAAGGGGGGTTCCTTTCGCATAAAGAGTTTGACCGTACTCATCCATTAAAGCAAAAAACAATGGCGATTGGATCTGGGGATGGCCCAGCGAGCTCGTCAGCACGGCGCGATAAAGATGAATAGCTTGAGCAAGGGTGAAGGATCCCGCAAAGCATAGATCCTTCTTGACAAAAGGACAATCCAGATAGGCAGGATAGAGAAAGGCGGCCACATGGGTTGGATTGTTGCTTTCAATCAGATCCGCAAGGCAGGCCAGCTGAGAAGCCGGTAAGTGGGCGCCTCGCTGGGCGGCATGCAACAACACATCAAGGGCCGGATTATGGATCTTGAGCCGCTGGGTGCGGTACACCGATGGCATCCAGGCCAACAACTCCTCTGCCGGGAAGCCTTGCTGCGCGAGCGGGCCAGCCAGCAGGCATTCGTAGAGCGCTTCAGTGCTGTAGAGAACTTTGACCTTGGTGAGATCGTTATACACCTTTTTGGAGAGACCTATCTCACCCTTGAGGATGCAGTGCCTACGGTTGCTGATGGGTTGATAAGCCAGCCAGAAGTCGCTAAAGGGTCTACTTCTGAAAACAGAAGGCTTGAGCAGTTGAAAAAAGGATTGATAATGACGACAGACCTGATAGGAAACATGACTGAAGAGCGCCTCATGATCTGTCGAATCAAGGAAATGGCGGATCTCAGTGGCCAATTGTGTTGCATTGCGTCCCGGGATCCACTGAAGCGAATCATTTGTAATTGCCAGGGCAGAGCATGTATCGAGGTAGCCCTTGCTAAGCAGCCACAGGATGGCATCTTTAAATGCGCCAATATCCTGGCCAATATTGATGCGTTCAAAGACACGCCAGGCCAGGGCAGCCAGCCGCTCCTGATCGCCACCGACCAGGGTAGCATTGTTAACTAGTAACACCTTAAAATCAAGGCTGTTCCATAGGTTGATTGTCAACTTAGTCGATTCGCTGAGATGATTGGCATAGATCACCATGATGCATAGCTTTTCCGGCCCGGCTCCGGAGGGCCCTTGTGCGGGGCTCTCGAGCTTGACCTGGCACTCGCGCATGCGCTGTTGCGGACCAGCCAGCCAGCCGTAGGGCGAGAAGGTGAAAGCCAGATAAGACCACAAGAAATCGAGCGCAAGAAAGCAGCGTGCGATCAACTCATCGAGAATTTTGGTGAGCAGGCGAACCAAAATCATCGGTTACAAAGTGAATCTTGTTTTCGTAGAAACCGTCTTTCGCTCCTCCAGGCTGGAATCGAGTAGTCCAGCGGAAGGGGATGGGCTGACACGCAACAAACCCTTGGTCAGCCATTGCTGGAGGCGGGCCGGCACAAGCCGCACCGGACAGCGCAACAGCGCCAGCAGCATCACCCGCGGCCAGCTGAGGGTTTTCTGCCGGCCGCAGGCCAGCAGGAAGCGCCACTCCTTGGCCGCGTAGGCCAAGCCCCGACGACGGGCCAAATG
>CAIOCZ010000007.1 GCA_903856805.1 uncultured cyanobacterium | reverse complement strand
TGGTGATGCCCTGGCTCGCGTTCTGGCCTTCCGCGGCCATGCGGTGCTGCGCCTCAACCACGTGGGCGATTGGGGCACCCAGTTCGGCATGTTGATCACCCACCTCAAGCAGGTGGCACCGGAGGCCCTCACCACCGCCGATGCCGTGGATCTCGGCGATCTGGTGGCGTTCTATCGCCAGGCGAAGGCCCGCTTTGATGAGGATGAAGTGTTCCAATCCACCGCCCGTGAGGAGGTGGTGCGCCTGCAGAGCGGGGATCCGGTGAGCCGCCGGGCCTGGCAGTTGTTGTGTGACCAATCACGGCGCGAGTTCCAGGCCATTTACGACCGCTTGGGGATTGATCTCAACGAACGGGGGGAATCGTTTTACAACCCCTATCTGGAGGCGGTGGTGGCCGACCTCGAGGCCGGCGGCCTGCTGGTGGTGGACGACGGCGCCAAGTGTGTGTTTCTGGAAGGGATGAGCGGCAAGGACGGCAAGCCCCTGCCGGTGATCGTGCAAAAGAGTGATGGTGGTTTCAACTACGCCACCACCGATCTGGCGGCCATTCGCTATCGCTTGGCGGCCGTTCCCACAGGCGATGGGGCCCGGCGGGTGATCTACGTGACCGATGCTGGCCAGGCCAACCATTTCGCCGGGGTGTTCCAGGTGGCCCGCCGGGCCGGCTGGATTCCGAGCGAGGGACGGCTGGAGCATGTGCCCTTCGGCCTGGTGCAGGGCGACGACGGCAAGAAGCTGAAAACCCGCTCCGGCGACACCGTGCGCCTCAAGGATCTGCTCGATGAAGCCGTGGAGCGGGCGGAGGCCGATTTGCGGCGACGCCTGCTGGAGGAAGGGCGCCACGAAGACGAGGCCTTTATTGCCCACGTGGCCGCCACCGTGGGTCTGGCGGCGGTGAAGTATGCCGACCTCAGCCAGAACCGGATCACCAACTATCAGTTCAGCTTTGATCGGATGCTGGCCCTGCAGGGCAATACGGCGCCCTATCTGCTCTATGCGGTGGTGCGGATTGCGGGCATCGCCCGCAAGGGGGGCGATGGCCTGGCCGAGGCGGATTCCGGAGCGATCACCGGCCTCCTCACCCCGGACGGTCCCCTGCATTTCAGTGAACCCCAGGAGTGGGCCCTGGTGCGGGAGCTCTTGAAATTCGATGCGGTGATCGCCGAGGTGGAGCAGGAGTTGCTGCCCAACCGTCTGGCCACCTATCTGTTTGAACTCAGCCAGGTGTTCAACCGCTTCTACGACCAGGTGCCGGTGTTGAAGGCCGAGGCGCCCCGCCGTGGCTCCCGCCTGGCCCTGTGCCGCCTCACCGCCGACACCCTCAAGCAGGGCTTGGGCCTGCTTGGAATTCCCACCCTGGAGCGGATGTGATCAGGCTTAGCGTCGAGCCATGACCCCTTCCCCTCGCCCCGCTGGACCGGCTGCCGTGCCCCCGGCCCGTGCCGAAGTGGAATCTCTTCAGGCCTATAGCGCTCCCCTGGAGGGGCGGCGGGGCCTGTTGCGGCTCGACTTCAATGAGAACACCCTGGGCCCCAGTCCGGCGGTGGTGGCCGCGGTCCGGGCTTTGCCCGCCGAGCACTACGCCATCTACCCCGAATACGACGGGCTGCGGCAGGCGGTACTCGCCGCCCTGGGCGGGTCGTGCGCCGGCCTTACCCCGTCCCATGTCGGCATTTTCAACGGCGTCGACGCCGCCATCCATGCGGTGTTTCAGGCCTACGGCGCCCCCGGTGATCGCCTGCTCACCACCAGCCCCACCTTCGGCTACTACAGCCCCTGCGCCCAGATGCAGGGGATGGGAATCGAGGCCATTCCCTACACCCTGCCGGGCTTCGCCTTTCCCCTGGCCGAGGTGAGTGCGGCCCTGGCCGCCGATCCGCCGCCGCGGCTGCTGTTGCTCTGCAATCCCAACAACCCCACCGGCACGCGGCTGGAGGCCGCCCAGGTGCTGGCCTTGGCCGCCTCGGCGCCCCACACGCTGATGGTGGTGGATGAGCTCTACGAGGCCTTCACCGGCGACAGCGTGCTGCCGTTGCTGGTGGCCCAGACCGGGGCGGACGGCGATCCGTTCGCGGCCTACCCCAACCTGCTGGTGCTGCGTTCCCTCTCCAAAACCGCCGGGATCGCTGGCCTGCGCATCGGTTTCGCCTGGGGCGCCCCCGCCCTGGTGGATCGGGTCAGCCGGGTCACCGGTCCCTACGACGTCAATAGTTTTGCTGTCTGCGCTGCCTATGCCGCCCTGGCGGATCAGGCCTATGTGGACACCTACGTGGCCGAGGTGCGGGCGGCCCGGGATTGGCTGGTGGAGCAATGCCTCGCCCATCAGGTGCGCCACCACGCCGCCGGTGGCAACTATCTGTTGATCTGGCCGGATGGGGCCGTGGCGGAGGTGGACCGACGGCTGCGGCAGGAGGCCGGCATCCTGGTGCGGGCGATGACGGGCAAACCGTTGATCGATGGCGCCCTGCGGGTGAGCGTGGGCACCGGTGAGCAGATGCGACGCTTCTGGCAGGCCTATCGCCTGATTGAAGGGCGCTGAAGGGGGCGATCTGGGGCTGGTGCGGGTGGAGAATCCCGCCCTTCCCTCGCAATCATGACCATATCTTTGCCGCGACTCGCTGAATCGTTCGCTCAATTCTTGCTTCGTGAGAAGCTGAGCCGATTCGTGAATCGTCTTCGAAGGTGTCCCAACACGCTCTGTGTCAAGGGCTGCCGCTGTTCAGGGAGGTGCCACACCAGCTTTTGACGAGCCTATTAGCGGATCACCGTCCCTTTGAGGCGGCGGCTGATCACCCATTGATCGTTCAGGGGGATTGGAGCGATAGCGTCTTTCTGCTTCTGAATGGACTGGCCAAGGTCCGTCGCTTTTCGTTCAGTGGCCAGGAGGTCACGGTGGCCCTGCTCGGACCCGGAGACTTGTTCGGGGAGTTGGCCATGTTGTTCCGCCAAGACCAACGCACCGCCGATGTGGTGGCGCTCGTCCCCTCGTCGGGCCTCAAGCTGCGGCGCTCGACCTTCGAGGGCCTGTTGCGCACCTCTCCGGAATTGTCCTTTGCGCTGGCGGTCCATCTGGGGCGGCGCCTCATGGCTCAGGGCCACCGTCTTGGCCTGGCCCAGGAGGCCGCCACCACCCGGGTGCTGGCGGCCCTGATGGAGTTGGCCCGATCCGCCAGCCTGGAGCACGATCCCCTGGCGGTGATCCCGCCGCTCCCCCAGCGGGAGATCGCCATCCTGGCCGGTCTGGCTCGGGCCACAACCAGCTCCATCCTGTCGCGCCTGCGGGCCAAGGGGGTGGTGCTGGAGACCAAGGAAGGTCTGCGGATTGCCAGCCTGGATCCCTTGCAAACTCTGGGTTTGCTCAGTTGAAGCTTGGCTTGGGGGCGTGGCCCCGGCCCTCATCGAAAGCGGATCGCGAAGTCCAGTCGGTTCCCGTCCCGTCCAGGCCAGGCCATCCCGCGCAGATCAGGCAAGTGGAACTGCAGGGTGCTGCCCCCGAAGCCTTTGCCGATCACCGCAAACAGCTCTTGATCGGCAGGATCGAGCACCGCCAAGCGCTCGCCGCGGCAGGGAAGCCAGCCGCTTTGGATCAGCTGCAGCTGGTTGCCGATGAGGCCAAGATCCGTTGCGATCGGCAGGATGGTGCCGATTGGCAGGCTGATCGCCAGGGATTCACTCAACACCCAGTGGCGCAGGGTCGCTGCTCGTCGAGGGGGCTGGCTCCGGCCCGGAGTTCCGTGGGGCTGTAGATCCGGCACGCCAAAGTTCAGTAACTCATCCCCGCCGAAGCGATGGCCGAGCCTCCGACTGAGGCTCCCGTAGGCCGTCACGGTGTGCAGGGCACCATCGCAGGGCAGCCATTCAGGGCCTGGGGATGGCGCCGCACCGGCCTGGGTCAGGATCGAGCCCACCGGCAGCTGACCGCCACCGGCGTGGCCGGTCCGCTGGTGGTCAGGCTGGTTCTGGGCCAGCACTTCGAGCTGCCTGGAGAGGCTGCCCAGGGCCAGCTGCTGGAGGACCACCAGGTCGGAGAGGGGACTGCCGTGGTGATTCCAGGGCAGCCAGCCGCCGCGGCGGAGTTCCTGGCGCAGGGTGTTGGCCCCAAGGGGGGTGGGGAACAGGATCAGGCTGCCGGCCGGCAGCGTTGAGGCTGCGACGGCAGGTTGTGCTGCGCTCCGGTTGGCGGGATTCAGCCTCAGCACGGTGCCCTAACCCCGCAGCCCTCGGGGTTTGATGTGCCGCAACTGTCTTCGGAGGCCCCTGCCCTTGGCAGTCATCTCCTTGAACGGAGCCTGGCCGATTGCGGACAGGTCGGTGTCAGCTGGATGACACCGACCTGTCAGCGCATCACGGTGATCACGGTGCCCTCCCCGAGGGGGGCGGACAGGCTCAGGCTGGTTCCAGGTCGGGTCACCGTTGTGCCGGCCATGGCCTCCAGGAAGGGTTGGAGCGGACCCTGATCACACCCCGGACCGGCGGGACCGCCGTACTGCACCGGGATCACCCGCCGGGGCTGCAGCTCCTGGACCACCGCCGCCGCCTCCTTGCCGGTATACACCTTGGCGCCGCCGCCCACCCCCAGGATCAGCACGTCCGGGCGCCCCAGCAGCACCCGATCCGCTGGGGCCAGCTGGCCCGCGGTGCCCCCCAGATGGGCGAAGTCCAAGCCGCCCTGCTTCCAGCGCCACACCGTGGACTGCCCGAAGCGACGGCCATTGAAGCGATCGTGGGGCAGGGAGATGCCTTCGAAACGCAGGCCCGCCACCCGATACGACCCCGGTTTCACCAGCAACCGCCCCGCCGCCACCGGCGCCCCCTCATCCTTGAGCCGACTGCTGGCCAGAATCACATCGGCACTGAGGCGCGGTTCGGCCAGGCCGGCTGCGCAGCCCACCGCCTGGAAGGGGTTCAGCAGCACCCGCGCTCCGCCCCCCTGGATCAACAGGGCACTGTGGCCGTAGCTGGTGATGCTGACGCCGCCGCCAGCCAGGGCCGGAGGACTGGCGGAGAGGGCCAGCAGGGCGGCGCTCAGGCCGAGTCGTGCCAGGCGGACGGGTCCGTGGACGGTACGGGCGGGAGCGGGACGCCGGACGGGGGCCATGGGCGGAACGGGGTGGGCCCGGGGCCCTGGCATTGGCGCGAAACTAGCAGTGGCGTTCCGGGTGTCCCGTTCAGCTGGACGCCTCCCGCAGGAAATTGGCCAGTAGCTGGTGGCCGGATTGGGTGAGCACGCTCTCCGGATGGAACTGAACCCCCTGGAGGTGGCCATAGTCCCGGTGGCGCAGGCCCATGATCGTGCCGTCCTCCAGCCAGGCGGTCACCTCCAGGCAGGCGGGCAGGCTGGCGCGGTCCGCGATCAGGCTGTGATAGCGGGTGGCGGTGAGGGGATCGGGTAGGCCGGCGAACACCCCCTGGCCGCCGTGGCGCACCGGGGAGGTTTTGCCATGCATCAGCTCCGCAGCCCGCACCACCTTGCCGCCATACACCTGGGCCAGACATTGGTGCCCCAGGCAGACCCCCAGGATCGGCACGGTGGGTCCCAGCTCCCGCAGCACCTCCAGGCAGACCCCCGATTGATCGGGATCCCCAGGACCGGGGGAGATCAGGATCGCCGCCGGCTGCAGGTCCCGGATCTGCTCCAGGCTGAGGGCGTCATTGCGCTCCACCCGCAGATCGGCCGCCAGGGGAAAGTCCGTGGCCAGTTCGCCCAGGTACTGCACCAGGTTGAAGGTGAAGCTGTCGTAGTTGTCGAGAACCAGAAACATGGCGGCCGCTGCTGCTGCTGCCGCCATTCAAAGACCGAGGCGTTCCAGCAGCGGCGGCACCAGCAGCAGGGTGGCGATCAGCAGCGAGGCCATGGCGGCCACCAGCACGGCGGCGGCGGCGCAATCCTTGGCGATCCGGGCCAGGGGGTGAAACTGGCGGCCGATCGCCAGATCCACCACCGCCTCCGTTGCGGTGTTGAGCAGTTCCAGCACCAGCACCGCCGCCACGGTCAGCACCAGCACCGCCAGCCGATCCACCGTTAACCCCAGCCACAGGCCCAGGCTGAAGGCCACTGCCCCGGTGGCCACATGAATCCGGAAGTTGCGCTGGCTGGCAAAGCTGTAGGCCAGCCCCTGGGCGGCATAGCGGAAGCTGGCGGGCAGATCCCCCGCCACTTTCCAGGCGCTCACCCGCATTTGTCTGCCGCGCCGATGGACGTCCACGTTCCCTCGATGATCCGGGGGGATCGGCTGAACGGGCCGTGGCAGATCCTCGGGAACCAACAGAGCCATCGACGCCGTAGGCGCAGTGAGGCTTTAAAACCCTACCCCCTTCCTCGATGGACGTATCAGCCCAGCCGGTTCATCGGGCCAGCAGCCGCTCCTGGCGCGCCAGCATGGCCTTGAGGCTGGCGTCATCCGGATGGTCCCAACCGAGCAGATGGAGCAGCCCATGGCTGGCCAGGAACAACACTTCCTGCTCGAGGCTGTGGTCCGCCTCGATCGCCTGCTGCGCCGCCGTGTCCAGGGAGATCACGATGTCGCCCAGCTCCAGGTCGCCCAGGTCGGCCGCGCCCCATTCGGGACTGAGCTGAGCCTCGCTGTCCTGCAGCGGTGGCAGCGGTGGCCCCCCTTCCTGGGCGGCGAAGGCCAGCACATCGGTGGGGCCGGAGCGGTGCCGCCAGCTCTGGTTGAGCTCGGCCATCTCCCCATCGCTCACCAACTGCAGGCCCAGGCTGTAGCCCTCCGCCTGCAGGGCCTTGGGTAACTCCGCCTGCAGGGCCGTGAGCCAGTCCCGCAGCCGCTCCCCCCAGAGGGTCTCGGCTTGGTCTGGATCCGCCATGGCGCCAACCTGCACCCGCAGGGCCGGGTCGAGGGCATCGCTCAGATCAAAGGCCAGATCCAGGGTGAGGGTCATTGCGGCAGCTGGGGACGGCCGAGCCAGGCGATCAACACCAGAAACCCGGTGAGGCCCAGGGCGGTGAGGCCGAAGTGCACCAGGCTCTGGCGGCCCTTGCGCACCATGTTGCGCATGGCCAGCTTGACAAAACCGGGCGAGGCAGTCGGGGGCTCGGTCGTCATGCGGGGAGCCTGGGAACGGGGCAAGATCCCGATCCTGCCACCGGCCCGGTCAGGGCTCCACCGCGGCTCCCACCTCCACCCCCTGCCGCAGCAGGCTTTGGATGAAGGGATCGAGGTCGCCGTCCATCACCCCCTGCACATCGGTGGTTTCCTCACTGGTGCGCAGATCCTTCACCATCTGATAGGGGTGAAAGACGTAATTGCGGATCTGATTACCCCAGGCGGCTTCCACGATGTCGCCGCGGATGTCGGCGATTTCCGAGGCCCGTTGCTCCTGGGCAATCACCAGCAGCTTGGCCATCAGCAGGGCCATGGCCTTTTCCTTGTTCTGCAGCTGGGAGCGTTCCTGGGTGCAGCGCACGGCGAGGCCGGTGGGGATGTGCAGGATCCGCACGGCCGTTTCCACCTTGTTCACGTTCTGACCGCCGGCGCCGCCGGAGCGGGACGTGGTGATCTCCAGGTCCTTGTCGGGGATGTCGAGCTTCACCTCCTCCTCTAGTTTCGGCATCACCTCCACACCGGCAAAGCTGGTCTGGCGCTTGTCGTTGGCGTTGAAGGGGGAGATGCGCACCAGGCGATGGGTGCCTTTCTCATTGCGCAGGTAGCCGTAGGCGTAGCGGCCCTCAATTTCGATCGTGCAGCTCTTGATCCCCGCTTCTTCCCCTTCGGAGAGTTCCGCCACGGTCACCTTCATGCGGTGGTCCTCGGCCCAACGGGTGTACATCCGCATCAGCATCAGCGCCCAATCCTGGGCATCGGTGCCACCGGCACCGGCGTTGATGCTGATCACGGCGCCCTCCTTGTCGTAGGGGCCACTGAGCAGGCGTTCCAGCTCCCAGCGGTCGAGGTCGGCCTTCAGGGTCTGCAGGCCACTGTTGGCCTCCGTGAGCAGATCCAGGTCGGGCTCCAGGTCGTAGAGCTCCAGGGTGGCCTGGCCATCGTTCACGGCCCCACGCCAGGCATCCAGCTGTTCCAGCTGGGCCTTCACCTCATCCAGCAGGCGCATCTGCTTCTGGGCCTGTTGCTGGTCGTCCCAGAAGTCGGGCTGGGAGGCCAGTTGTTCGAGATCCCGTTGGCGGGCTTTCAGGGCAGGGACGTCAAAGACAGTCCTGGGCATGGCCCAGGCGGTCGGTGAGTTCGGAAAGATCGCGCTTGAAGTCGGTGAGGTCGAGCACCGGAGCTGCTGGAAGAATGGTCCCGACCGTATCAGTCCAGGCCCTGAGCCCTTCCTTTGCCCCACCTAGGATGCCAGCCGTGGGCTGGCAACAGGGACTCGATGGCGAACCAGGGAAACCCCGCCAAGGTGGAGATCTACACCTGGCGCTTCTGTCCCTTCTGCATCCGCGCCAAGGGGCTGCTGGATCGCAAGGGGGTCATCTACAGCGAATACCTCATCGACGGCGATGACATGGGCCGCCAGACCATGATGCGCCGGGCCAACGGCCGCAACACCTTGCCCCAGATCTTCGTCGACGATCGCGGGATTGGCGGTTGCGACGATCTCCACGCCCTTGAGGCCCGGGGCGAGCTCGATCGTCTGTTGCGACTGACGGCGTGACCATCCCCTTGCTGGAACGGGACAGCCCCCTGGAGCGTGACAGCCACCTGTTTGTGATCGATCCGATCACCCGGCTCAATCCCGCCAAGGATTCGAGCGTGGCCTTGATGCAGGCGGCCCAGCGGGCGGGCCAGGGGGTGTGGGTTTGCACCCCAGCCGATCTCAGCGCAGTTCTCACGCCCGACGATCGGGCCGCGGGCGGGAGTGGGGGCCATGGGGCCTGGGCCCAGGTCCAGGCCGCCACCTTGGAGCTGATCGCGCTCGGCCCCGGGGGCTGGCAGGTGCCCAGCCCCTGGGTGCGGCTTGGGGAGCCCCGGCTGCTGCCCCTCGACCACTTCCGCTGGTTGTGGATGCGGAAGGATCCGCCGGTGGACGAGGCCTACCTCTACGCCACCCATCTGCTGGAGCTGGCGGAACGGCGCGGCGTCACCGTGCTCAACCGCCCCGCCGCCCTGCGGGCTTGGAATGAGAAGCTCGGCGCCCTGCGCTTCAGCCATCTGATGGCGCCCACGCTGGTGAGCAGCCGGGTGGCCCAGTTGGCCGCCTTCACCGCAGACCATGGCGAGGTGGTGCTCAAGCCCCTCGGTGGTAAAGCCGGCCAGGGGGTGGTGTTCGCCTCCAGCAAGGCCCCCGGACTGCGGGCTTTGTTGGAGCTGGTCACCGCCCAGGAACAGTTGCCGGTGATGGTGCAGGCCTTCCTGCCGGGCGTGAGCGCCGGCGATAAGCGCATCCTGCTGGTGGACGGGGAGCCCCTGGGCGCGGTCAATCGGGTGCCCACTGGGGGTGAATTCCGAAGCAATCTGGCGGTGGGGGGTGCCCCGGAAGCCACCGACCTCACCGAGGCCGAACGGCGCATCTGCGCCGAATTGGCGCCGGCCCTGAAGGCCGAGGGCCTGTTCTTCGTGGGCATCGATGTGATCGACGGCCGCCTCAGTGAAATCAACGTCACCAGCCCCACGGGGGTGCGGGAGGTGGAACGGCTGGGGGGGATTCCGTTGGCGGATCAGACGATGGCCCGGCTGTTGGCCCGCTGAACCCCGGCCGCCAGGGGCAGGTTCAGCTGTTGCTGCAGCACCCCCAGCTTGAGGCCCACCTCCTGCAGTTCCCTTTCCGGCTGGGAGCCCCGCACCAGTCCGGCCCCGGCCGTGAGTTCCAGCTGGCGGCCCCGCAGGATGCCGCTGCGGATCGCCACCCGTAGATCCAGATCCCCCTCGCTGTCGATCCAGCCGATCGGCGCCGCGTAGGGTCCGCGTTCGAACCCCTCCAGGCTGCGCAGCCAGCCCATCGCTTCGCGACGGGGCAGGCCCGCCACGGCCGGGGTGGGGTGCAGCGCCTCCGCCAGGGCCAGGGGCAACTGGCCCGTCAGGCGGGCGGTGATGGGGGTGTGCAGATGCACCAGGGCGCCATGGCGCGCCAGCCGTGGGTGGCGCGGCCGCCGCGGCTGCACCCCCGCCTGGTGCAGCACCGCCGTGATCGTTTCGACCACCAGCTCGTGTTCATGCCGATCCTTGCCGGACTGCAGCAGGGTGCTGGCCGGCTCGCCGATCGGCGCCGTGCCGGCCAGGGCATCGCTGCGCAGTTGACCCTGCCGCACGGTGAGCAGCCGCTCCGGGGAGGCGCCGAGCAGGGCCTGCTGGGGGGATCGCTGCCAGAGGAAGCGGCAGCTGCCCGGCTGGCTTTGCCGAAGGTGGGCCAGCAGGGTGAGGGGATCCAGGGCCGCGCTGAGCTGGAGCTGCTGACGCACCGCTAGCACCAGTTTCTGCAGCCTTCCCTCTTCCACCAGCTCCAGGGTCCGCTCCACCGCCGTGCGGTAGCCGTCCTGCCAGTTGGAGCGCGTGAGGATGTGCACCGGCGACGGGCCGGGGAGCCGCTCCGCCCCCGCCGCACTCAGTTGCTCCAGGAGGCGGGCCATCTCCCACAGTTCCTCGGCCACGCTGCGGGGGGTGATGGCACCGCCCAGGCTGCGCTGCAGTCGCAACCAGCAATGGCGCCCCTGGCGACTCAGTTGCCAGCGGGGCAGCACCGCCTCGACCCCGGCGACGCCCTGGTCGCCCTGTAGAGGGCTGTCGAAGAAGGCGAAGGCCAGCAGCACCCGTGGCCGGGCCAGGGGCGGGCAGGGGGTGGCGGTAACCACCAGCCGGCTCAGGCTCACACTGCTGAACCGTTGGGCCAGCTCGAAGCGGCGGGGACCGCTCAACTCCAGGCTGTGGCAGCGACCGCAGGCGGCCAGCGACAGGCCCGGGGCCCCATCCCAGAGGAAGCGGAAGCCGGAGCCCCGCTCGTGGTCTGGGCCGGCCAGGTGGGGCAGCATCGCCAGGGGATCCAGGCTCGCCAGCGGCATCGCCAGGCTGAGCACGGGGTCGTCGTCGGGGCGCCGGCCGGCGCTAGGGACGGAGCCAGCGACGCTGGCAGCAGCAGCAGCGCCGGCAGCGGCCGTCAACAGCGCAGGGAAGGTGACGGGAGCCTGCACCAACCGGAACCTCGAACCCTGCACGGAAAGCTGCTCAAATGTATGGGCCTTTCCCCGCCCTACGGCTGCACCGGCCATGACGGAGCATCAGGTCGTCGCAAGCCGTTACGCCGTGCCTGGGGTTGCTGATCGTCGTCGTCTCTGGCAAGCCGCCATCAAGTGGCCGATGTATGCGGTGGCGGTGATGCCGGTCCTGTTGGCAGCCGGCTGGCGGTTGGGCCGTCACCTGCCGATTCGCCCGGATCAACTGGGGGTGTTTCTGCTGGCGGCGGTGCTGCTGCTGGCCTGGGAAAACCTGGCCAATGATGTCTTCGACGCCGACACCGGCGTGGACACCCTGGGCAAGCCCCACTCCCTGGTGAACCTCACGGGCCGCCGCGATCGGGTGGCCTGGCTGGCCCATGGCTGCCTGCTGGTGGGGCTGGCCCTGATGGGCCTGGTGGCCCTGCGCAGCACGCCGTTGGTGTTGGCGCTGGTGCTGGCCTGCTGCGGGCTTGGTTATCTCTATCAGGGCCCCCCGTTCCGCCTGGGCTACCGCGGACTGGGGGAACCCCTCTGCTGGCTGGCCTTCGGTCCCTGTGCCACCGCCGCTGCCCTGCTGGCGCTGGCGCCGGCGGAGCCCGCCGCCACGGTGCCCTGGGCCGATGCCGTGGTGCTGGGTGGTGGGCCAGCCCTGGCCACCACCCTGGTGTTGTTCTGCTCCCATTTCCATCAGGTGGAGGACGACGCCGCCCACGGCAAGCGCTCGCCGGTGGTGCGCCTGGGCACCGGGGCGGCGGCCCGACTGGTGCCCTGGTTCGTGGCCGGCAGCCTGGCCCTGCAGGGGGCCCCCGTGCTGCTGGGCTGGTGGCCATGGACGGCGCTGCTCGGGGTGATTGGCCTGCTCCCGGCCCGCCAGTTGATCCGGTTGCTGGGGGACCAGCACGACCAGCCGGAGCGGATCGTGGGCAGCAAATTCCTGGCGCTGCGTTTTCAGGCCCTCAGTGGGGTGGGTCTGGCCGTTGGTCTGGCCTGCGGTGCCTGGTTGACGGGGCCGTGATCGCGTCGATGCTGCGCCTGCGTTGGCGGAGTTTTGCCTTCCCTCTGCCGCAGCCGCTGGTCACCGCCCGTGGGGTGGTGAGCGGAAAACGGGGTTGGCTGCTGCGGCTCGAGGACGGGGACGGCCGGCTGGGGTGGGGCGAAGCGGCGGCCCTCGAGCCAGGGGCCATGGCCCAGGCGATCGATGCCGCCATCGCCGGCCTCAGCGGCCACCAGCCCCGTGCCGCCCTGGAGGCCCGATTGGCACCCCTGCCGTCTCCCTTGCCGTCTCCTCTGCCGCCGCCGCTGGCCTTCGCCCTGGGGCAGGCCTTGACGGAGTTGGAGGGCCTGGGGTCGCCGCAGCGCGGGGGGTGGCTGGCGCCGCCGCCCTCGGCCCAATTGCTGCCGGCCGGGGCCGCGGCGCTGCCGGCCCTGGAGCGGCTCCTGAGCGCAGGGGAGAGCGCTCCAGCTTCTGGCTCCGGCCCTGCGGCAGGCCCCACCGTGAAATGGAAGGTGGCGGCCCTGGCGGATGGCCTGGAGCGGCGGCTGCTGGAGGCGATCCTGGAGCGGCTGCCGGCCCGGGCCCGGTTGCGGTTGGATGCCAACGGCGGTTGGGATCGGGCCACGGCCTGGGCCTGGGCGGAGCGGTTGCGGCAGGAGCCGCGGTTGCAGTGGTTGGAGCAGCCCCTCGCCCCCACCGATCCCGCGGGCCTGG
>CAIOCZ010000006.1 GCA_903856805.1 uncultured cyanobacterium | reverse complement strand
GGCCGGCACAAGCCGCACCGGACAGCGCAACAGCGCCAGCAGCATCACCCGCGGCCAGCTGAGGGTTTTCTGCCGGCCGCAGGCCAGCAGGAAGCGCCACTCCTTGGCCGCGTAGGCCAAGCCCCGACGACGGGCCAAATGGTCCACCCCCACCCGAGCCAGCACCAAGGGTTGGGGGAGGTTGTCGAGCTGGGCTCCGGCCTGGAGCAACCGCAACCAGAGGTCGTAATCCTCGAAACCGGGCCGGTCGCCGTAGCCACCGACCGCCAACACCAGCTGGCGCCGCAGGATCACGGCTGGATGGTTGAGGGGATTGCGCCAGCGGCTTCGGCGCCTCAGCTCCCTAGCTCCCACTGGCACAGGGCGAGTACTGCAGGGAACCTTGGGATCACCGATGAACTCCAGAATCGGACTGCTCAGAGCCGCCAGCTTGGGGCGGGCCAGCATGGCCTCCATCTGGATGCCACCGCGATGCGGAAGGGAGAGGTCATCGGCGTCCGCCCGCAGCACCAGGTCGTAGCGGCAGGCCAGCAGTCCCCGGGTGAGCACGGGCCCCACCCCCTCGCCCCCGGGGCCGAGCACCACCTCCAGAGGCAGGCCGCTCTGGGCGAGTACGTCCTCCAGGACGGAAGGCAGTGCCCCGTCACAGCTCACCACCACCTGGGAGCAGGGCAGGCTCTGTTCCGTCAGGCTCTCCAAGGCGGCGGCCACCTGGGCAGGCGGCTCCCAGGGAGCCAGGGGAATCAGCACGCTGTAGCGGGACGATGAATCGGCCATCAGTAAGGACCAGGCAACCTGGCGAACACCCCTCTGAAAATGGCCCTCAGGTTGGCCGGGCGCTGAGGTTCGCACAGCAGCCACAACCAGGGCTTGATGAGCATTTTGACGATCTCCTTGATCTTGAGATCCAGCGGCACATAAGGCTGCAAACACAGCCAACGCAGATTGCGCAAGCCGTAATAATGGCGGTCGGGACTATAAAGCTGAAGACCTAGGAGGCGGCACAGGCGATTGGGATGCACGGAACCAAACTGCTGTTTCAGGAGCACTTCAGGATGTTGCCACAGAGAATATCCCCTGGCCTGGGCACGAAAACACCAGGCGTGGTCGACAAAATCAATAAATAAATCATCGTGCAGATAGCCCAGCTCGGGCCAATCCACACTTCGGAATGTGGTTCCGGAACTGATCAGCAAACGGGTCGCATCCAAGCCATTGACTGAGGGGTTCGAACGTCCATGGCGCATCTGGCGTTGGCTATCCCAGATCCTGGGACCGACCACCTGGCGCCGCTTGGGTTCCCCCTCAAACGGTTCCCGCAACCAAACCATCTGATCGGCGGGAATGCGGCTGTCCTGATCCATCAGGGTGATCCAGGTCGCTCCCATCTGTAGGGCCCGGTCAATGCCACGGTTGAGACCACCGGCAATGCCGCCACGGTTAGCGTTCAACAGCAACTGTGAGCAAGGCAGGGACTCGACCCATTCCGGAGGCTCCCCAGGGTTGTTATCCACCAACACCAATACCAAGCCCGCAGCTAGCAGATGCTGCAGGTAATTCGCCAGGTCGGGGGGAGGGAGATCGCCAAACAGGGGAACCACCAAGGCGTGGCTGGTGGGGTCAGCTTGTGGCACCCAACCGCTCCCCGCCATACCCCGCCCGTTCCCGCACCTGTGTGCACCAGTCGAGGTGGGCAAGATACCAATCCACCGTGGCGGCCAGACCCTGCTCGAAGTTGTGGCGGGGTTGCCAGCCCAGCTCCGTGCTGATGCGGGTGGGATCGATGGCAT
>CAIOCZ010000005.1 GCA_903856805.1 uncultured cyanobacterium | reverse complement strand
GGTGGCGGGCAACGACATGACCGCCTTGGCCAGATCGGCTTCGAGCTTGTCAAACACCGGCATTCCCAAGCCCACGGGGGGACGTCGCACCACGCATTCGATCACGCCTCCGCAGGAGTCGCCCTCGCGGCCGATCGCCTCGATCGTGTGGATCCGCCGCACCCAGGCGATCACTTCGGTGCCGTGGGCCTTGGCCAGCAGCTGCTTGGCGATCGCTCCGGCGGCCACCCGGCCGATCGTTTCGCGGGCTGAGGCCCGCCCGCCGCCGCTGCGGGCCTGGATTCCGTATTTGGCCTGGTAAGTGGCGTCGGCGTGGGAGGGGCGGGATGTCTTGCTCATGCCCAATTTGTTTCTCCCAAGACCATCGCGGGACCAGGCTTCTGGGAGGATTTCAGGGCGTCTGTGGAGAGGGCGGCTCGGATCTATGCGCGAGACGCTCCTAGGGCTTGGTCCTTCGCTGAGCGCTGACCCAAGACGCCCGGGGCCATCAGCTGCGGCTACCTGCCGGCATCGACCGCCTCGACGCGGATCCCCACTTCCCTGGGCTGGCGGTGGATCTGGAGGAGATCTGGGCGTCCTGAGGGGGCTGGACGTCGGAGCAGGCCTAGGCAGCCGTTGATCTGACCTAGTCTCGTGACTATAGTCATTTTGAGTGACAATGATGCTCCCGTCCGGGCCGCTGCCGCCAGGGTCGCCGCAGCAGGTCTCGAAATCCCGCTTCAAGGCCCAGGCCCTGGAGCTGTTCCGCCAGGTGGAGGCCAGCGGAGAACCGCTGGTGATTACCGATCACGGCAGGCCCACCCTGGAACTGCGCTCCTATCGCCCGGCCCGGCCCGACGCCGATCCCCTGGAGGGGCTGCGCGGCTCGGTATTGAGCTTCGACGACCCGTTTGCGCCGGTCGGCGAGAACGACTGGGAAGCCCTGGCGTGATCCTGCTCGACACCCATGTAGTGATCTGGTGGGCCAACGGGGATCGCCTGCGGCTGTCAGCGAATGCCTTGGCCGCCATCGATCAGGAGATCGAGAGCGCCGGCCAGCCGGGCGGTTCAGCAGGGCTGCTGGTGTCCGCCATCAGCTGTTGGGAAGTGGCGATGTTGGTGAACCGTGGACGGCTCGCCCTCAGCCTCGATGTGCAGCGTTGGTTGGCGCTGCTGGCCTCCCATCCGGCGGTGCGGTTGCTGGCCCTGGATCCCGCCGTGGCCGTGGCAGCCACCCGCCTGCCGGAGCCGTTCCACGCCGATCCCGCTGATCGCTTCCTGGTGGCCCAGGCCCGCGAGCTGGGGATTTCCCTGCTCAGCGCCGACAGCAAGATCCGCTCCTATGGCCAAGTGCAAAGCCTCTGGTGAGCTGGCGCCATGCCACCCCTCCTCTCACCACAGGCTGCACTGGCCTTGCTGTCGCAGCAGGTGGTCGGCCATCACTAGGGCCACCATGGCTTCCACCATGGGGACAGCCCTGGGCAACACGCACGGATCGTGCCGCCCTTTGGCTTCCAGAACGGTGGCGGATCCGCTGGCGTCGATCGTCTGTTGGGCCTTGCGGATCGTGGCGGTGGGTTTGAACGCCACCCGCAGCAGGATCTCCTCGCCGTTGCTGATCCCTCCCTGGATGCCACCAGAGTTGTTGGTGGCGGTATGCAGGCGACCGTCCTCCGTGGGGAGGAAGGGGTCGTTGT
>CAIOCZ010000004.1 GCA_903856805.1 uncultured cyanobacterium | reverse complement strand
GTGATCAGCTTCTGCCGGACCGGCCTCGATGTGAGCGAACCGCTGACGTTCATCGGCCTGGCCAACCTGCGCCGGTTGCTGGCCGACCCGATGGTGCTCCGGGTGGCCGGCACCACCATGCTGTACCTGGTGGGGGTGGTGCCACCGATCGTGGCCGGTGCCCTGGCTTTGGCGGTGCTGGTGAACCGACGCCTTCCCGGGATCCATTGGTTCCGGGCTGCCATCTACACCCCGGTGCTGGTGTCTTTGGTGGTGGCGGCGATCGCCTTTCGCTGGCTCTACGCCGAAAACGGCTTGATCAACGGTTGGCTGGCGGCCCTGCTGGGACCCGACAGCTCCCCGATCGGGTTCCTCACCGATCCCCGGCTGGCCCTGCCGGCGGTGATGCTGGTGACCCTGTGGAAGGGGCTGGGCTTCTACATGGTGATTTTTCTGGCCGGACTGCAGGGAATTCCCGCCGATCTCTATGAGGCGGCTGCCCTGGATGGCAGCGAAGGTTGGCGGCGCCATCGCGACATCACCTTGCCCCTGTTGCGGCCTTACATCGTGCTGGTGGCGGTGATGTCAGCGATCGGCGCCACCAAGGTGTTCGAGGAGGTGTTCCTGATGACCCAGGGCGGTCCCGCCGATACCACCCGCACGCTGGTGTATTACGTCTATGACCAGGCCTTTGGCGAACTGGAGATCAGCTACGCCTGCACCGTCGGACTGGCCCTGTTTGTGATGGTGTTGCTGTTGAGCCTGGTTCGCTTTGCCTTTGCCGGTGATCGCGGCCTCACCTGAGGTGGGGTTCTCAGGAAGTGGGATGCCAGTGTGGGGGATCGTGCAGCGGCGGCGATCGGCGGGTGGAGCGAGCAACTCCGATCATGACAACGGCCAGGGAACGGTCCGAGCTTGGCGCTCCCCGGACCATTGGCGTCGTCGGTGGCGGCCAACTGGCCTGGATGCTCGGCTGTGCGGCCAAGCAGCTGGGGGTGGAGCTGCAGGTGCAGACGCCCAATCCCGACGACCCGGCGGTGCGGGTGGCCAGCGGTGTGGTCCTGGCGGCCGTGGACGATGCCGCGGCTACGGCGCGCCTGGCTGAACCCTGCACCGCGGTCAGCTTTGAGAATGAATGGTTACCGCTGGAGGCCCTGGCTCCCCTGGTGCAGCAGGGGGTGCGCTTTCTGCCGGAACTTGATGCCCTCCGGCCGCTGATCAGTAAGCGTGCCCAGCGGGAGTTGCTCAATCGGTTGCATCTCCCCTGTCCGCCCTGGTGTCCCCTGGAGGCGGTGCTGAGCCCAGCCCCGACCGGGTCCAGCCGCAGCCTGGAGGCCCCGGAGGGCCCATGGGACCTGCCCCCCCTGGCCACCAACGGCCCCCGGCTGCCGGCGCATTTGCGCTTTCCGGTGATGGCCAAGGCGAGCAGCGGCGGCTACGACGGCAAGGGCATCGTCCCGATCACCAATCAGGCCGAGCTTGAGGCCCTGCTGGCGACCGTGGTACCCCAGGGCTGGCTGCTGGAGGAGCAGGTGGCCTTTGAGCAGGAACTGGCGCTGGTGGCCTGTCGGGACCAGCAGGGCCGGGTGGCCTGTTTTCCCCTGGTGGAAACCCATCAAACCCACCAGGTGTGCAACTGGGTCCTGGCACCAGCCCCGGTGAACCATGCGGTGGAGGCCCTGGCCCGCAATGTGGCCGCCTCGCTGCTGACGGCCCTCGACTATGTGGGTGTGTTGTCAATCGAATTCTTCTATGGGCCCCGGGGGCTGCAGGTGAACGAGATCGCGCCGCGCACCCACAATTCCGGCCATTACACGATCGAGGCCTGCCGGAGTAGCCAGTTCGACCAACAGGTGCGCATCGTCGCCGATTTGCCGATGGGCAGCACCGAGATGGTGGTCCCTGGGGCGTTGATGGTGAATTTGCTGGGGTATGAACCGGTTGATGGGGCCGCCGCCGCCGTCGACTACGGGGAGCAGCGCCAGGCCCTGGCCGCTCTGGCCGATGCCCATCTCCATTGGTATGGCAAGCGCTCCGCCGATCCCGGCCGCAAGCTGGGCCATCTCACCCTGCTTCTGCAGGGCACCACGGTGGAGACGCGGCGTGGCGAGGCGGAACGCCGCCTGGCGGAAGTCCGATCGATCTGGCCCCAGATCACCCCGTCATAGCCCTTACAATCCCAACGGGCTGCTGTGTTGGTGACTGCCTTTCACAGTTTTCTGATCTGACTCCCTCTTCGACATGGGGGGTCTGCAGCGACGGCAACGTAGGCCGGCCTTGAGCCGGAAACGACGCCCCGCCTTTGACCCCCCTTCTGGTTCTTCCAGGTCGAACACTGGGGCAAGACGGCACGGTGGTCCACCCCTCTCCCCTTCTTCTGGCGTGATCGTCCGCCCCCGTGGTTGGTCGGTTCGGCGGCCCTCCGCCCTGGCCGTCTTGGTGATGGTGATGTTGGCGGGCTGTGTCGGTTCAACCGTCAGCCCTGCCGGCCAGAAACGCTGTCGCGTGGAGCAGGAGCGTGACGCCAATCCCCTGATTCGCTTGCTCAACGAACGCCGCTGTCGGGCGACCGTGGATCAACGGCTGGCGCTCAAGGCGCAGCGGCAACGTCAGGAGCGTGCCGATCAGGTGCGCCGATCCCAACGCGAGACCGAGCGTTGTCGCCAGAGGGCCGGAGCGATCGCCCTGGAACTGCGCCAGCTGCGCCAGGCCGAAGCGCGCCTGGCCGCCGTGCGCGGGGAGGCCTATGCCCCCTCCCCGCCCCCAGCGCCCTTCAATGAGGCCGCCGAGGCCCGCTTTCGATTCGAGGACCAGGAGTTGGATCGTCAGCGCCATGGGGAGAGGATGGCGGTCTGGCAGGCCAGGGAAGACGACCGCCGGCGTCGTTGGCACGCCGACCACGCCAGCCGGTTGGAGGTCGCCCAAATCACCCTCAACCAGCGGGCGGCGGCGATGCGTCAGCAGCAGCCGGACCTCTTCAGCGGCCCCACCAGCATTGAGCTGAACGGCACTGTCTGGCGGCGCCTGCAGACCTGCCCAGGCCCCGATCAACGCCGTTCGATCAGTTCGGCAGCGGGGTAACGCACCTTGGCCAGGGCGGCGTAGGGATCCCCGGCGGCGCGATAGCCGGCCGCACAGACCACGCAGCTGCGATAGGGCCCCCCTTCCAACTCCAGGAGGCGATCGAATTCAGCCGGGGAAAAGCCTTCGATCGGGCAGGTGTCCACCGCGAGCAAGGCGGCGGCCGTGAGAAAGGTTCCCAGGGCGATATACACCTGATTGCTGGCCCAGCGCTCGATCTGTTCGCTGCGCGGCCCGTCGATCAGATCCTTCCGCATCATGTCCCGATAGAACTCGAGCTTCTCGGGGGCCAGGCTGCGCGCTGAGGCGGTCGCCGTGATCAGCCGTTCCAGATCGTCTGAATCAATGCGCCGGCGGGCCAGGAACACCACCAGGTGCGAGGCGTCGGTGATCTGGCTCTGGTTCCAGGCATGGGGGCGCAGTTGCTGGCGCAGTTCCTCGTCCTCGATCAGCAGAAACTTCCACGGTTGCAACCCGTAGCTGGAGGGGCTCAGCACCAGGCTCTGCTCAAGGGCTGCCCACAGATCGGGGGCGATCCGGGCGGTGGCATCGAACTGTTTGGTGGCGTACCGCCACTGCAAGGCGGCCTGCAGGGATTCAACGGCTGGGGTCATGGGCGGCAAAGGGAAGGCAAAGGCCAAGTCTGGGGGGGAGACCCCCCGGTGGCCATCGAGGCCGTCACCGGTCAGGAGGTGAGGTGGTCGAGGTGCTGCTGCAGTTGCTCCCTCGGCCAATCGGTGACCACAAACACCTCCTGGACCGAACTGCCGAGGCGAGCCACCAGTTTGTGGCCACCGCTGATCGGCACCGACACCCGCAGCCGCAGGCTCGGGCTCCGGCCCCGCACCCTGGTGATCACCGCCGGGGTGACCGTTTCGATGCCAGGGGCCTCGGCCAGGCGGCGCAGCAACGGAATCAGTCCCTCGATGTAGGTGCTGTGGGTGATCACCACCCGACCCATGGCGTCAGGCTCGCTCGAGGGGGGCCATGGTGAGGCCCGCGGCCCCCAGGAGCTGGTGGTAGTGCTCGGCTTGCTCCTGCGGTCCGCACCACACCTCCGCCGCCCCTTCGCCATCGATGCGATGGGCCAGCTCCCAGGCCCGATCCGGGCCCATGCCCGGCAGATGGCGGACCAGGCACTCGACGACATGCTGGAAGGTGTTTACGTCGTCATCCAGGACGATCACGCGGTAGTTCGGGTAGGGCTGGCGCAACCGCTGCCGCTCCTGCACAGCGGCGGCTCCCGGCCTAGGACCCACCGCAGTGATGGCCTCCATGACAGGTGAAATCAAAACCGAAGCCAGGCTAGGTAACATGCGCGCACCCGTCACGAGCTTCCCCATGTTGATCACCTTGAGTTGGGCTGCCCTGGCCGCCCTGTTCAGCTTTTCGATCGCCATGGTGGTCTGGGGCCGCAACGGTGACAACTCCATCGGTTTCTGAAGCGGTGCTCAACGGCAACGGTGTGCTGGCGATGCTCGCCTCAGCACTACTGGTTTTTGTCAGTGGTGGTGTGATCTATCTCTCCACAATTGAGTGGCGCGATCGCCGGCGGCGCCATGCCCAGGAGAGCGGTCGGGCGGCGCGAAGCACCTCCCGCTGACCCATGGCTGGAGGCCGCCATGGCCAGTCTGCCGTTCCCCGATCGCCTTCAGCGGCACGCCTGGCAGGATCGTCAGACAGGCTTCCCTGTCGTGCAGGTTCACGTGATGGCGCAACTTGAGGGCGGAACCGCCCCCGCTTCCCTGCGCTGCCGTGGGGGCTGCAATCAACCCGATCCATCGGCCGGGATGACGGCATGAGACGTTTCAACTGGCCACCCCTCCAGGGGAAGCTGGTCCAGATTTCAGCGCTGCGTCAACGTCTGGCGGCGCTTCCCCGCCCCAGGCCGCCGAAACTCCGTGCGCCTCGCTGGCGTCCGTTGCCCCGTCCACCGCTGCCCATGACGGCCACGGTGGTGGCCCTGTTGGTGGTGCTGCCGGTGGTCGGTCTGCTCCGTTGGCCCCGGCCCCGGGCCGTGGGACTGGAGCGACTGATGGTGAGTGCCAGCCTGATGCAGAGCTTTCCAGGCACCCCCGATCGTCCCGTGCCCAGGCTGTGGCAGGAGCGTCTCGGTCCGGTTCTCGCCGAACGGCTCTGGCGCCAACAACGCCATTCCTGGTGGCAATTCTGGGGATCCCACGCCGACGGGGCGCCGTTTCTGGCCCTTCAGGCTTCGGGGGCGCAGG
>CAIOCZ010000003.1 GCA_903856805.1 uncultured cyanobacterium | reverse complement strand
CTTTTCCCCATCCTTGAGAAATTTCTCGCCCGCAAAGGTGGTGATCTGAGCGGTGGTCAACAGCAGCAGCTGGCAATTGCCCGGGCGATGCTGGGTAAGCCACGGCTGTTGTTGCTGGACGAACCCACGGAGGGAATTCAACCATCAATCATCTTGGATATTGAGCGCGCTGTTCAGCGGATTATGAAGGAGACTGGCATTAGTGTTCTCTTGGTTGAGCAGCATTTGCACTTTGTGCGACAAGCCAGTTACTACTATGCAATGCAACGGGGCGGGATTGTGGCTAGCGGTCCAATTTCTGGCCTTTCCGATGGAATTGTTAGGGAATTCCTGACGGTTTGACCCCTACGTCTAGATCGCTGGACGCGTCGAATGCCCCCTGAGAGTTGCTCAGGGGGCTTTGGCGTTGCGGCACTTTGATCAACCCTTGGACGTGATTCCTGGATTCAGCAGCCTCGGTTCAGCATCCAAGGCCGGGAGGCGTTGGAATTTTTCAGGCGGGGCTTGGCTTCCTCCGGTGTTGTCTTTCTGACGAGTTGGGGTTCGCGGGCCTCAACTTTCAGCCGCAGCGGTCCGCAGAGCGTCATGGGTGGTGTGAACACCCGTTTACCGCCATCGCCGCACTGGGGGCAGTTGGTGTTGCTTTCGCGCTCATCAATGGAGCGCCAAACCTCATAGTTCTCGCAGCCACTGCTGCAGCTGAACTCGTAGACGGGCATGGGATGACAATGGGTCGGAGAACTGGGTTGGGTTCAGGTTTAGAAAAAGGAGGCCAAGTGATGGCCTCCGGTTCTCTATTGCCCGCCTGCTTTAGCAGGGTAGAATATCTTGATCGAAGATACTGGTGGGAATAGCGAGGGTTGCGCAGGCATTGGGAATATCAACGATCCCACTGATCCGGCCTTCCACGGGGGCACAGCTGAGCAGCAGGTAGGCTTGCTCGCCGGTGTAGCCGAATCGCTTCAGGTATTCAATGGCATTAAGGCAGGCGCGGCGATAGGCAATATGCACGTCCATGTAGTATTGCTTGCCGTCGAACTCATCCACGGAAATGCCTTCAAAAACAAGGTAGTCCTTGAATTGGGGCTCTAGGGGGCTGGTCTTGAACATCGGGTTGACCATGCCATATTTGGCAACGCCACCTTTGATGATCTCAACATGAAGATCGAGATAGCCGGACATCTCGATGGCACCACAGAAGGAGATTTCGCCATCACCCTGGGAGAAATGGATGTCTCCCATGGAGAGTTTGGCGCCTTCCACGTAGACGGGGAAGTAGATGCGGGTGCCTTTGGTGAGGTTTTTGATGTCGCAGTTGCCCCCATGTTCCCGTGGTGGCACCGTACGGGCAGCTTCGTTGGCGACCCGTTCAAACTCCGATGCCGCCAGGGTGCCGAGGATGGCACTGTTGGGGTTCGGCAGGGCCGCCAGCACCGGCTCACTGCCGGAGAGTCCGGCCCCATAGGTGCGACGGTCCGGGGCCGTATTCACCAGCTCCGTTTCCCGGCGGTTCCATTCCCGCAGCAACTCATGGGAGGGGGCACAACCGATCAGGCCTGGATGGGTGATGCCGGCGAAGCGCACCCCGGGGATATGGCGTGAGCTGGTGTAGATGCCTTCGATGTCCCAGATGGCTTTGGCCGCCTTGGGGAAATGGTCGGTGAGGAAGCCACCGCCATTTTCCTTGGCGAAGATCCCTGTAAAGCCCCATTCATCACCCTGCAGGGCGCCCACATCGAGAATGTCCACTACCAAGATGTCTCCGGGCTGGGCGCCGTTCACCCAGATTGGGCCGCTGAGAACGTGAACCACCTCCAGGTTCACATCGGCAATGTCCTGGGGATCGTCGTTGTCCTTGATCTGCCCATCGGTCCAATCTTTGCATTCAATCCGGAATGTTTCTCCCGGGTTCACCGAGACAACGGCGGGAATGTCGGGGTGCCAACGGTTGTGCCCCGGCATTTCCTGTTGATCCATGGGCTTGGTCAGATCAACCTTGAACAGTGTTTTCGGCATGGGCGCCAGCCTGAAATGGCAGCTTGATCAAAAGCTAGGCGCCTTGGGCTAGGTGTATCGATTGCTACGGGAGAGCGGTTTGGTGTCGAAGGCTGCATTTCCCTCAGTTTTGGCTTCGTTTGGGGCGGTCGTCGAAGCGGCCTCGGCGGCAAAGGTTGTCCCGAAGCTGAGCTGTCCAGGGGCCAGGATTTGAGCCCATTCGTTGTTCGGTGCGGCCATCAAAGTGGAACAGAATCTGCCAGCCCGTTTCTCCGGTGCGACCCTTGGCCTCACTGACCTTCGTGATGGCTCGGCCGTAGAGGTTGTCGTAACTCGGCCATTGGGGATCGTTGGGAAGGCTGCAGATCACGTTCACTTCCTGCAGCAGATCCTTCTTGCCCTTCTCGCTCACCTTCACCACACCATCGAAGAGGCCATTGGGCTCCCCCTGGCGGAAGGTGTGGATTAGCTCCACCCGCTGATTTTCAACCTTCACCAGCAGATCCCCCTCCTTGGCGGTGGCCTGGGGGTGTTCGCGATCGAAGGCAGCGCAGGCGCCCAGCCCCAGCGCCAGCAGCCCGGGGCCCACCAGTTTGAGCACGCGCTTCACGGCCAGCACTCGTGGGCTTACCGGGACCGCTGCCATGGCGTGGGGGTGTGGGGCGGCACCAACCTACCCGCGACAAAGAAAAAGCCCCTGGTGGTGCAGAACACCGCCAGGGGCTGGGGCTGGGCTCCCCTGAGGGGAGCCGGGGCTGGGATCAGGCCACGACGCGGAAATCCGTGTTGATTGGACGGAAGCCGTTGGTGAGGGTGGCGAACTGCACCGGGGCGATGGCGCCGGTGCCGTCGGCGTCGTACCACAGGTTGCCGGAGTCGCGGTCGAACTCGAGGCGGGTGGTGGCGGCGGCGGCGGTGGGGATCCCACCGGCCACCCGCACCTGCACGTACTGGGCGGCGGTGACGGCCCCCACGGCGCCGAAGCCCGTGAAGGTGGCGAGGCTGAGGGCGACTTGATCACCGGTGGCGAAGTCGATGATCCTGTCGTTGTTGGTGGCACCGCTGGGGGCGGTGTTGAACACGAAGGTGTCGTTGCCGGCGCCACCACTGAGGGAATCGTTGCCGAGGCCGCCGGTGAGGGTGTCCAGTCCGGCCAGGCCGGAGAGGGTGTCATTGCCGGTGCCGCCCAGCAGGTTGTCGTTGCCGGCGGTGCCGACAAGATTCAGAGCCGCCTGGGGAGGCGCCACGGGCGGGGGGCCTTGCAGGGCGAAGGCGGCGCTGGTGAGGGCTGCCGCGTTGCTGAGGGTGGCGAACTGGACCGGTGCCGCCACGGCGGCGCTGCCGTCAGCGTCGTAGTAGAGGCTGCCGGTGCCGCTGTTGTAGATCACGCGCTGGGCGGCGGTGGCGGCGGTGGTCACCCCGACGCCGGAGACGAACTCGGCGGCGGTGAGGGCGGTGCCCGCATTCAGGGTGCTGAACACGGTGCGGTCGAGAGTGATCGTCTCGCCGGCGGCGTAATCGGTGATCGTGTCCAGGTTCGTGGTGGCGCTGAGGGCCGAATCGAACACGAAGCGATCCACGCCCAGGCCGCCGCTCATGGTGTCGTTGCCGGTGCCGCCGTTGAGCACGTCGTTGCCGGCGAGGCCGTTGAGGATGTCGTTGCCGGCGAGGCCATTGATCGTGTCGTTGGCGCCGCCGCCATTGAGGGTGTCGTTGCCGGCGGTGCCGTTGATCAGCTGGGGAGCCGGGGGCAGGGCGCCCTGGATCAGGAAGTCGCCCACCACCAGGGGAGCCGCAGTCCCCACGACAGCCGGAGCCACAGGAACCTGGAGCACGTTGGCGAACAGCACGGGGGCGGCAGCGCCGGTGCCGTCGCTGTCGTAGCGCAGGTTGCCGGTGGTGGTGTCGAACAGGATCCGCTGGGTGGCGGCGTTGGCGGTGGTGACGCCGGCTCCGGAGCGGAATTCAGCGGCGTTGAGGGCGGTGCCGTTGTTGAGGCCGGTGAACACGCCGCGATCAAGGGTCACCTTGTCGATGGTGGTGACGAAGTCGAGCACCCGGTCCAGGTTGGTGGTGGCGCTGAGGGCGGTGCTGAAGGTGAAGCGATCCGCGCCCAGGCCGCCGGTCAGGGTGTCACTGCCGATGCCGCCATCGAGGGTGTCGTTGCCGTCACCGCCGTTGATCGAATCGAAGCCGCCGATGCCGCTGATGTTGAAGTCGATCGGAACCGGCAGGCCGGTGACCGGGTTGACGATCGGGTTGCCGGCCGCATCCACCTGAATGGCGGAGGGACCAGCGCCACCGCCCACCAGGCGGCCATTGCCCTCCAGCACGTCGTCGAAGGCTGAGCCCACCAGGCCCTCGACGGAGAGGAAGGTGTCGGGCACGTTGACCCCCACCGGGATCACGGCGGCGCCAGCGTTGCTGAGGTTGACACTGACGCCCACGCGGCGGCCGGTGGCCACGTTGCTGGGGCCCACGCCGATG
>CAIOCZ010000002.1 GCA_903856805.1 uncultured cyanobacterium | reverse complement strand
CCTGGGTGGTCCTCAGGAACATTTGCCTGCTTGAGACAGCCAAATCTCCTGTCACTGCATGACCGAGTTTTCGAGCTGCCTGTCCTCCTTGGTCTTTGGCCGCACTCGAGGAGGCGCAGTTTTCTTTTTCAGGAGTCCCCAATTAGAACAATAAGACCAAATAAAGTTACTTGAATTACGCCTGAGCAGGGCCAACCCCGATGGCAACTAGATTAAGAATCACAGGTTAGAACTGATTGACAATTCCCATGCACTTGGCCATGGCAAGGCGAACCAAAGACTCGCCGGCATGATGCCTTGAAATCATGGTCGTGGAATAGTCCGCACTGGCACAAGGCCGCGCGTATTCAACTTAACGGCCCAAACAGTATTACTAGAGGTGATGAACAATATATTGTTATCAACACCTCCAAAGGCAAGATTGGCAGTCTGCTTGGCCATCAAGAATTTACCAATCAACTTGCCCTGGGGATTGAGCACATGGATCCCTTCAAGAGTACCAACATAAACATTTCCTTTCTCATCCAGCCTCATACCATCGGGAAAGCCTGGGGACACATTTGCGTAGAGACTCTTATTTTCAAGCGATCGCCCATCTCGGCTCACGTCATAACGATAAATGCGGTGAGGAAGGTATGAGAAGTATGTCCGAGGCCCCTGGATGGCTCCACTGTCAATGATGTAGAGAGTCTTCTCTCCAGGACCAAAAGCAATGCCATTCGGCATGACGAGACCAGGCTCAACAACGGTGAGCTGCTTGGTGGAAGGGTCGTATCGATAGACGTTATTGGGCAATTCAGCTGGCTGGGGTGGAAACTGTAATGATCCATAACTGGGATCAGTAAACCAAACAGTCCCGTCGCTTTTAACAACGAGATCATTTGGCGAGTTCAGGGGTTTCCCCTGGTAATGATCCACCAGCGAAGGCGCCTGGGGTTCAGGACTTTTCAGATTAGCTGCGAAACTTCGAGTGATCGAAACCCGTCGGCCGGTGGTTTCAGCTGTCAGCAGATTCCCCTGAAGATCAGGAGTCTGACCATCTGCCACACCGGAAGGATTGCGAAATAGGCGAGGCTCCTGCCAAGATGAGGAGGTCATGGTCCCGTTTGCATCCAGACCATTCCAACGAATCGAATAGATGCTGTTGTGAATCTGATCCGTGACCAACAACATCCCCCCAGGTCCCTTTGGATCTTTCAAGAAGACCGGACCTTCAGTAAAACCAAAGCCAGTGGCGATCGGAATGAGATTAGGTGTGCGGCCCACGATCTCTGCAAATTCCTGATCAAAGGCCTGGACAGTTAACTGAGGAGACTCAGATTCAGGATATTCAGGAGAATTGATGATCACGAGATTCCGACAATCCCGGGCCACGGGACTGCCGGGTAAACAGGCTGCCCCCATCGGCACGGCAGCGGCTGCCGGCCTGCAGGCCATGAGCATCGAAGCTCCGAGCAGCAGGGACACCAAACATTGTTGCCGCGGCAGGAGCCGACTAGGGAAACATGACATGGACTCTGTGGAAGAAGTAAGAGTTGTGGTTAAGGAAGGAACGGGGGCAGGAGCAGCACCCAGAACGAAATCAGCTAGCAGCTGACACCTGCGGCTCGGGCGGTTTTGACTCCTCAATCCGTTCAGCCCGTTCCAAGCCCACCTCCACCCCCATGTGCTGATCAGCCCGGCCAGTGATCAGCAGACTGGCCCGCTGGCGCGTGGCGATCATCCACAGCCACTTGGTCAGCAGGGTGAGGCGGTTTTCATTGGCCGGCATGAAGGCCAAGTGGGCCAAGCCCCACAGCAACCAGCCGAAGGCACCGGTGATCTTGACGCCACGCAGATCGGCCACGGCAAACAGGGGGCCGATCACCGCCATGCTGCCGAAATCAAACCAGCGGAAGGTGGGCTGGCGTTCGCCGCTCAACTGGGACAACAGATCGAGAGCAACCCAGCCCCCCATCTGCACCGCCGGTCCAGCCATGCCCGGCAGGGGCTTGCCATCGACGGTGTGGGCATAGGAGCAGAGATCGCCCACCACCCGAATCTCCGGATGGCCGGCAATGGAAAAATCCGGTTCGACGACGACCCGCCCACCGCGATCGACGTTGCAACCCGTGCGATCCGCCAGCAGCTTTCCGAGGTGGGAGGCGCACACCCCAGCACTCCAGCAGATGGTGGCGGCTTCTAGGACGCGCTCGGCAGGCGTCCCAGGGGGCGGCGTTTTGAAGTCCACAGTAAGGCGGCCCGCCTCGATGCTCTGCACCCGGCCGCCCAGCACCAACTCGACGCCACGGGAGTTCAGATAATCACCGGCCGCCTCGGAGAGATCTGGCGTCATCGCCCGCAGCACCCGATCACCAGGATCCACCAAAATCACTCGGCACAACTGCGGATCCAATTGACGGAAATCGCGCCGTGCCGCGTGCTGCATCAATTCATTGAGCGATCCGGCCAGCTCACAGCCGGAGGGTCCACCGCCCACCACCACCGCCGTTTGCAGGAAACGACACCGTTCCACATCCGGGGTCTGTTCCGCCTCCTCCAAGGCCGAGAGCACGCGGCGACGGATCTCGTCGGCGTGCTCGATGATCTTCATCGGCGGCGCCAGTTCGCGCCACTCCTCATGGCCGAAGTAGGTGCTCCCGGAGCCCGTGGCCAGAATCAGGTTGTCATAGCGGAGGTGTCGATCGTTGAACACCACCTCGCGCTTATCGGGGTCGAGATCGACCACCTCGCCAAGCAGCACCTGCACATTCGACGACTTAGCTAGCAGTAACCGCAGGGGTGTGGCCACATCGGCTTCGGAAACCAAACCGGAAGCCACCTGATAAAGCAGAGGTTGAAAAAGATTGAAGTTGCGCTTGTCCACCAACGTGACCCGCACAGGCTTGCCGGCGAGGCGATGAGCCGCTTTGAGTCCCGCAAAGCCGCCACCCACGATCACCACATGGGGCCAACTCTTCATCACGGCTTCGCTGGGTACTAGCTCGAGGAAGAAGCGTTCCTTCGCCATTGGTTTAAAGGGTGGTAGTTCTGCACGCTAGTTGCAATTTCCGTCCAAAAGCGCCATGCCCTGCCAGGATGCAGATTCCCTCACTTGCTCTCCGCCCGTGTCGCTCACCGCCCTCAAGGCCTTTGTCAACAGCGCCGTCAACGATGAGCGGCTGCACCAGAAACTGCAGGCCGCCACCGGTCTCGACGATGTCGTCGACTTGGCCACCAGCCATGGTCACACGTTCAGCAAAGCCACCCTTCTCAAGGCCCACGCGGCAGCCATCAGCACAGCTCCCGACCACACACTGGAAGCGATCAACAGCTGGGGTGACGCCCTCATGCACGCCTTCGGCGCCAGTGACAAAGACTGAGTCGCACCGCAGCCTGCGTGTGCAAATGACCATAATCATGCATTGATCCATTGCATACCGAGCGCAACCGGGAGACTGTTGTCATCCTGATAAGGCCCGATACGGCCAAGACCCGATGCAGCAGCTGCTGCCACCGCTAAACGATCACAACCTGCCATGGATGGACACTCTCCATCCAATCGTGGTCCACTTTGTTATCGCCATGGCGGTGATCAGCGTGGTCTTCGATCTAATCGGCGTTGTGATGCGGCGACCCAACCTGTTTGAGGTCAGCTTCTGGAACCTGCTGTTCGCCACGGCGGCCATTTTCGTGGCGATCATCTTTGGCCAAGTCGAGGCTGGACTGGCGAATCCCTACGGAGCCTCCCGTTCCATCCTCAATCTGCACAGCACCCTGGGCTGGTCCCTCTCCGGCGTCCTTTCATTGCTCACCGGTTGGCGCTATGTGCTGCGCAACCGTGATCCCGAAAGCCTGCCGCTGCCTTTCCTGGCGGCCGATGGGGTGCTAGCCCTGCTCGTGGTGGTACAGGTCACCCTGGGGAACCAACTGATCTGGGTCTATGGCCTCCATACGGTGCCTGTGGTGGCCGCCGGCCGCGCCGGATTGATCTAAATGGACGTTCTCCTGTCTCCACTCCAGCCACCCGCCTCCGCCGTGGCCACGCTGCTGGTTGAGACGACCGTATTGCCTGCCGCGTCGCCGATTCGTCAGCTGGCGAGCTGGCTTGGTCCCAATGACTTGCCCTACAGCCTGCCAATCCATCCCAATCTAGTCCATTTCACGATCGGTCTGTTCGTGATCGCCATCGCCTTCGATATCGCAGGTGCCCTCTTTCCGGTTGAGAAGAGACTGTTCCGCTTTCTGGCCCTGCCGATCACCCGCGCCGGCTTCCACAACGTGGGTTGGTACAACCTGCTGGCCTGCGCCGTCGTGAGCTTCTTCACGGTGGCGGCAGGCTTCTTCGAAATGCTTTTGGCGGTGCCGATCCCAGGGGTCACCAGCAGCATCGGCCTGCAGAGTATGGAAACCATGCTTTGGCATGGGGTCGGTGGTGTAGCGATCCTGCTGGCGATCATCACCATGACGGTATGGCGCGGCTATCAGCGCTTCCTCTGGCGCCGTGACATGGGCCGCCAGGTTCAGTGGCTCTACCTGCTGGTGGGCCTTGGGTTGTTTCTGGTGATCGGCCTGCACGGCACCCTCGGAGCCGAACTGGCCGCCGAGTTCGGCGTCCACATCACCGCCGACCAGCTCCTGGCCACCGGAGTCGATCTTCACGACGCCCTTCCCTAGGGCTTTCTTCCCATGACCTCCTCGTCCCCACGGCGCCCCGGCCCCGTCGCCTTGGTCGCTCTGGTCCTCTGGATCGGCCTGATGGTGCTGATCAGTTACTGGATGGCCGGCCAGGCCTATCACTGGCTGCCTGTTCAGGCTTCTAATGCCGCCCCCCTCGTGGATGGCCTGTTCAGCTTCGAGACAGGGTTGGGCACCTTTGTCTTTCTCAGTGTGATCTCCGTGATGACCTGGGTGGTGCTGATGCATCGCGCTGAGAAGTATGACAAAACCGATGCCGAGCCGATCGAAGGCAACCCCCGCCTGGAGGTGATCTGGACCCTGATTCCCCTGGTCATCGTCATGAGCATCGCGGTTTACGCCATGCGAATCAACCATGAGCTTGGGATCCTCGGTCCGATGGAGCACATCCATCCCCATAACTCCCTTGAGGCCAAGGGCGGCTACCCGGGGGATCGGCTCCCTGCCGAATCGATTGAAGTGATCGCCCGCCAATGGTCCTGGGAATTTCGTTATCCCAATGCCCATGTCTCCTCCACGGAGCTCCATCTTCCTGTCAATCTACCGGTCACCTTCCGGCTCACCTCGGATGATGTGATCCATGGCTTCTACATCCCAGCCTTCCGACTCAAGCAGGATGTAATTCCTGGCAAAGCCATCGACTTCACTCTCACCCCCACCCGTGAGGGTCGCTATCGGCTAAGGGATTCCCAGTTCAGCGGCACCTGGTTCGCCGCAAACCAGGCCGATGTTGTGGTGGAAAGCGACGACACTTTCCAGGCCTGGTTAAAGCAGGCTGCCGCCCAACCTCTCCAGAGCGGCCTGAGTGATGCCGTTGGTGAGTATGTGCAGCGACAGAGTCAGAGCCACCCTGGCTGGGCCACCGTGCGGCCGGCCCCACCGCCTCAGGTCAACGTTCCCGGTTCCAACTCGCTCCCCCACGACTCCTGAGGCCATGACCAGCACGATCCCCCTGCCCAGCACAGAAGAAAACCAGAGCTGGACCCGCTATTTCAGCTTCAACACCGACGCCAAAGTGATTGGTATCCAATACATCGTATTGGCCTTTTTCTATTTTCTGATCGGTGGCTTCCTTGCCATGATCATCCGGGGAGAACTGATCACACCAGCCTCCGATCTCGTCGATCGCACCGTATACAACGGTCTCTATACGATGCACGGAACAATCATGTTGTTCCTTTTCATATTCCCGGTACTTAATGGAATCAATAATCTGCTGATTCCCACCATGATCGGAGCCCCGGACATGGCCTTTCCACGGCTGAATGCGGTGGCCTTCTGGCTGGTCCCCATCTTCGGCACCCTGCTGATTGCCAGCTTCTTCGTTCCCGGTGGTCCTGCCTACTCGGGCTGGTGGGCCTATCCACCGGTGAGCCTCCAAAATCCCCTGGGCAACCTGATCAGTGGCCAAGGGCTGTGGCTGGTGGCCGTGGCCCTTTCTGGCGTGTCCTCAATCATGGGGGCCGTCAATTTCGTCACCACCATCCTGCGCATGCGAGCCCCGGGCATGGGCCTATTTCGCATGCCAGTGTTTTGCTGGACCGCCCTTGCCGCCCAGAGCCTGCAGTTAATTGGCTTGCCCGCCCTTACTGGCGGGGCCATCATGCTGTTGATGGACCTAACGGCTGGCACCTCATTTTACAGGCCTGAAGGCGGTGGTGACCCAGTGCTCTACCAGCACTTCTTCTGGTTCTATTCCCACCCAGCCGTCTACGTGATCATCCTGCCGGCATTCGGCATCTTTTCTGAATTATTTCCCGTTTATTCGCGCAAGCCTTTGTTTGGATACGTCTATGTGTCCGTGGCTTCGTTCATCATCGTTGGCTTGGGCTTGATCGTTTGGGTGCACCACTTTTTCCCCAGCGGAGTACCCGAATGGATGCGCAACCTATTCATGTTCAACACAATGTTGATTGCGGTACCGACGGGGGTCAAGGTGTTCGCCTGGTTGGGCACCATCTGGCGTGGCAAACTCCAACTGACGACGCCCATGTTGTTTTGCCTGGGCGGTTTGGTTAACTTCGTATTTGCAGGGATTACTGGCGTCATGCTGGCCACCGTGCCTATCGATATTCACGTCAACAACACCTATTTCGTCGTCGGTCACTTCCATTACGTGATCTATGGTGCGGCCGTCATGTGCATCTTTGCTGCCGTTTACCACTGGTTCCCCAAGTTCACCGGCCGCATGCCCTACGAGGGACTGGGTAAGCTCCATTTTCTGCTCACCTTTGTCGGCGCCAATCTCAACTTCCTGCCCATGCATCCTCTCGGTCTGATGGGGATGCCGCGCCGGGTCTCCTCCTACGACCCTGAGTTCGCCTTCTGGAATGTGTTGGCCAGCCTGGGCGCCTTTCTCCTGGGCGTATCGATCATTCCTTTCCTGCTCAACATGATCAGTTCGTGGGCCCGTGGCCCCCGCGCCAACCACAATCCCTGGAATGCCATCGGTCTGGAATGGTTGCTGCCCTCGCCGCCGGCAGAAGACAACTTTGGTGACCATGTCCCCACCGTAATCAGCCGCCCCTACGGCTACGGCAGCGGTGCTCCCCTGGTGGAACACCAAGCCGAAATCGAGCGAGCTCTCACCCTTCAAGAGGCGACCCGATGACCAGCACCCCTCTCCCCCCCTCCGACCAAGCCGTCCCCCACGGCAATGGACAGCATGCCAACCACAACTTGACCGGATTCATTATTTATCTTTGCTCCGAGAGTGTCATCTTCCTAGTGTTCTTTAGTGGCTACGCCGTCCTGCGCCTCTCCGCCCTCGACTGGCTTCCCGCCGGAGTAGAGGGCCTGGAATGGCGCATGCCGCTCATCAACACAGTGGTGCTGGTCTCCAGCTCCCTGACGATGGTGGTGGCGGAACATTTCAAGGGCAAGGAGAAGCTCTGGCTGTTCCGAGGCTTCTGGCTACTAACGATGGCCATGGGAGCCTATTTCCTCTACGGCCAGGCCGTGGAATGGAGTGGACTCAAGTTCGGCTTCACCTCCGGCACATTTGGCGGCACCTTCTATCTTCTCACCGGCTTCCATGGCCTACATGTGGCCACCGGCATCCTGTTGATGGGAGTGATGCTTGCCAAGTCCTTCATCCCTGGCAACTACAACGGCGGCGAAGAAGGAGTTAAAGCTACTTCCCTGTTCTGGCACTTCGTGGATGTGATCTGGATCATCTTATTCGTGCTGCTTTATGTCTGGAGAGCCTGAACCATGATCATCGATGACAACCACTACGACGTAATCCTGATCGGCAGTGGTGCCGGCGGCGGCACCCTTCTGGGTGCGCTATCGGCGGCCGGACATTCAGTGCTGCTACTCGAACGCGGGGGCGTTATGCCCCTGGAGGATCAGAACCTTTCGGAGGCGGATCTGTTCCGCAAGGATCGCTACCACCCCGAGGAGAAATGGTTCGGCACCGACGGTGATCCTTTCTCCCCCCAGATGGTTCACGCCATCGGTGGCAACACCAAGATCTGGGGCGGCGTTCTCGAACGCATGCGAGAACAGGAATTCAGCGGCGTCAAGCTGCAGGAAGGCCCCTCCCCAGACTGGGAGCTCCGCTATGCCGATCTGGAACCCTGGTATGAACGCGGTGAGGAGATCTATCGCGTCCACGGTGTGGCGGGGGCCGATCCCACCGCCCCTGCCCGCACGGGCCCCTATCCCGCCGCCCCGCGGCCGCTCGAGCCCTTCCTTGTGGAACTGCGCAGCGCTCTTGAGCGCCAGGGCCTCCATCCCTACGACCTCCCCCTGAGCTGGTCCGATTCGGCCGTCGATCCCACCGGCGATGCCGAATTGTTCGGCGTCGATCCTGTCCGCACCTGCTCCAACGTGACGGTGAAGGAGCACGCCCGAGTCGTGCAGCTCCACGTCAACCCCTCCGGCCAGGAAGTGCGCGGCGTCGAAGTCGACATCGCAGGCCAGCATTGGCTCTTCCGCGGCCATCAGGTGGTGATGGCCGCCGGAGCGATTGGCACCCCGGAGATCCTGCTGCGCTCGGCCACCGACCACCACGTCCGGGGCCTGGCCAATGGTTCCGACCAGGTGGGCCGCAACCTGATGAAGCCCCAGCTCACCACGATCCTGCAGTTGGCAACAGCCCCCAATTCAGGTCGCTATGCCCGCGGTCACGGCATCACCGACTTCTACTGGGGTGACAAGAACGTCGACTTCCCGCTTGGCTCGATCCACAGCGGCGGCGGCGTTCTACAGGATGCCCTGTTTGCCGAATCGCCACCGGTACTTTCCCTGGTGACCAAGCTGCTGCCCGATTTCGGCATCGACCAGCTCGCCTCCCGCTCGATCACCTGGTGGGCGATGAGCGCCGTGCGGCCCGATCCCCACAACCGAGTGTTGCTACGCGGCAGCCAGCTGCAGATCAACTACACCCCCAATAACCGCGAAGCCCACGACCGCCTCGTTTACCGCTGGATCGACTGCCTCAAGGCCGTGGAATCCGATCCCCTCACTCTGGTGACCAAGGCGGCCCCCGTCCATCCCCGCGGCGAGGCCCCACTGCCGGTGATTGGCGGCGCCTGCGGCACCTGTCGCATGGGATCAGATCCAGCCACCTCGGTGGTGAACCTGGAGGGCCGCAGCCATGAGGTGCACAACCTCTGGATCGTCGATGCCAGCGTGTTGCCCTCCTGCCCATCGGTGGGCATCGGCCTCACGGTGATTGCCAATGCCCTCCGGATCGCCGAAGCAATGAAGGCATCTCTATGACATCCCCATCCTCCTACGGCGACGAGATCGACGCCATCAGCCCCTCCGAAACCCGGCGCATCGCCGAGCGCGACCACGACGTCGCGCCTTGGAGCCTTTGGGGTAGCTACCTGAGCGAGCGCCAGTGGGGAACCGTGCGCGAGGACTACTCCGCCGATGGCGACGCCTGGACCTCCTTCCCCCACGACCATGCCCGCTCCCGCGTCTACCGCTGGGGGGAGGACGGACTGCTGGGCCTCTGCGACGAACAGTGCCGCCTGTGCTTTTCGGTGGCTCTCTGGAATGGTGCCGACCCGATCCTCAAGGAGCGCCCCTTTGGGCTCGGCAACCCTGAGGGCAACCACGGAGAAGACATCAAGGACTACTTCTTCCATCTGGCCAACACCCCCACCCACAGCTTTATGCGGGGGCTCTACAAGTATCCGCAACGCGTTTTCCCCTACGAGAAACTGATCGAGGAGAACGGCCGTCGCGGACGCGATCAGCCCGAATACGAACTGATTGACACAGGTATTTTCAACGAGAACCGCTACTTCGAGATCGTCATCGAGTACGCCAAGGCGGGGGCGGAGGATCTACTGATCAGAATCAAAGCCACCAACCGCGGCCCCGAAGCGGCACCCCTCACCCTGCTGCCCAGCCTGTGGCTTCGCAACACCTGGCGCTGGGGCTATCCCGACGAAATCGAGCACCAGATCACCCTAGACGCCGCAGCGAACAATGATCCCAGCAGCAGCGCCGTCGTCACCGATTCCCTGCCCCATCTAGGGATTTATCAACTCGACTGCCAGGCGCCTGGAACCTGGATCTTCACCGACAACGAAACCAACAGCGAGCGACTCTGGGGCCAGCCCAACCCCACCCCCTTCCAGAAGGATGGCTTCCATCGCCACGTGATTAACGGCGAGGCCGGGGCGGTGAATCCAGCCCTGCGTGGGAGCAAAACAGCCAGGCTGGTGCAGCGCACCTTGGCCGCCGGCGAAGAATGGGTGGTGGAGCTGCGCCTGCGCCGCGTCGATGGCACGTCAGCGGTCGCCACCCCCCCCTTCTCTGACGAGTTCGCGACGATCTTCGCCGACCGCGAGCGTGAATGGCTGGACTACTACGCCCATCGACTGCATGGGTTGAGCGATGACGACCGCCGCATCCTCCTAGCCGGCAGCGCTGGCCTGCTGTGGTGCAAAAAATACTACGGATGGAGCGTGATGCGCTGGCTGGAGGGTGACCCCACCGGCACACCTCCCCCCGCCGAACGCCTCAACACCCAGAACGCTATTTGGAAACGCCTTCACGCCCACGACGTGATCTCGATGCCGGACTGCTGGGAGTACCCCTACTTCTGCCAGTGGGATCTGATGTTCCACTCCGTGGCGTTCGCCGTCATCGATCCGGCCACCGCCAAGAAGCAGTGCATGCTGCTTCGCAAACCCCACTACACCGCCCCCAACGCCCAGACCCCGGCCTACGAGTGGGCCCTCTCCGATCCCAATCCACCGATTGGTGCCTGGGCGGCGATGCGCATCTACCAAATTGATCGCAAATACAACGACGCCCCCGATCTGGCCTTCCTGCGGGCAGCCCTACGCAAGCTGATCCTGGAATACGGCTGGTGGGCGAACCGCAACGACCGCTCTGGCGACAACATCTTTCAGGGTGGTTTCCTAGGCCTGGACAACATCGCTGTCTTTGATCGGCGCTTCCCCCTCGCTGACGGCAGCATCATCGAGCAATGCGATGGCACGGCCTGGATGGCCTCCCTCAGCCTCAACCTGCTGCAGATCTCCGTCGAACTGAGCCGTGAAGAGCCGGAATACGCCGACATCTGCGAGCGTTTTGTGGTGGACTTTGTGCAGCTGGCGATCGGCCTCAACAACCCCTCCGGTCGCGACTACCTCAACTGGGACGAAGAGGATGGCTTCTACTACGACGTGATCAAACGTCCCGACGGAAGTGTCGACTATCTACGCACTCGGTCGCTCTCGGGATTGGTGCCCCTGCTAGCGGTGCAGAGCTTCGATATCGACACCGTGCAACGCCTACCCATGCTTGACGTCAACCACTCCCTGGCCTGGTTCACCCACGAGCGCACAACCCCCTCCTGGATTGTGAACAACCTTGGAATCTGGAACAACGACCGCGTGCTATTCACCCTCGTCCCCAAAGAGCACTTACGACGGATCTGCGAACGCCTCTTTGACGAGGAGGAATTTCTCTCTCCCTACGGCATCCGCTCGCTTTCCAAGGTGTATGAAAAGCACCCCTACAGCTATACCGAGGGCAGCCAGACCCAGACCCTCGCCTATAGCCCGGCCGATAGCCCAGTGGCCATGTTTGGCGGCAACTCCAATTGGCGTGGTCCAGTATGGATGCCGATGAACTTCCTACTCATTGAATCCCTACAGAAATTCGCCCATTTCTATGGTGACAGCTTTAAAGTGGAGTTCCCCACCCGCTCCGGCAACTGGCTCAATCTCTGGCAGGTGTCCTTAGAGCTGGAGAAACGGCTAGTGGCGATCTTCCGCCGCGATGACCAGGGCCACCGCCCCTTCAACGGTGCGGTGGAGACGTTCCAGAACGATCCCCACTGGCGCGATCTAATCCTGTTCTACGAATACTTTCACGGTGACAATGGCAGCGGTATCGGGGCCTCCCACCAGACCGGATGGAGCGTGTTGGTTTGCAAGATGATCAACCAACTCTCCCGCTACCCCGATGGCTAAAGCCAGCCAGATTTGAGCCCAGCGATCCATAAGCCCTTTCCGCCCAGCTCCTCCCATCATCCCACTTTTTCCATGAGTTCCCCATCCCCCAGCACCGCTGCCGTCATTGCCGCGCTCGGTGGTCCGGCCTTCTCCAGCTCACCCTTGCCCGAAGCGGCCCAGCTGCAGGTCGCGAACGGAGCCCACTTCGATGTGGTGATCATCGGCAGCGGCGCCGGCGGTGGCACCCTGGCCCGCCACCTGGCGCCCACAGGCCTGAAGGTTCTGGTGCTGGAGCGGGGCGACTGGCTGCCCCAGGAACCTCAGAACTGGGATGCGGAAGCGGTGTTCCAAGAAAACCGCTACGTCTCGAAGGATCCCTGGCTGGACAAACACGGCAAGGCCTTCCAGCCCGGCAGCCATTACTTCGTCGGCGGCGCCACCAAGATGTACGGCGCCGCCCACTTCCGCCTGCGCCAGCAGGACTTCGAGGAGCTGGCTCACTTCGATGGCATCTCGCCGGCCTGGCCCCTGCGCTACAGCGATTTCGAGCCTTGGTATCAAAAAGCCGAGGAGATGTATCACGTGCATGGCCAGCGCGGTGAGGATCCCACCGAGCCGCCCTGCAGCGGCCCCTATCCCCATCCGCCGGTGGCCCATGAGCCGCGCATGCAGAAGCTGGTGGATGATCTGCGCTCCGCCGGGCTCCATCCCTTCCACGCCCCCAGCGGCGTGATGCTCGACGAGGCCAACATGGCCTTCAGCCGCTGCCGCAAGTGCAACCGCTGCGATGGCTTCCCCTGCCTGGTGCACGCCAAGTCGGACGCCGAGGTGCTGGGCATGCGGCCGGCCCTGGCGGCGCCGAATGTGTCGCTGCTGACCCGGTCCCAGGTGAAGCGCCTGGTGACCGATGAATCCGGCCGCACGGTGAAGGCAGTGGAACTGGAGCGCGACGGCGAACCGCTGACGGTGAGTGGGGATGTGGTGGTAGTGAGCTGTGGCGCCGCCAACAGCGCCCGATTGCTGCTGATGTCAGCCAACGACAGCCATCCCCGCGGCCTGGCCAACGGCTCCGACCAGGTGGGCCGCCATTACATGTTCCACAACAGCAAGGCGATGGTGGCCCTGGCCCACGAGCCGAACCCCACCACCTTCCAGAAAACGGTCTGCGTCAACGACTGGTACCTCGGAGATGCCGACTTCGACTACCCGATGGGAAACATCCAAATGACGGGTAAGACCAGCGGCACGATCATGAAGGGCTATGCCCCGCTGGAAACCTTCCTGATGCCGGGCTGGAGCATGGACAAGATCGCCGAACACGCGATCGACTTCTGGATCTCCAGCGAAGATCTCCCCGATCACGACAACCGGGTGACCGTGACCAGCTCCGGGCAGATCCAACTCAGCTACACCCCCAACAACCTCACCGCCTCCCAGCGTCTGGTGAGCCGTTTGGAGGGCATGCTCGATCGCCTCTATTTACGCAACCACCTGGTAGAGCGCCAGATCTACATCGCCAACAGCATGGGCATCGCCGCCGTGGGGCACCAGGCCGGCACCTGCCGATTCGGCACCGACCCGGTCAGTTCGGTGCTGGACATCAACTGCAAAGCCCACGAACTCGACAACCTCTATGTAGTCGATACCAGCTTCATGCCGACGATCGGCGCGGTGAACCCCTCCCTCACCGCCATCGCCAATGCCCTGCGGGTGGGCACCCATCTGGTCGAGCGCCTGCGGGGGTGAGCCAGCAGCCACGCCCCCAGGCTTCGGTTCCAACCACCGGAGATCCTCCAGGTCTGCCGCCGCCGCCCGATCCGCCCGCGGCATTGTCCTGGCGGGCTTGGCATGATCCTGGAACAGGCTGGGCTGAAAGGGGGCTGTGGTGGAGAGGCGCACGGTGAAGCCGGTCTGTATGAACCCGCTTCCTGGGGATCGGCGCAGCGAACGTTCCCTCCGACATCCCGAGCGTCAGGTGCTCGTGGCTCTGGGCACGGCCTGGGCCCTCACCGCCGGCTGGTTTCTGTTCTGGCCCGTGCCCACCGAAGTGATTGGCCGGGGCGTGGTGATCGTGCCCGGCGGCGCGACGGTGATCGATTCCCGAGCCGAAGGCCAGATTCTCGACCTGCCGGTACGGGTGGGCGAGGCGGTGAAGCGGGGCCAGACCCTGGTCCGCCTCTACCTGCCCACCCTGGAGCAACAGCTGCGCCGTCAGGAGCGGGATTTGGCCGAACTGGTCCGGATCAACACCGATCTCGACCGCCGCGACCGCGACCGACTGGCCTCGGCCGGGCGCCTGCGGGATACGGCCCTGGCCAAACTGGAGGCTGACCGCCAGCGCTTTGATTCCCTGCGCCGTGTCTACGACCAGAAAGTGGCCGATTTCCGCCATCTGGCGAGCCGCGAGGTGGTCGCTCCCCTGGCCCAGGAGGTGGTGGCCAGCGAAGACCGGGCGATCCAACTGGGCAACAGCGTCGCCGAAGTGAGCATCCGCGAGCGGGAGGCGATCGACGTCTGGGACAAGGTGAAATTGGAGATCGCGACCGAGGCCCAGCGCCGTCGCTATGCCATCGACGATGGCCGCCGCGCCATCCGGGTGACCCAGGCCCGACTGAATTACGACGGCACCCTGCGGGCCGATCGCGCTGGGCGCCTCCTTGATCTACAGGTGGTGCGCGGCCAGACCGTGAAGCCCGGCGAACGGCTTGGCACCCTCGGTAGCCGCACTAGCGAAGCGCTGCAGGCCGTGGCCTATTTCGCCCCGGCCGATGCACGACGGCTGCGGCAGGGCCTGATGATGGAGGTGGTCCCGGACTGGAATGAGAGGGGTCGCTTCGGCGGCATCCGCGGTCAGGTGAACCGGATCAGCCTGCTTCCCGCCACCCGCGAAGACGTCAACACCACCATGGGCAATCCCCAGCTGGCGGAGGCCTTGGTGCGCAACGGACCCGTGATGCGCACCGAGATCGACCTTCTGACGACGGGCCCGGATCCCAGCCGTACTTCCAAGAACTCGAGCCTGGATGGCTATCGCTGGACCCTCAGCCGGGGCAGCAGTGTCTTCCCGATTCGCCAGGGGCTGACGCTCAAGGCCCATGGCTATGTGGAATGGCGCCCACCGGTCAGCTATCTGCTGCCGATCCTGCGGGACCTCACCGGGACCTACCGCACCCTGCACCAGCAGGAGAGCCAGGATGACAGCCAGCTGCGCCAGAGGGGGATGCTGCCATGACCACCGGGAGCCTGCGCCGGGAACTGCCCTGGCTGGGGCTGGAGCTTGCCTTTCTGGTGGTCCTGCTGCACGCCAACGCTCCAGAAGTGTGGTTCTGGTTCGCGGCCCTGCTGGTGGTGCTGATCTGGCGCACGATGGCCTGGCAGAACCGGCGCTGGGAGCGACTCCAGGCCAGCGCTCAGGAGCCGCCGAGCACCAGCGGCAACGCCACCGGATCACCGGGCTGATTCGGCACCGGCAACAGTTCGCGGAGCAGCTGGGCGTAGCTGACATTGGCCAGGGTGGTGGATTCGGCCACCCCCTCCATCGCCCCGGTCAGGGTGGTCACGGTGTCGGCCACATCGCTGTAGTCGGCCAGACCCAGCTGATAGCGGGCTCGCACATCACGGAACGCCTCACGGGAGGCGCTGTAAGCCGCGCGGGCCGCCACAATCTGGCCGAGGGCGGCGCGATGGTCGAAAAAGGCGGCCTCCAACCGCTGACGGATCGCATTGCGCTCCCGGGCCAGGTTCTGATCGGTGCGGGCGGCGGCGGCACGGCTGGCGGCCACGGCGCCGGCGGTGACGCCGCCATCGAAGAAGCGCCAATGCATTTGCAGGCCGGCGGCCCAATCGGAGCTCTGGTTGAGCAGTTGGGGGAGATGGGACGATCCGCAGCAGCCCTTCAGCTCGATCAGCGGCTGGGTCAGCACCCCCTGGCCGTAGCCACCGGTGGCCACTAGCCGCAGGCTGGGCAGAAGCTCGGCGGCACGACGATCGGCCTGGCGCAACAGGGCATCGCGGACGGCCTGCAGAGCCTGGAGCTGGGGGTTGTCACTCCAGCCGCTCAGGATCGTCTGCTCCAGATCGAGGGGCCAGGGGGGCTGGAGCCGCACCCCATCACTGGCCCGGAGGCTGACATTGAAGGGCACGTTGATCAGGTTGCTGAGCTGGCGCTGGCGACTCAACCGCAGGGCTTCGGCCTGCTCGAGGCGAAAGCGACCCTGTTGCAGGGCCGCCTCGGCCCGCAGCAGATCCAGCCGCGGCACCAGTCCTGCCTGCTTGAGGGCCGCCACCTGATCGCGCACCACCGTGTCGCTGTCGACCACGGCCTTGCGGATGCGCTGCAACTGGTCGGCGAGCTGCAGGCCGTAGTAAGCCAGGCTCACATCCAGCTGCAGCTGGCGCAGCCGATCGGCGTAGCGCTGGCGGGAGGCCCGCAGGCTGTCGTCGGCTTCGGCGATCGCGGCGGCGCGGCCAGGGCTGATCAGCTCCCAGCCCAGCGCCATCCGGGCTGCCGCCGCACCGACATTGGTCTGGATCAGGTTCCAGCCCTGGGACTTCACCAGAAAGGGAGATCCGGCCGGGTAGAAACCGACGTTGTCGGCCCAGACAGAGTTGTAGGAGCGCTCCTGGCGGTAGCCCCCCGCGAGATCCAGGTCGAGTTCGGGCCACCAGCGCCCCCGGGCCGAACCGACCAGATCCTGCTGCTCCCGCACGCTCAGCACGGCGGCCGCCAGATCGGGATCGTTGCGCAAGGCCACCGCCAGGGCTTCGGCCAGGCTCAGTCGCTGACGCCGTTCAATGCGCACCGCCTCCACCGTGCTGGGCAGAGCCGTCGCCGCCGGAGCCGGCAAGAACGGAACCGACGGAGCGGCAAGAACGGCGCCATCGGCTGGGAGCGGAGTGGGAGCTTCAGCGTCCGCCGAGCCCGGCCGCAAGCTGCGATCCAGCAACTCCAGGTCGTGCTGGAACCCCTCCAGGCTGCGCAACAGCGCCGAGGAGGGAGGAGGCAGGCGGCGGGATTGGGGGGCCTGGATCAGCGGCTGGGCCCCCATTGGCGCCTCAACCGCAATCAGGCCGAAAGCCACGCCAGGGGCCAACAACCTCTGCCAGCACCGCCGGTTCATCCCTGCCCGTTCCCGGGGGCTGCCTTGGCCTGAGAGGCCTGCATCAGATCGTGGAGTCCCAGGCTGGTGCGCGCCAGGCAGCCGATCGAGAAACAGATGGCGGCGCTGCCGAACAGACCCAGCTTCACCTCCTGGGTTTCAGCCTCAATGCGGGTCATGGCCAGCAGCACCACCCCGGAGGCCAGCCAGGGCAGGGTGACGACCATGGCGATCTGGGAACGGGTCATCGCCATCAGCGCAGGCCGAGCTCCTGGCGCAGTTGCAGTTCCAGCTGGCGCACGGCATTGAAGCGCGCCATCGTCCAGGAGAGTTTGCAGACGCAGCCGATCGAGAAGCAGATCGACGCATTGCCCAACAGCCCCCAGGCATGGCTGTGAAGGCTGAAGTCCTCTTCCGTCAGCAGTCGGAGGGCAAGGATCAGCAACAGGCTCGCCACCACCCAGGGCCCATAGACCCAACCCACGAAAAACTGATCCACAAACAGCCGACGCGATGGCGTGGCCATGACAATGCAGCCCATTCCTGGCTACTTTGCCGCCCCCCGGAGCTGAGCACACCCGGGCACGGCCGCCGGCCCAGCTGGTCCCCGAGCCTCCGCGTGCCGCCATGCAATGGCTGGAAGGAAATATTCGCCAACTTCGGGATTCTGGCGATGGCCATGGCTTGTCTTCAGCCACTCCATGGCCTTCAGGACTCCACCCCAGTGGGTCAGCCCACGCAACGCCGCCGCAACGTGGCTAGCAGCCGCTCGAACGGCTCCGGCAACGGCGCCTCAAAGGTCATCCGCTCGCCGGTGATCGGATGGTTGAGCCCAAGCTGCACCGCATGGAGGGCCTGGCCCGGCAGCGCCGCCGGCAGATTGCGGCAGCGGCTGTAGAGCGGATCGCCCACGATGGGGTGACCCGTGTGGGCGCAATGCACCCGGATCTGATGGGTGCGGCCGGTATCGAGCTTGAAGCGCAGCATGGAGTAATCGCCCAGCCGCTCCACCTGGCTCCAGTGGGTGCAGGCATGGCGCCCGTCCCCCTCGGCCACCACCGCATATTTCTTGCGATCCACGGGATGGCGACCGATGGAGCCAAGGATCGTGCCGCGCTCGCCGACCGGCACCCCATGCACCACGGCCAGATACTCCCGGGAGGCGATGCGCTGCTGAATCTGCCCCTGCAGCTTCACCAGGGCCTCCTGGCTCTTGGCCACCACAATGCAGCCCGTGGTGTCCTTATCGAGGCGATGGACGATGCCGGGACGCATCTCACCTCCAATGCCCGGCAGGTCCGGGCAGTGATGCAGCAGGCCGTTCACCAGGGTGCCGTCCCTGTTGCCGGGGGCGGGATGCACCGTGAGACCGGCCGGTTTGTCGAGCACGATCAGGTGCGCGTCCTCAAACAGCACACTCAGCGGCATCGCCTGGGCCTCCAGGTAGGGAAGCGGCTCCGGGGGCGGCATCCACAGCTCCACCTCGTCGCCCTGGCGCAGGGGCGTCTTGGCCCGACCCGTGACCCCATTCACCCGCACATAGCCGGCGTCGATGAATTTCTGGATGCGGGCGCGGCTCTGCTCGGGCCGCTGGGCCACCAACCAGCGGTCGAGCCGCATCGGCAAGGGCTTGGGGTAGTGGAGCGTGAGCCGCTCGCCAGCGCCTTCGCCGAAGCTGGACATGCGAATCGCGCCACCACAACCGGAACCCTGCTTCAACCTAGGCGGGGGGGCCAGGGTGTCCGGTGGGGAACTCCAGGGCGATCGGGCCGAGCAAGCCCCGGCGAAAGTCATCCAGGAGCCGCTGGGCCATGCGCAGGGTGTCTCCGCTGGTGTGGCGCAGGGCCGCGGCCGACAACCAGGCCTCGACATCCGCCGCCGCCACCCCGTAGCGCCCCTCCAGCAGCCCCGTCGCCACACCGGAGGTCGGCACCGGCTCCAGCAGGTCCAGCAGACGAAGGAAGGCGAGCGCCACCGCCTCGGTGTCGTAGGCGGCCTGGCCGATGTCATCGCAGAGGGCCAGGCGCAGGGCCGCCAGCTGGTCATCCAGGCGGGGGGGCAGCACCCCCGGGGCATCCAGCAGGTCGAGGTCCTGGCCCAGCCGCACCCAACGCAAACTGCGGGTGACGCCGGCCTTGCGGGCGCTCTCCACCACCTTCTGGCGCACCAGTCGATTGATCAGGGCCGACTTACCCACATTGGGGAAGCCGAGCATCAGGGCCCGCACCGCCCGGGGCTTCATGCCGCGGCCGCTGCGCCGGGCATTCAGCTGATTCCCCGAGCGGATCGCCGCCTGCTGCAGCTGCTTCACCCCGGTGCCCGCCTTGGCATCGCACCACCAGGGGGTGTGGCCGGCGGCACGAAACCAGCCATCCCAGGCCAGGCGGGCCGCGGGGGTAATCATGTCCAACCGGTTGAGCACCAGCAGGTGCTGTTTGCCCCGGATCCAGCGCTGCAGCCGCGGATGGCCCGTGGCCAGGGGGATGCGGGCGTCGCGCACCTCAATCACCAGATCCACCTTCTCCAGGCTGGCGCCCAGGGCCCGTTCGGCCTTGGCGATATGGCCGGGATACCACTGAATGGCCGGCGCCTGGCTGCTCAGCGCCACCGCCTGGCGGTCTGGGGTACTGGTCAAGGCACCACCAGAACGGGACAGGGGGCCAGCTGGATCACCCGGGCGGCCGTGCTCTGCTGATCCGCCCCCTCCAGCGGGATGCCGCGGGTGCCCATCACGATCACATCCGCGTTGATCTCATCGGCCACATCACCGATCACAAACGCCGGCTTGCCGGAGCGCTCCAGCACCTCACAGGCGATGCCGGCCTGGACAAAGCTGGCGCGGGCCTGCTCCAACAACTGGGCCACCTGGACGGGGTCGTGCATCATGCCCTCAGCCTCCTCCACCACCGAGAGCACCACGAGGCGGCTGCCGTGGTGCTGGGCAAGCTTGAGGGCCACGGCGGCCGTGTCCATCGCCTGACGGCTGTGATCAAGGGGAAAGAGGACGGTCTCGAACATGGCCCGCGGCGCGCAATCGGAGGCACGATCTCCATGATGGGCACTCCAGAGGGCCTCTGACCATGGGGAAGAACCGAAGGAACGAAGCCCTTCCGCCGCCGCCGCCCGCCCGGGGCAGGCCCAGGGGTTAATCTCCCCCCGCCTTTCCCCTACCCCGTACCCATGGCGAAGCGATCCCTGGCCAGTCTTGGTGCCGAAGAACTCCGTGGCAAGCGCGTGCTGGTGCGGGTCGACTTCAATGTGCCCCTGGATGATGCCGGCGCCATCACCGACGACACCCGCATCCGCGCCGCCCTGCCCACGATCAACGCCCTGACCGGCAAGGGGGCCCGGGTGCTGCTGGCCGCCCACTTCGGCCGGCCCAAGGGCCAGGTGAACGAAAGCATGCGCCTCACCGCCGTGGCGACCCGCCTTAGCGAACTGCTGGGCGGACCGGTGGTCAAGACCGACAGCTGCATCGGTCCGGACGCAGAAGCCAAGGTGGCTGCCCTCACCGATGGCGGCGTGGTGCTGCTGGAGAACGTGCGCTTTTTCGCCGAAGAAGAGGAAAACGATCCCGCCTTCGCCGAGAAGCTGGCGGCCCTGGCTGATGTGTATGTGAACGACGCCTTCGGCGCCGCCCACCGGGCCCACGCCTCCACCGAGGGGGTCACCAAGTTCCTGCGGCCCAGCGTGGCCGGCTATCTGATGGAGAAGGAACTGCAGTACCTGCAGGGCGCCATTGATGAACCCAAGCGGCCGCTGGCGGCGATTGTGGGCGGCTCCAAGGTGAGCAGCAAGATCGGCGTGCTGGAGGCCCTGATCGACAAGTGCGACAAGATCCTGGTGGGCGGCGGCATGATCTTCACCTTCTACAAGGCGCGGGGCCTGGCGGTGGGCAAGAGCCTGGTGGAGGAAGACAAGCTCGATCTGGCCCGCGAACTGGAGGCCAAGGCGGCCGCCAAAGGCGTGCAGTTCCTGCTGCCCACGGATGTGGTGCTGGCCGATAACTTCGCCCCGGACGCCAACAGCCAGATCGCCAAGGTGGAGGAAATCCCCGACGGCTGGATGGGCCTGGACATCGGCCCTGACTCGATCAAGGTGTTCCAGGAGGCCCTGGCCGACTGCCAGACCGTGATCTGGAATGGTCCGATGGGCGTGTTCGAGTTCGACAAGTTCGCCGCCGGCACCAACGCCATCGCCACCACCCTGGCCGAGCTAAGCGGCAAGGGCTGCTGCACGATCATTGGCGGCGGTGACTCGGTGGCCGCCGTGGAAAAGGCCGGCCTGGCCGATCGGATGAGCCATATCTCCACCGGCGGCGGCGCCAGCCTCGAGCTGCTGGAGGGCAAGGTGCTGCCTGGCGTGGCGGCCCTGGACGAGGCCTGATCAGGCCTTGGGCCGCTCTGGGCTGAGCCCTGGACGGCCCTCGCCCCGATCCTTCCTGGACTCCCGCTAGGGGGTCTTTTTTTTGCGCCAGGGCTGAGCAGCCGGGGCGGATTCCCATGGCAGCGGATGCCCGGCCTCAGCACGCTGGCCCGGCAGGCCTGGCGGCTAGTTCACCGACCACTACGGCGCGCGGCGACGGCAGGGGGATGGTGTTGAAGACACCCGTGGCGGCCGCCCCCGCACCAGAGCGCAGAATGCAGCTCCCAGCTGCAGCACCGCTGCTTTTCCTCACTCTTCCCCACCCATGAACCGTTCTGCCCTCCTGTTGGCTGCCAGCCTCACCGCCGCCCTTGCCCCTGCCCTGCTGAGCACCCCTGCCCGGGCCGCCGGCATGACCCTCGACGAGGCCTGCAAAAAATTCGGCGCCAAGATCTTGGAGGCCAAGGGGGACGTGGCCAAGGCCAAAAAAATCTATGCCGTGGGGACCCAACGGATCACGGATCATTTCGGCAAAGAGGCCAACTGCCCCAACGTCAAGGCCCCCTGAACAACGGGATCCGGGAGCAGGCATGTCCTAGCGCTCCCGACTGCCGCTCCCGGCTGCCGCCTCAGCGGCAGCCCTGCACGGAAATCCGATAGCTAAATCCAAGGGAACCTGGATCGGCACTGGCGCCCACCTTGAAGTTCATCTGGCTGGCTTGCTTGCCCGGGACGGCGGCAAACGGACCAAACATTCGGCCCGTGCCAATCGGCGGACTCATGGTTTCGTTGATGACCTGCAGGTTGGAACCATCCGAGAATTTCATGAATCCTTCCACCGGATATTTGGCCTTGGGATCCGATGAATTTGCCGTGAAAAAGAATTTATAGCTGCTATAGCTGCGATCCACGATGAAATCGGTGTTCCAGTTGGTGCGACCCGCCAACATGCCCACCGGCGTCACCTTCGCCGCCCCCACAGATTTGGCCACCACCGGCGAGGCGCCATCTCCACCGATCGGTTGAAGGAAGGTGCACAGGGGCGCCGCCTGGGCGGTGGCGCCCAGGGCCAGGGGCAGGAGGACAGCGAGGGAACGCAGCAGCATTGCCGGGGTCCGCAAAACAACGGGTCTTTAACCTAGGAGACCTGCGCTCCTCGCTCACCCCCGGCCCAGTCTTCCGGAGGTGGAGCCTCAGCTGCCGCCAGGGGCGGGGGCCCCATAGCCCTGGCCCTTGCCCTTGCCCTTCCAGCCGCCGGCCTCGGGCAGCGGCAGACCATTGCGCGTGTAGAGCTGACGCATCTGTTCATGGTTCTGTTCCCGTTGACGGGTATAAGCCTCCCGTTCCTGGCGCAGGCAATCCCGCAGGGCCTCGCTGCTGGCGGCGGCCGTCATGCAGCGCTCCCCCTTCTGCAGGATGGCGATGCGGCTGCGATGGTCATCGAGCAACAGGCTGCGTTGCTCCGGAAAGATCTTCTTCAGCTGCTCCGGGGTGGGCCGCAGGGGGCGCGCGGCGGGTTGCCCCACAGGCTGGGCGCCGGCGGGATCGGCGATCAGGCCCGGCAGCAGGCCAATCGCCGCCACCAGGTGCAGGGGCAGCACCAGGCGCGCCATCAACGGGCGGGGGCGGACAGGGACAAGGGTCATGGAGATCAAAACGGATCAACAACCGTCATGGTGCCGGGGGGATCTTCCCGTTCCCCAACCGCATCGCCCCCAGATGTGACCAAATCTGACCGGCCCCGCAACACCACCGCAAACCCCGGCGTCCCCTCGCCGCCGACCCGGCGGGGCTGAAGCTCACCGCCGTGGTCCCGGGCGACCCGGGCGGCGATCGCCAGCCCCAGCCCGCTGTGGCCCTGGTCGCCCCGGGCGGCATCCAGCCGCTGAAACGGCACCAGGGCCCGCTCCCAGTCGGTAGCCGGGATGCCGACACCCCCATCCCACATGGCGATTTCAAAGCCCGTAGCGCCCCGCCCCCGCAACTCCAGCCGGAAGGGGGGGGCGCCATGGCTATGGGCGTTATCGATCAAGTTGGCCACCGCCCGAGCCAGGGCAATCGGCCGCACCAGCCGCTCCAGCGGCTCCAGATCCAGCACCATGTCATCGGCAATCGCGGCCGTTTCGGCCAGCAGGGCCTCCAGCGGCACCAGCACCGGAGCCTCAGCAGCCTCCACCCCGGCAAACAGCAGAAACTGGCGGGTGATTCGCTCCAGAGCCACGATGTCGGCCGCGGCCAGGGCCCGTTCGGCCTCGCTGAGCGGCGCCGTGGCCGACAGTTCCAGCCGCAACCGCAGCCGGGTGAGCGGCGCCCGCAGGTCGTGGGCCATGCCGGCCAGCATCGTGCGGCGCTCAGCGCTGGCCTCCTCCAACCGCGCCACCATGGCGTTGACATGAACGGTGAGCTGGCGCACCGCCCCCGTACCCCGGCCCGGGACGGCGGCGGGCTGCTGCTCCAGACCCACGGCCCCCACGGCCTGCTCCAGCAGCGCCAGGGGCCGCTGCACCTCCAGCGCCTGAAACAACAAAGCGGCCCCCAGGGCCCCGCTAGCCAGCCCCAGCACCAACAGCAGGGGGTCCGGCGGCCAACCCGGCAGCGCCGGCAGCGGTGTGAACAGCCACACCGCTTCCAGAGGCGACCCCATCTCCACCCACACCCCCCGCGGCCGGTCCCGGGTGGGCCAGACATCGGGACAACGGGGCAGGCGACGGCAGAGCTCCCCATGGAGCTGGCGGGCCTGACGGCGCAACCGCGGATCGGCGGGCCGGGCGACGCTGTCGGCGGAGCCGGGACGGCCGCCCACCACCAGGCGCATGCCGCTGATGCGGCTGAGGGCCGCCGGGCTCAAGCGCTCCAGGGCCACCTCCCCCAACAGCAGGTTGGCGGTCACTTCCGAGCCGAGCTGCCGGATCTGGGCCTGCTCCAGCCGGCGCCCCAACAGCAACTGCAGGGCCAGCAGGCTCAGGCCGCTGAACCCCGCCGCCGCCGCCCCGTACCCCAGCAGCCGCCAGCGACGATGCATGGTCAGGCCGCCGGGCGAGGGGTGCCGTCGGGGACGAACACATAGCCGTAGCCCCAGACGGTCTGCACGTAGCGGGGGCGGGTGGGATCGGGTTCGATCAACTTGCGCAGCCGTGAGATCTGCACGTCCATGCTGCGGCTGTCGGTTTCGCTGGCGGGACCGCGGGCCAGTTCGATCAGCCGCTCCCGCGACAGGGGCCGGTGTGGGTGCTGTACGAAGGCGGCCAACAGGGCGAATTCCCCACTGGTGATGGGCACCGCACGGCCATCCCGCTCCAGGCTGCGGCGGGCCAGATCCAGACGATGGTGACCGAATATCACCGGTTCAGCGCTCACCAGCGGCGCCCCGCTGGGGCCCTGGCCCCGGCGGCGGAGCACGGCCTCGATGCGGGCGCTGAGTTCCCGGGGCAGAAAGGGCTTGGCCAGGTAGTCGTCGGCGCCCTGCTCCAGGCCGATGATCCGATCCACCGCATCCGCCCGGGCGGTGAGCATCAACACCGGCAGGTCGTCGCCGGCATCGCGCAGGCGCCGCAGCAGCGTGAGGCCGTCGTCACCGGGCAGCATCAGATCGAGCACCAGCAGATCGGGGCGTTCGCCGCCCAGTTGGCCGCTGAGGCGCGCCGTGAGCTGGGACCCATCCGCCAGGGTGCGCACCTGGTAGCCCTGGTCGCCCAGATAGGTGGCGAGCATGGTGCGCAGCTCGGGGTCGTCATCCACCACCCAGATGCGTCGCGGGCGATCGCTGCGTTCAGGCCCCATCACCCTCCAGCGGCAAAGCGTCGGGGAAACCGGCCGTTGGGGTGGGGGCGAACCGGTGGGGTAGACGGGCCATGGCGGGAGCTTCCCTCAGGGCGTCAGGGCGTCAGGGCCGCCCGGTCGTCCACCACCCGCACCCGCTTGGTGGCACTGATGATGCCCTTCGGATGCACCAGCAACACCGCCCAGGTCTGGGAGCCAGGGCTAAAGGGGGCCTGCACGGTCTTGAACAGGCCGCCACCCCCAAGGGCGGCCAACTCCAGGCTCGGGCTCTCCAGCGACGCGATCTGCTGGGGGGTGAGGGCCACGATGCCGCCGGCCACCAGGGCCCCATCCAAGGGCTCATCGAAGATCACGTCCACGTCGTAGCGCTGGCCGGTGAGCACCGCATCGGGAATCATCAGGCTCACCGCTGGGGCGTTCTCGCCACTGCGCAGCAGGGAAAATTCCCCCAGCACCGTCTGGCCGTTGATTCGCGTGCCGTCGCTCTGCAGGGCCAACTGCTGCTGGGCATCCAAGCGATAGGTGCTGCCGCCCTGCCGCCGTGTGCCACTCACCTTGACGTTGACCGTGGGCTGGCCATTGCGCTGGGGCGTGCCGGCACTGATCTGCCAGTGCAGATCGGGGAACTGCTGGCGCAGCTGATGGTGACGGTTCTGGAGGGCCGCTGGATCCAGGCCTGGACCCACCTCCAGCAGGGCCGCCAGGGACCGCTCACCGCTGTCGTTCAGGGCCGTTTCCAGGGCCTGGAGCTGGGCGGGGCTGGGGGCCGCCGCCCGCGCCGGCAGCGCAGCCAGGGACAAGCTCCCCAGCGCCAGCCCCAACAAGGCCAGGCGCAGGGAGCCGCCGCGGGCGGCAGGCGAACGGGAGGGGGTCGGGGGCATCGGCGGGCCAGGCAGCCTGGAATCGGCTTTTAAGTTAGGCGCGCCGCCCCCCGCCGCCCCCATGCCCACGCTTCTGATCGCCGCCAGCGGCACCGGCGGTCACCTCTTTCCGGCCCTGGCGGTGGCCGAAGCCCTGCCCCCCGACTGGACGGTGCACTGGGTGGGCGTGCCGGATCGGCTGGAAACCCAGCTGGTGCCGCCGCACATTCCCCTCACCACGGTGCGGGCCGGCGGGCTGCAGGGGCGCGGCCTGCGCAAGCTGGCCAACCTCGCCCAGCTGCTGCTGGCCACCCTGCCCGTGCGGCGGTTGATCCGGCGGGAGCGGGTGGCGGTGGTGTTCAGCAGCGGCGGCTACATCGCCGCACCCGCGATCCTGGCGGCCCGCAGCTGCGGCGTGCCGGTGGTGCTGCACGACAGCAACGCCATCCCCGGCAAGGTGACCCGCCTGCTGGGGGGCCTCTGCACCCGGGTGGCCGTGGGGCTGCCGGAGGCGGCGCAGCGCCTGCCCCGCTGCCATCCCGCCATCACCGGCACGCCGGTACGCCAGGCGCTGCTGGTGGCGGCGCCCCTGCCGGACTGGGTGCCAACGGGCCCCGGCCCCCTGCTGGTGGTGATGGGGGGCAGCCAGGGGGCCCTGGGCCTGAACCGGATGGTGCGCCCCCTGCTGCCGAAGCTGGCGGCGGCGGGGTGCCGGGTGGTGCACCTCACCGGCAGCCATGATCCCGACGCCGGCCAATCGAGCCTGGCGGGGGTGGTGGAGCGTCCGTTCTGCGACGAAATGCCCGGCCTGTTGCAACACGCCGACCTGGCGATCAGCCGCTCCGGCGCCGGCAGTCTGAGCGAACTGGCCGTCTGCGGCACCCCGGCGATCCTGGTGCCCTTCCCCCAGGCCGCCGACCGCCATCAGGATGCCAACGCCGCGGCGGCCGCGGCCCTGGCGGCGGCCGTGATCGTGTGGCAGCACGAGCCCGGGGAGCCGGCCCTGGAGCAGGCGATCTGGCGGTTGCTCGGCCCACGGCTGCGGGGGGTCAACGGCGGCCCAGCCGATCCACTCAGCGCCCTGCGGCAGGGGATGGGCCAACTGGCGGTGCGCGATGCCGATCAGCGACTGGCCCGGTTGCTGGTGGAGCTGGCAGCGGGCTAGGGCGGCGGGCTAAGGCGCCTGGCCCGACTCCAAGGTCAGGGCCCGCAGCAGCCGCCGATGGCCGCGACGATCCAGAAGTGCCAACCGCAGCCAGCGGCCATCCAGGCCATCGAACGAACGGCAATCGCGCAGCAGGATGCGATGGCGGTTCTGGAGAGCCAGCCGCAACGGCTCTAGCGACGGCGCTTCGCCACCTCCAGCACCACCGCCCGCCGCCGTGCTGCGGAGCAGCAGAAAGTTGGTGGCGGAGGGCAGCGGCGTCAGTCCCGGGATCGCCGCCAGCCGTGGCACCAGCCAGCTCCGCTCCCGTGCCACCCAATCCTGCACCCGCTGTTCCCAGGCCCCATCGGCGATCAACGCTGGCCCCAGGGCGGCGGCCAGGCCGTTGACGGGCCAGGGATCGCGCCAGGCGGCCCAGCGGGCGAGCCGGTCTGGATGGGCCAGGGCATAGCCCAGCCGCACCCCGGCGATGCCATAGAGCTTGGTGAGGCTGCGCAACACCACCAGATTGGGATGGCGCGCCAGCAGGGGCACCAGCGACTGGCGCTCGCCCCCCGGCACCAAGGGCAGGAAGGCCTCATCGGCGATCACCAACCCACCGGCGGCCAGCAGAGGCTCCAGGGACCTCCGGCTCCAGAGCTGGCCGGTGGGGTTATGGGGGTTGGTGAGCCAGAGCACCGCCGGCGGTTTCGCCGGCGTGGGGAACGGCTGGGGGAAGCCGTCCTCCCAGTGCAGGGGCAACGGCCACGGCACCCAGGCCCCCTGCCAACAGGCCAGGGCGCGGCGATAGTCGGCGAAACCCGGGGTGGGCAGCAGGCTGGGGCCCTCGGCGGCGGCATCCCGGGCGGCCCAGGTGATCAGCTCGGCCGCGCCATTGCCGGGCAGCACCCAGGCCGGATCGAGCTGATGCCGACCGGCCAGCGCCCCCCTCAACGCGGTGTAGGTGCGGTCGGGGTAGTCCCGCAAGCTGCTCCCCTGGGCCGCCAGTAGGCGCAACCGCATCGCCAAGGGCGGACCGAACGGCACCAGGGAGGCGCTGGCATCCAGCACCTGGTCGGGGCGACAGCCCAACTGTCGGGCCACTGCCCCCCGGTTGCCGCCATGGGCTTCGGGCGCCGGCTCGCCCGCAAACGCCATGGCCCGCCTCCCCACCGATGGGTTGGTTTGTACCACGCCAACGGCTCCCAAAGCCGGGCCAACGACTCCCAAAACCGGCGGCTTGCCCATACGCTGTTGGCTAGTTCAGCCGGGGCCTTGGTCGCCACCAGTGCCGTCGTCGCCACCAGTCTCGAACCGGAGATCGCCGCCATCGGCCGGGTGCTGCTGGGCAAGGAGCACCAGGTGCGCCTGGCCTTGGCCTGTCTGCTGGCCCGCGGCCACCTGCTGATCGAAGACCTGCCGGGCGTCGGCAAAACGACGCTGGCGGAGGCCCTGGCCCGCTGTTTCGGCCTGGCCTTTCAGCGGGTGAGCTTCACCAGTGACCTGCTGCCGGCCGATCTCACCGGCGTGAACATCTTCGAGCCCGCCAGCGGCCGCTTTCGCTTCCACCCCGGTCCCCTGTTCAGCCAGGTGCTGCTGGCCGATGAGATCAATCGGGCCAGTCCCCGCACCCAGAGCGCCCTGCTCGAGGCCATGGCCAGCGGGCGCGTGAGCGTGGATGGCACCAGCCATCCACTGCCGACTCCCTTCCTGGTGATCGCCACCCAGAACGGGCTGGAGCAAGGCGGCACCTCCGCCCTGCCCGAATCCCAGCTGGATCGCTTCCTGATGCGCCTGAGCCTGGGCTTCCCGGAGCGGACCGCGGAGCGGCAGCTGCTGGCCGGCGTCGCCGAAGCGCCGGCGACCCTCGCCAACCGGTTGCAGCCCCAGGACCTGTTGGACCTGCAGGAACGGGCAGCACGGCAGCACACCAGCGAGGCCCTGCTGGACTACCTGCTGGATCTGCTGGCCCGCAGCCGCCGCCCCGGGTTTCCGGGCCTGCCCCTGTCACCACGGGCGGGACTGGGGGTGCTGGCGGCGGCCCGGGCCTGGGCCCTGCAGGCCGGCCGCCTGCACGTCGTGCCGGACGACGTGCAGGCGGTCCTGCCTGCGGTGTGCGAACACCGCCTCGATCGGGGCTTGCCCGACCAGGACCGGGCGGCCCTCAGCGCCGGCCTGCTGGCGGAGGTGGATGGACTTCGCTAAACCCCTGGCCTTCAGGCCTGCCAACGGCGAACGGCTGCGTCTGGGACTGGGCAACCTTTACATCCTGCCCAGTCGCTTCGGCTGGCAATGGCTGGCGGTGCTGCTGATGCTGCAGCTGGTGGGAATCCAATTGCAGAGCAATGGTCCGATCCTGCTCAGCTTTCTGATGCTGGCGGTGTTCCTGCTTGCCCTCCATCTCACCCATTTCAACCTGCAGGGACTGGAGTTCTCTTGCGAGCAGCCGGCGCCGGGTTTCGCCGCAACCACCCTGACCTACCCCCTGCGGCTCCAAGTGCCCAGCCTCTGCGAGGGCCTCCGCCTGGGCTGGTCGGGGCAGGCCCTGGGGCAGCCCCACACCCTGGCCGCGGGGGTGCATCATCTGGCGGTGCCCTGGACCCCCAGGCGCCGGGGCCTGCACACCCCCGGCCTGCTGCATCTGCAGACCAGCGCTCCCCTGGGGCTGTTCGTCTGCTGGTCCCGTTGGCAACCGAGTCTGCAGCAGCTGGTGTTTCCCGCCCGTCGGGCGGGTCCGGTCCGGGAACTCTCGCTGGAGGACGGACTGGCAGCGGCAACCCCCTGCTCCGGCGCGCCGTTGGGCCTCGAGGGTGCCGAGTGGCACGACCTCACGCCGCACCGGCCGGAACACGGCCATGGGCGGCTGGCCTGGAAACGGCTGGCCCAGGGGCGCGGTCGCTTCGCCAAGCGCTTTGGCGATCCCCAGGGGGGCCAGGCGCTGCTGGCCCCCGAACCCTCGCTCCCCCGGGAACGGGCACTGGAACATCTCAGCGAACGCATCTGGCGCCTGCATGGCCAGGGGGCGAGCTTCGGACTGGTGCTGGGGGAGCAACGCATTCCACCGGATCGGGGCTCCGAGCAGCGCGACCGCTGCCTAACGGCCCTGGCCACCTGCCGCTGAATGGCGAGAGGTCCATCGCGAGGTCCATCGCTCCGAAGCGCAACCACCCTGCAATGGCTCGCCATGGTCCTGTTGGCGGTCGGCCTGGTGCGCTTACCGCTGTCCCTGCTGCTCACCCTGCTGGCCATCCTGCTGACGGGCCTCACCGCCCTGAAACTGCGCGAAGCGCGCACCCTGTCGGAACGGCGCTTGGTGGGGCTGCTCCAACTGCTTAGCGTTGGGGTCCTGGCCGCCCTGCAGCCCGATCTCGCCGGCAGCCTGCTCCAGGGGGGGACCGCCGTGGTCATCCTGATGGGGCTGCTGGCCCTGGAGGTCGATCGCGGCAACAGCTGGCGGCAGTTGCTGCGCCGCAGCCTGGTGGTGCTGGTGGCGGCCTTGCCCCTGACCCTGGCCCTGTTTCTGCTGCTGCCCCGCCTGGGGCCGCTGACGCCGGTCCCCCACGACCTCGGCCAAGCCGCCCTGACCGGCCTGAATGATCGCCTGGATCCAGGGGCGATCAGCACCCTGGTGGACAATCCAACCCCGGCAGCCCGGGTGCAGTTTCTGGGGGGGGCGCCCCCGGCACCGCCGCAGCGATATTGGCGGGTGCTCGTGCACGAGGGCTTTGACGGACGGAGCTGGCTGGCCCTGGATCAACAGCCCTCCGGGCCTGGGACGCCCCTCCCCCCAACCAGCGGTCCTCGCCAGCTCTGGCTCGCGGAGCCCAGTGGCCTGAATGTGGTGCCCTGGGGCGGCACCGGCCGGCCCCTGGGGACGGAGCTGAGGCCGTCCCCCCGAGGGGAACTGGTTGACCGGGCTAGGGACCAGCAGCGACGGATCTACGCCCTGGGGGAGGTCCAGGGGCAGGCCAGTTGGCAGCAGCACCCCCCCACCCTGATCGATCTGCAGCTGCCGCGCGGCGCCAATCCACGCCTGGAGGCCCTGGCGGCCCGCTGGGCGGCGACCGGTTCGGCTGCGCAACGGTTGGACCTGGCGGAACACTGGTTCCGCAGCCAACCGTTTCGCTACACCCGTCACCCCGGACCGCTGCCTGAACGGGAGCCGCTCGATCAGCTGTTGTTCCACAGCCAGGAGGGATTCTGTGGCCATTACGCCAGTGCCTTCACCGTGCTGATGCGCGCGGCGGGGGTGCCGGCAAGGGTGGTGAGCGGCTACCAGGGGGGTCAGTGGGTGCAACCCCTGGGCGGCCAGCCTTACCTCAACCTGCGCCAGAGCGATGCCCATGCCTGGAGTGAAGTGTGGCTGGAGGGAGAAGGCTGGCGCCTGGTCGATCCCAGCCGCTGGGTGACCCTGGACTCCGGCGCCATCAACCCAAGCCTGGCGCCTCAGGGGCCGCTGGTGTGGTTGCAACAGCAATGGTGGGGCCTTGATCTGGCCTGGACCAGCCTGTGGCTGGGGTTCGACCAGCAGAGCCAGCAGGCGCTGCAGCAGCGTCTGTTCGGGCCCCATGGCCAGGCGGGGGGCTTCGTTCTGCTCGGTCTTGTGGCGATGGCCCTCGCCCTGGGGCTGGCCTGGCTGCGCTGGTGGCAAGCAAACACGGGAACCGATCCCTGGCGCCGGGAGCTGGACCGGGGCCTGGCGCCGCTGGCCCGGCGGGGGCTGACGCCGCTCGCCGGCGAAAGCCTCACGGCCTTCGCGTCGCGGGTGATCGGGTGCTGGCCCGAGCTGGCCGACGCCCTGAGCGCCTTCGTGGTCGCCTACCAGCAGCAGCGCTTCGCGGCCCCAGGGGCGGCACCGAGCCTGGACCAGCTGCGGCGCCTGCGGCGCCGACTCGTGACAACACTGCGCCGGCTGCCGCGCTGATCCGCACCGCAGCCACCGGGACCGGAGCCGGGTTACAACAGGCCCACCCTTGCGCCCCTGCCATGGCTCGCTTCGCCCGCTGGACCGCACCCGCGGCGGCGTTGGCGCTGCTGGTGCCCGTCGCGCCGCCCGCCGCGCCGCTGTGGGCCGCGAACCTGGAGGCGTTGCAGGCCCTGCTGGCCAACCACCACTGCCCCCGCTGCCGCCTGCAAGATGCCGATCTGGTCCACGCCGATCTGCGGGACGCCCAGCTGCAGGGGGCCCAGCTGCAACGGGCCAACCTGAGCCAGGCCCGACTGGATGGGGCGGTCCTGGCCGGCGCCAATCTCAGCTTCACCAGCCTGCAGGGGGCCTCCCTGCGGGGGGCCGACCTCCGGGGGGCCCGCCTGGAGGGCACGGATCTACGCCAGAGCGATCTCAGCGGAGCCCTCTTGGATGCGGGCGCCCTGAGCCGCAGCCACTGGCAACAGGCGGTGGGGATCGCCCCCGATCAATTGAGCTACGTCGATCTGCACAACGCCGGTGTGGAGGCCGCCCTGGCTGGGCGCCAAACGGAGGCGGAACGCTTCTTCGGGGAGGCGATCCGACGCCAACCGGAGGCGGCGATCAGTTGGGCGGCACGGGGGATCAGTCGCAGTCAACAGGGCAAGAGCGAGCAGGCCAGCTCCGACCTCTCCTATGCCGCCACGCTCTACGAAAGGGGCGGGGATGGGGACCAGGCCAAGCAATTGCGCCAGTTCACCGCCACCCTCGACCAACCCACCGCGAAGCCCCCCGGCGGCAACGGCATGGGCAGCCAGCTGCTCCATGGGGCCATGGGCCTGATGGAAAGCCTGGCGCCGTTAGCGATCAAGTATCTGGTCCCCCTGGCCCTCTAAAGCACAGGAAACCGCAGGGTCAGCTGCCCCGCAGCAGCTCCCGAGCTTGACTGGTGCCAGGCTGATAGCCATAGCCGTAGACCCCGCCCTCCTGATCATTGATGATGCGTGGCGTGACCATGATCACCAGTTCCCGCTTATTACGCTGGCGGGTGGTGTTGCGGAAGAATTGTCCAACGAAAGGAACGTCCCCCAGGATCGGCCACTTGGTGATTTCGGAGCGGTCCTCGTCGGAGATCACGCCGGTAAGGATCAGGGTCTGACCATCGCGCACGCGCACCGCACCGGTGTCCAACTTGCGCACGGCCAGGATGCTGATCGGAGGGCAATTTCCACCGGAGGGGATCGTTTCCCGCACCGCCGAAATGCTGGGCGAGAGGGCAAAGGTCACAAAGCCGTTGTCATCGATTTTCTCAATCCGCGCCCCCAACACCAGACCGGAGGTGGTGAGTTCATCAATCGAGCAGCTGATGCTGCCGATGGTGCCGCTCTGGGTCACGCTCACCTTGGTGGGTACATCAATGCCAACCCGGACAATTCCTTCATTACCGCGTTTGCGGCCAATGGGCGAATCAATGTTGGCGGAATCGAGGGACGAGCGGCTGGCGGTGGTGGTCGTACCGGAACTAACCCCGGAGGAATCATCCCGCAGGAGGGAAGGATTCTCTTGGAGGATGAGGGTGGGGCTGGCCAACACCTTGGTGGTCTTGGCCACGATTTGGGCCTGCACCAGGTCGAACAGCTGATTGGCGGGATAACTGAAGCGTGTGGGTGACTTGAACGTGATCTTGCCCTGGGAATCAATGTCCGACACCCCCGGCCGGCCGGGGTCGGCGTAGGTGCCGTAGTCGGGCCGGGCATAGAAATTGCCGGCTTGGGGGAAGCCCGGCAGATTCGAGGAACTGCCCGGGAACCGGCTGGAGTCCAAGGGACGGTCGAGGAAACCATTCCCATTGAACTGACCGGTGCCAACACTGGGCGAGGTGCCATCGGCGCCGGTGTAGGGGCTAGGGAGGCCGCCTTCGGCCGAGCCCGGCGGCAGGAAGTTTCCGAAGTTGGCCACCAGTCTGCCGCCCGCATTCACGATGAAGCCATTGCCCCAGCGATAGGCGAACGAATTATTGGTTTCGGCATCGTTGGTGAGATCAACATCCAGGATCTTCACCGAAAGCGCCACCTGCCGCTGCCTCAGATCCAGCTGCTTGAGATAGCTCTCGGCCACCATGACCACCCGTGGATCTCCCACTAGGGTCACCGTGCCCAGGCGACTGTCGGTGGTGCCGATCAAGCCGCGCAGGGGACCCTGGCTGGCCCCATAGGATTCGATGGCCGTGGTGCGCGCGGTCTGGGTCTGCTGGGAGCCCTGGTTGTCGATGGGGGTGCCCGTGGACTGGGTCTGGGAGCTCACCGAGGTGGTGGTGAACGTTTTGCTGATCGTGGCGCCCAGGCTGGCGAGATAATCCGCAGCCGAATTGGCGCTCACCTGGTTGAGGCGATACACCTTCGACATCTGGGCCCCGAAACTCTTGGCCAGCACATTCGGGCCGGCAAAGATCGTGTTGCCATCGCGTTTGCCCTGCAACCCCGCTGCCATCAGAGTGGAGTTAATCGCCCGGCCATAGCTCTCCCGTCGGAAGGCGATCGAGATCGGCCTCATGCCCGGACTGTTGCGGGCCAGGGTGGCGCTGGTCGCCGCTCCGGATCCACTGTTAGATCCACTCCCAGATCCACCCCCGGATGCCGCCTTGCTGCTCGAATCGGGAGCAGCAACATCATCCACATACACAAAGCCGTAGCCCCCGAGTTGACTCAGGGCCATCAGCACATCCTTGGCGGGAGCGTTCCGCAGGGTCATTGTCACCGGCGGTCCGCTGACGTTCACATAGCTGGGATTGCTGAGCATCATCGTGCCCACGGCCATGTCTCCCAGCGGTGGGGCCACGGCCCGCGGCTGCAGGGGGGGCACAAAGGCGGCCTGGGGCAGCCGTCCCGGCATGGCGGCATTGGGCTCCAGCGTCTGCAGGCTGGCCTGGGCCGGCGCATTGAAGGACAGAATCAGGTTGCGACCATCGGCGCTGACCACCGGCCGGTTCAACGGCATCCCCGGCAGCGGCACCACCTCCAGCCGAAACTCTCGGGGGCCCCCTTCCAGGCTGATGGCCTGCAGGCCTGCCTCCGGCAGGGACAACCGCTGGGGCCCGAGGGGCAGGAGCGTCTGGGTGGTGGTGGTGAACCGGCCCAACCAGGTGCTGCCCCGACTGGTCTGCAGCAACTGGGGGGAGGCACCGGTGCCCTCGATCACCAGATCCAGGGAATCGGGCATCCGTCGCACCCGTAACTGCAGGGGGGTGGCCGCAGTGGTCTGGGCCCCGGCCGCAAGACCGAGATCCTGGACACCTCCAAGAAGGAGCGCCGACAGGAGCCAGACGGCCCGTGCTCCCTTAGCCACCCTCACCTTGCCGCAATGGGCTGCATGGTATCTGCCTTTGGCAGTTCCACCATCCTCTCAGGGTCAGTTCGGCGGTGCGGCCGCCGGCGAGGGCAGCGGCCGGGCCCGCCCCTTCGTGGCCTCCCGGTCGTAGAGGCTCAGGGCCAACTTCAGTTCCACCCGGGGTTGGGAGGTGCTTCGGGAGGCTTGCTTCGCCTTGTCGTCCTCCAGGCTGAGCTTCAGATCGCTCTGCACCACCAGCACGTTCAACGCCTCCAGGCCCCGCAGGAATTCCAGCAGGGCCGGATAGGAGCCGCGGGCGGACAGCAGGATGGGCTTGCGGCGGAGGCCATCCACCTCAAGGGGATCACGGGCCGCGGCCTGACCCGCCTGCCCGGCCGGCGGAGCCCCCGCAGCGTTCCCCGCTGGCGGGGTGGGGGAGGCACTGGCACGACCGGTGGCGGTGGTCGCCAGGCTGCCCTGGGGTTCGTAGAGGTCCAATTGCACTCCGGCCTGACTGGCGGTCCGATCAAGGGCCGCCAGGAAAGTCGAGAGATCCCCACTGCCGGTGATCAGCTGAAACAGCCGCGCCTGCTGGGTCTGGGCCTTGGCCTGGTTCTCATCCAGCACCTTGAGCTGATTGCGCAGCAAGCTCAGCTGTTGCTGCATCCCCTCTAACTCCTCCAACCGCTGGCTGTCCCGCTGCAGGGACCCCAGCTCCGGCAGCACGGCCACGGCAAGCACAAATAGGGCCACCACCCCGAGGACGCCGGCCGGCACCCAAAGCCAGAGCCGCTGCAGGGCCTGGCTGGAGAGGGTGCGGGAGTCGTGTTGGAGGTTGGTCATGGGATCAGACCTTCGCTCTCGAGCAGTTGTAAGCGCCGGGCCATGCCCTCGGAACCCAGCTGCCGCATCAGGGTGAGCTGCTGGGTGGGGCTCAAGGTGGCGAATGGACCGGTGATCGCGAAGGCCACCGGAGAGGGGGGGGCCACGGTCGTTTTGCCGTTGCTGGTGGGGGGAGGGGCGGGCGGCAGGCGTTCCACCTTGAGCAAGCTGAGGCCTGGGGGATCCAGCAGGGGGGAACGCCGCAGTTCCAGCTGCATGGCATTGATGCGGGCAAAAGCCGAGGGGTCACTGGCCTGGCCCTTGAGCTCCAAGGTCGGACCAGTTACCTGGGCCGACACCAGCTGGACACCCTCCGGGGTGCGGAGCTGCAGTTCGGTGAGCAGGGCCGAACTGGTGCGCAGGGTGGTGAGGGCTCGGGTGAGATTGGCGTTGCTGGCGGTGAGCCGATCCACCACGGCCTTACGCGCTGCCATCTCGGCCTGGAGGCTAGTGACCTCGGCCTCCACGCCCCGCAGATCATTGATCCGTGCCAGCACCCAACGGTGGCGCAGCATCACCCCCCCAGCGGTGAGCAGGGCGGCGCCAATCAGCACGGCCCCCACCAGCGTCCCCTGCAGCAGCCGACGCTGGCGAAGTTCAAGGGCGGCGAGCATCGACTCGGCACCGAGGCTACGGCGTCGCTCCCGTAGCAGATCGAGCAGGGGGATCTCCCCCTGCGGTGGGGCCCCATCACCCTCAGGACTTGGCTCCGTTGTTCGTGATGGCCTCCGGCCGCCCAGGGCCGCCAACCGTTCCCTCCAGGTCGCCATCACCCCACCTCCGGATGGGCCAGCCCCTGCAGGACCAGGGAACCGAAGGGTTCGGGGTTGAGTTGCTCGGCGCGCACCCCCAGAACCTCCTCCAGCTGTTCCCACCCCGGCAGCTCCCCGGCGAGCAGCAGGCGCATCCCCCCCACCCCTGGATCCTGACGTCGATAGAAGGCAAGGCAGCGCTGCAGCTCCGCCCAGGGGTCAGACGGGGCCTGGGGCAGCAGGCGCTCGAACACCGGCAACCCCTGGCGAACCAGCACCAGCCGCAGGCCGGCGGGGGTGGGATCCAGCAGCACCACGAGCTCTGACGCCGGGATCTCGGCCAGGAGGGGCTGCAGGGCCGTCAGCTGGCAACTCTGGGCCGGGGCCAATCGCTCCAGCCGCACCCCACCCAGGGAGAACACCTCAATCCAACCATTCACCAGGTCCCGTGGGGACGCGGCCATAAGCATCTGGGGCGGACCGACGCCGGGCAGAGGCTGGAGATCCAGCACCATCGCCTCCAAGGGCAGGGGCAAGTTGAGGGGGGGGTTCACTTGACGCAGGGCATCCTCCGGATCGCTGGGGAAGGTGTCGAACGGCCATTCGATCACCCTCCAGTGCACCGCCGCCGCGGGTAGGGCCGCCAGCACGATGGCATCGATCAGCCCATCCCGCACCATCAGATCGCCGATTAGATCAGCCAGGGGTTCTTTTTCCAGCGGCATGCCCCCCCGGCAGGTGAGGGGCGGCAGCGGCACGTCCAGGCTGAGGGGCTCGGGGCCCCGACGGCGCATCAGCTGACCCCGAAGGCTGGTGTCATTGAGCTCCAGGAGCATCACCTGGGGGAAGATCTGGGCCTTCAACGGACGCAGCCGGTCCTGAAGATCAAGCATCAGGCCTGGAAGCGCCAAGTGGTGGGGTCGAATTCTCCCGCCGACGCTACCTAAACCCTCAACACCACGGCAGTCCAGACCCAACCGCTTCTGAAATTGAACGCAGCCCGTGACGATCGAGCTGGCGGCCCAGCCCCTCCAGAATCGAGGGCACCAGGGTGGGCCCCTCGTAGATCCAGCCGGTATAAAGCTGCACCAGCGAGGCTCCGGCGCTGATGCGCTCCCAGGCCACCTCGGCCGAATCGATCCCCCCCACGCCGATCAGGGGCAGGGCCGGCCCGGAGCTGGCCCGCAGCCGCCGCAGCACCTCCAGGGCCCGGTGCCGGAGCGGCCGGCCACTCAGCCCCCCCGCCTCCTCGGCCAGGCGCAGGCCGCTGCCGGGCAGGCGGCGCTCCTCCAGGCCAAGCCGGTTGAGGCTCGTGTTGACGGCAATCACCCCCGCCAAGCCCTCCTCGTAGGCCAGGCGAGCAATGACATCGATGCGGTCGTCCTCCAGATCGGGGGAGATCTTCACCAGCAAGGGGGGGCAGGCCGGCAACCGACGTAACCGCTCCACCAACCGCCGCAGCTGGCCTTCCTCCTGCAACTCCCGCAGACCCGGGGTGTTGGGGGAACTGACGTTCACCACGGCGTAATCGGCCAGCGGGGCGAGCAGTTCGAGGGAGGAGGCGTAGTCGTCGGGGGCCAGATCCAGGGAGACGCTTCGGGACTTGCCAAAGTTGAGTCCCAGCACCGCTGGCCGCTGACCGGGAGGCGGCAACTGCTGGCGTTCAAGGCATTGGCGCAGGGCCTGGGCCCCGTCGTTGTTGAAGCCCATCCGGTTGAGGGCCGCCTGCTCCGCCGCCAGGCGAAACAGCCGCGGCCGGGGGTTGCCGTCCTGGGCCTGCCAGGTGACCGTGCCCAACTCGGCAAACCCAAAGCCGAACAGGTGCCAGATCGCCGCCGCGACGCCGTTCTT
>CAIOCZ010000001.1 GCA_903856805.1 uncultured cyanobacterium | reverse complement strand
TCTGCTGTTTCTGCTGCACCTGATTAGCAAGATGAGGCCCGCACAGGACGGTGGTTGCCGCTTTGGCATCGTCCTCAATGGATCACCGCTGTTCACTGGTGGAGCTGGCTCGGGCGAGAGTGAAATCCGTCGCTATGTGCTTGAGAACGACTTAGTGGAGGCGATCATCGCCTTGCCCACCGACATGTTCTACAACACGGGAATCAGCACCTATGTGTGGATCCTGAGCAACCGCAAGCCAGCGGAAAGAAAGGGCAAGGTGCAACTGATTGATGCCAGCAGCTACTGGCAGAAGATGCGCAAGAGCCTCGGCAGCAAGCGGAAGGAGCTCAGCCCGGAGCACATTGATCGGATCACCCAGTTGTTTGGCGCCTTCGAAGAAGCCGAGCAAGACGGCAAACCAATCAGCAAGATCTTCCGCAACGAGGATTTTGGCTACCACACGATCACGGTGGAGCGGCCCCTGCGCGATGAAGACGGGAATGTGGTGCTTGGCCAGAAGGGTAAGGCCAAAGGAAAACCCCAAGCAGACAGCAGCCTGCGCGATACGGAAAACGTGCCGCTCTCAGACGACATTCAGAGCTACTTCGACCGGGAAGTGTTGCCGCATCTGAGCGATGCCTGGATCGACCACGACAAAACCAAGGTGGGCTACGAGATCCCGTTTAATCGGCACTTTTATGTGTTCACACCCCCGAGGCCCTTGGAGGTGATTGATGCCGAACTCAAGCAGGTGACCGATCGGATCCTGGAAATGATTGGGGGGCTGTCGGCGTGAGCTTTCCTCGTTACCCGGCCTACAAGCCCAGCGGCGTGGAGTGGCTAGGGGAGGTGCCGGAGCATTGGCAGGTCAAAAGAGTCAGGAGAATATTCGAAATCAAGAAGCGCATCGCTGGCGAGCTGGGCTTCGACATCCTTTCAATTACTCAGCAGGGCATCAAAGTCAGGGATCCCGAAAGCAATGACGGGCAAGTATCAATGGACTACTCGAAGTATCAGGTAGTTGAGCCGGGAGATTTCGCCATGAATCACATGGACCTACTTACTGGATACGTTGACATATCAAGAAGGCTTGGAGTCACAAGTCCAGACTATCGAGTTTTTTCGATTGCCGAACCCAACGGGTCGGATCCTGGCTATTTACTTAATATCTTTCAGATGGGCTACAAGCAAAAGATTCTCTATGCATACGGCCAAGGCAGCTCCCAGCTCGGCCGATGGAGGCTACCAACTGAAGAATTTCAAGACTGGGCCATTCCTTTTCCTTCGCTCGAGGAGCAAGCCTCGATCGCCATCTTCCTCGACCACGAAACCGCCAAGATCGACGCCCTGATTGCCGAGCAGCAGGGCCTTATCGAGTTGCTTCAGGAGAAGCGCCAGGCGGTGATCTCCCATGCCGTGACCAAGGGGCTGAATCCAGACGCGCCGATGAAGGATTCAGGGGTGGAGTGGCTGGGGGAGGTGCCGGAGCATTGGGAAATACTCCATCTAAAGAGAGTCACGCTGAAAAGGTGCGATGGCCCTTTTGGTTCGGGCCTCAAATCAGAGCACTACGTAGAAAGCGGCATCTTCGTAGTAAGG